>DATKZN010000171.1:0-6145 GCA_035527955.1 Gammaproteobacteria bacterium
TTCTTGAGGCTGTCGGCGCGCAGCCGGATCGCATCGCGCATCTCGTTTGCGGCGGCCGTTTTGGCATTGGTCACCTCGACGAGTGTCGCCATGCGCGTGTTGATAGCATGCATCTGTGCCAGCGCAATGGAGGCGAGTGCGAACATCAGTCCCAGAACAGCCATTACACCCAGCGTAATCAGGGTCCGGGTCTTATCCTTCATGCGCTGGTGTGACTCCCTGACTGGTCCGGAAATGGGGTGATCGGGATTTTCCCCCGTGCAGGGAGACATCCTCGAAAGGATCGGCCGGGAGGGCGGGGACTTGAAGGCAACGGACCATGTCCGGCCGCAAGGGCCGGGCCGTGTCAGGCATACAGAATTGTGCGAATGCCGGTGCTTCGCAGAACAGTAACGCCAGGCTGAGCCGCTGGCGTATTTCTTTCATGATGTTTAGAGTCCCCGTGTATGGGGATCTGCAAACTCATCGCCTTCAGGCGATGGGCCACTCTGAGCAGGATAGAGTGTCGCGTGAATTGTGTAATGTGAATACCGGCCGCGATGCTGAATGGCCACGGAGGCACACGGAATGACGCGGAAATAACAAATGCAGGCTGTATTGAAGATGAAGGATGTGTCTATTGGTGCAGGAGCGCACGACTGCAGGGATGCACGACTACATGGAGAAGGTGAGACCGTTTTTACGGGCATAGCCCGGGTCGAGAGGCTGGCCTGGGCCATGTAGGAGGTAGAGTACCAAAAGTAGGCGCCTCCAGGCGACGCATGGAGCAGTTACCGAGGAGGTACGAGTCCATGGATGGACTCGGTAGGGCGAAGCAGGATGCCAGAGCCGAGAGCAACGCAGGAGCAGTTGCCGAGGCATGCGCGATCTTCAGGGCGGCGGCCTTCAGGTGCACGGGAATGCGTGATGGATAATGGCCACGAAACCCACACAAGGATACGGAACCAAACAGGTAGGGTGCGTTCTACGCACCGGCAGCGGTGCACAGAGTGCACCCTACAAAAATAACGACCACGGAATCCACGGAAAGACACGGGAAAATTAGATGCATCCCGTCTTCTTGCGGAGGGTGTCGTAACAGATGTTCGTATGATCGCAGGGTGCGCTGTGCGCAGCGTTGCGTAGAGTTCACCCTGCATTCTATTCCCGCTCCCCGGCGTTCCCCTGAAGAGGGAGTTGATCGGTCACATGGCCGATCGATCCGGCTTTATAGCCATAATCCGAAGCGATCGGCTTAAGCCGGTGGCGTATCCACTACCCCGCGCAGAGCAGGGTAGTTGCCCCGGTTGTATCGGTTGTATCCCCTGTCAGCCCGGTTTGGCTACGCAGCGGGTTCCTTTTGGGGCGGTTGGGAGCGTGCAGGTATTTGCCTGGCGGTTGGCCTGTTCGTTGCCGCTTCAGGCATAGGTCCCGCAACGGAGATTGGAAGGCAACGCCTCGTGAATGCGTTCGGGCGGATCCAGCTTCAGGCTGTTCATCACCGCGACGAAACGATCGCGATCCACGCCGTTTCCGATGCGGCCGTTGGAGGTTTTTTCCTCGCCGATGGTGGATGACATTCGATCTGCCAGGCCGTGGCCGGGATACACAACCGTTTCGTCCGGGAGGGTGAACAGGCGTTGTACAATCGAGTCATACAGCAATCCGGCGTCGCCGGACTGGAAGTCGGTGCGTCCGCAGCCATCAATCAGCAAGGTGTCACCGGTAAATACCGCGCCCGGAATCGAATAACAGATATCGCTGTTGGTATGGCCGGGGGTGTGAAGGATGTTCAGCCTGACGCTGCCGAGCGGAATGAAGTCGCCGTCCTTGACCAGCACGTCGGCGCACCTGGCGAGGCTGTTCTCGTGCACCACCACAATGGAATTGAATACCTGCCTCAGGTAGCCAGAGCCGGTCACGTGATCGGTGTGGACATGGGTTTCCAGGGTGTACCTGAGTTTCAGCCCGAGTTGCCATATCAGGTGGATATCTCGCCGGGCCATTTCATGGACCGGGTCGATGAGCGCCGCCTCGCGACTGGCAGCATCCCATAGCAGGTAGCTGAATGTGGAACTGGCATCATCGTACAGTTGACGGATTTCCATGGTGGTGGTTCCTGTGCTTCAGTTGCGGGTGCGCGGTTGCACTCCCGGTCCGGTGCCCTGCAGCGGCCGCAAAGCCTGCCTGAATACGGGTGACGGAACCGGCGCAACGCCCGGCAAGGTTGCCTGCCGGTACGCCCGTGATGCCTGTACGTCCCGCGCGCGGCCGCGCGCGAACGGGTCCCGCGCGGCAGCACTGTCATGGCTTGCACCCTGTATGCGGGCGTTATTCACGAGACGCGCGCTACAGCCGGTCCCGGTCATTCGCGTCGTCCTTGCCGGAACCCGGGGTGTTCGTGATGCAGTTACGGTACAGGCACGAATACACGAATGCGCCCAGCGCGACCAGAAACACCAGCAGTGAAAGCAGACTCAGGTTGTCGAAGTACATGTTGCACCTCCTCGATGTTGAGAACATCGCTAAATAAGCAACTGCTTATATACTACCTCCGCATCTGGCCGGTTGCAAGATTTTTTTCAGCGCTTGAATGAATATAGGATACTGAATTAATACATAAATATGACATTTCGTGTGACAATGTTTTGACGTGTTGGTCGGCTATTCGCATTACCTGTGATAACAGCCGGAAGCCTGTGATGCCCGACGCGAGTTCGCTGCCGCTATGGCGGAGGTGTCCGGCGGTCAGGCAACTGCCTGTTTCAGGGCCGGCCGGTCCCTCTGTATAGTTAGCAGTCCGCCGCCACTTTTACCGCCAGATACAACCGGAGCAAAGCATGACCAAGTCGCTGAACCGCTACAGTTCACGCATCACACAACCCAAGTCACAGGGCGCATCGCAAGCCATGCTGCATGGCACGGGACTGACGGATGCCGACATGGACAAGGCGCAGGTGGGCATCGCCAGCGTCTGGTACGAAGGCAATACCTGCAACATGCATCTCAACGACCTTGCCGCGAAGGTACGCGAAGGGGTGGTTGCGGCGGGGCTGGTCGGCATGCGCTTTAACACCATCGGTGTCAGCGACGGTATCTCCATGGGTACCGAGGGCATGAGTTACTCCTTGCAGTCACGCGATCTGATCGCGGATTCCATCGAGACCGTCATGAGCGCGCAGTGGTACGACGCGAACATCTCCCTGCCAGGCTGCGACAAGAACATGCCGGGTTGCCTGATTGCCATGGGCCGCCTCAACCGGCCGGCGCTCATGATCTACGGCGGCACCATCAAGCCGGGCCATTATCACAACCAGACACTGGATATCGTGTCCGCGTTCCAGAGCTACGGCGAGTTCATTGCCGGCAAGATCGACGAGGACATGCGCCGCAACATTGTCGACCACGCCTGTCCCGGAGCGGGTGCCTGTGGCGGCATGTACACGGCCAACACCATGGCGTCCGCGATCGAGGCGATGGGCATGTCCCTGCCGTACAGTTCCTCAACGCCTGCGGTGGATCCGGGCAAGCTGGCCGAGTGCTACAGCGCCGGCAGGGCGGTTCTCAACCTGCTGGAAAAAGACATCAAGCCGCGCGACATCATGACGCGCGAGGCCTTCGAGAATGCCATGGTCATCATCATGGCCACGGGTGGCTCGACCAATGCCGTGCTGCACCTGATCGCCATGGCGCGCGCCGTGAACGTGCCGCTCGGCATCGACGACTTCCAGGCCGTCAGCGACCGCATTCCCTTCCTGGCCGATCTCAAGCCCAGCGGAAAATACGTGATGGAGGACCTGCACAACGTCGGCGGCACCCCGGCAGTGATGAAATACCTGCTTGACGAAGGGCTGCTGAACGGTGACTGCCTGACCGTGACCGGCATGACCGTTGCGGAAAACCTGCGCAATCTGCCTGGGCTGAAGGCGGGGCAGGATGTGTTCCACGCGCTGTCAGACCCGATCAAGCCCAGCGGTCACATCCAGATACTCAAGGGCAACCTGGCGCCCGGCGGTTCGGTCGCCAAGATCACCGGCAAGGAAGGCCTGTACTTCAGCGGTCCGGCGAAGGTGTTCGATGCCGAGGAGGACATGCTCAAGGCGCTGGAAGCGGGGCGCATCGTCAAAGGCGATGTGGTGGTGATCCGCTACGAGGGCCCGAAGGGTGGTCCGGGCATGCCGGAGATGCTGACCCCGACCTCGGCCATCATGGGTGCCGGGCTGGGCAATGACGTGGCGCTGCTGACCGACGGGCGTTTCTCAGGCGGTTCACACGGCTTCATCATCGGTCATATCGTGCCCGAGGCCCAGGAAGGCGGGCCGATCGCCCTGGTCCGCGACGGCGATGTCATCACCATCGACGCCGGGACCAAGACGCTGTCCGTAGGCGCCAGTGATGCCGAGCTGGAGCAGCGCCGGTCGGCCTGGCAGATGCCGCCCTACAAGGCGGAGCGCGGTACGCTCCGGAAATACATCAGGCTGGTGAAGAATGCCTCGGAAGGCTGTGTAACGGACGAGTAGCCGCTGCCACTCAGAACGTATCCCAGCTCGATTTCTTGCGCCAGCGGATGCGCGGAATGATCAGGCCGACGATGATACCAATCAGGACCACGCCGGCGCCGACCATGAACCAGTCGCGGGCGGTGCGGTCGCGCAGACCCTCGTTCTCCTGCTGCAGCGTCTGCATGTCGCGTTCCAGTGACACGACCCGGGATTTCAGGTCCTTGTTCTCGGAGTCGATGGCCAGCGCGCTGGACGCAGTACGCTTGATCTCCGCCAGGTCCTGGCTGACCTTGCGATTCTGTCCGCTCAACCCCTCGAGTTCTTTCGCCAGCGTATTCTTTTCCCCGGTCAGCGCCGCCATGGCGGTTTCCAGCTTGCGCTTTTCCAGTTCCATTTCCGCGAGGTTCTTTTCCGCGCTGGCCAGACGATCGCGCGCCGCCGCGGTTTTCATCAGGTAGCGTGACAGCACCCAGCCTTCCTTGCCGCTCTTGGTGCGCACGCGCGTGTAACCCGCGTCCTTGTCGACCTCCAGCACCTCCAGGGGCGTGCCACTGGACAGCATGCGGGTAATGCTGAAGCTGTTGCCCTTGCCACTGCGCATGGTGATTTCCAGGCTGTCGCTGACATAGCTTGTTTCGGCGCGGGCGCTGCCGGCCAGTAGCAGGGATATACAGAGAATGACACGTAGCTTGTTCACCGCGGCTCCGGGGCTGCAACAATCAGAGGCGGCTATTCTAGCCGATCAGCCCGCCCGCCGGTCAAACCCCGCTGCCTGCCGACAGTCACGCAACCCCGGGCAATGCCGTACAGGGGGGGCTCATCGCGGCAGCAGACGCGGTATATTATCCCGTGCCTGAATGACGAGGGGCTGCGCCCAGTGGAAATAGATCCTGTCACACACCGCCTGCGTGGCGCCCGCCAGCTGGAGTCGCCGAACTGCGACGACCGGCCGGCGGGTTGCATGCCCGAGCTGATCGTCATTCACGGCATCAGCCTGCCGCCCGGCTGCTATGGCGGTGCGGATATCGACCGCCTGTTCACCAACTGCCTCGACCCGGGCGGGCACCCCTATTTCCGGGAGATCGCCGGCCTCAGGGTATCCAGCCACGTGTTGATCCGCCGCGATGGCGAGCTGGTCCAGTATGTGCCGTTCGACAAGCGTGCCTGGCATGCCGGCGATTCGTGTTTCGGCGGTCGGCATGCCTGTAACGATTTTTCCATCGGCATCGAGCTGGAAGGGCAGGACGACGAGCCTTACGCGCCGGTCCAGTACGAACGCCTGGCCGAGGTGACGGAGGCGCTGGTACGGACCTATCCCGGCCTGTCCCTGCAGGCCATCGCCGGACACAGCGATATCGCCCCCGGACGCAAGACCGATCCCGGCCCCGCCTTCGACTGGGACGGGTTCAGGGCGCGGCTCGGTAGCTGGTATGCCTGAGCCGGCGGTGCGTGAGACCGTGATCGAGTTACTGCGCCACGGTGAGCCGGTCGGTGGCAATCGTTATCGCGGGCAGCGTGATGACCCGCTCAGCGAGCGGGGCTGGCAGCAGATGTGGGACGCCGTCGCGGGCCGGCCGCTCTGGCAGCAGGTCGTGAGTTCGCCCTTGCTGCGCTGCCATGCCTTTGCCGAGGCGCTGTGCACGCGGCACGGCATGCCGCTGCGG
>DATKZN010000172.1:0-12258 GCA_035527955.1 Gammaproteobacteria bacterium
TACTTGGTGCGCTGATATGCGGTGCCGTCGATTTTCACGCCGTTGGCGCTCATCAGGATGAAGCGGCGCACGCCAGCCTCTTCTGCTGCATCCATCGCGTGTTTTGCACCCTCGAAATGCAATGCCTCGTAGGTTACACCCCGGGCCGGTGCCTCGCGCAGTATGCCGATGTTGTAGATCACCGCATCTGCACCGTCGATGGCCATTTTTATCGCTTCCGGTTCGGCAATGTCACCCTGAACCAGCGTGCAACGCGTTGGCTGAACAACCTTATGTTCGCTGGCGGGGCGCACCAGCACGACGGGGTGATGGCCCTGGTCCAGCAGCTCGTCGATGAGGTAACTGCCAACGAAGCCGGTCGCTCCGAAAACCGTGACTTTCATGGTGCGTTCTCCTTTGTCACGCGGGGCAGGCCCCGGGTGTTGGCAGTCGCACAGCTGCCCGTGTCGCAGCGACGACGGTAGCGCCAGCCCGCGAAGTGGCGGTAGACGAACCCGAGGGGGTGGCGCAAGCCAAGGACCGACACCAGGTGCGCCAGCCAGCGGTAACCGGGCAGGTGGTTCCAGATGACCAGGAACGCATCGATACCCCGCTGCCACTGCCCGGTGCTCTCCAGTACGTGCAGTTCAGCCATGGCGGTCTCGAGTGCGAGTCCATGCTCGGCCAGTGTGCCGGCTGCGCTGGCTGCATCCACCCAGTGCAGCCGGGCCGCCTTGTCCATGCGTCGATAGTGGGCAATCTCGCGGCGGCACAGCGGGCAGCCGCCGTCGAAAAATACCACCGGGCGTGACCCGGAAGGAGTGGTCATCGTGTGCAAATCCGGCTCCGAAGCGGGTGTGACTGGCATTGTTCCTGTCGTCCTTCGTATAACTGTACAAAAATTATACGCAAACTGTACAATATTGTACAGTTAATGTATAAGGACATTGTGGATCAGCCAAACGCCGCTATCACCACGCCAACCAACCTCGAAGGAGACGATCATGAAAAATCACTCTGGAACCTGCCGGTACGCCGGCATCGTACTTGCACTGACGACTGGAATGAGTGCACCTGGCATGGTGTTTGCCGGGCCGGGCTGCATGAACGATCAGCGCATGACGAGGAATATCTATCCGCACCGCCCGATGGCCCCGCAAGCTGCCTACCGGCAGATGATGCCCTACGCCTACCAGGCTGCTCCGGCCGGCAGCAGCATGAGGATGGCGGCTCCTTACTACAGGCCGATGGCTGTTCAGCAAGCCGGTTCCCGCACCGGTAACCCCGCCACCCCGGCTCCGGCCCTGACAGCTGACGGGCAAACCACCCGGGTTGCACTCGGCAACGACAGCGAGCCTGCCGGCGAAACTGTCACGGTGCGTATCAATGGTATGCGTTTCGAGCCGGCAAACATCACGGTCAAACCCGGCACCAGGGTGACCTGGGTACAGGCCGATGGTATGCCGCATATCATCAGCGGCAAGGCCACCGGTATGCGTTCGAATACCCTCTACACGGGTCAGGACTACAGTTACATCTTTCAGAAACCCGGTGAGTACGCGTATGTCTGCGACTTGCATCCCTCCATGAAGGGCAGTGTGGTCGTGGAGGAAGCCGGGACGGGTACCTGAGTGGCTGGCCGGTGAGGCATGAAACGTGAAACGTGAAACGTGAGACGTGAGACGATATATGGCCACGGAATCCACGGAAGAACACGGAAATCTGGATTAATGCGGTTTGACATGTAGGGTGCGCTTTACGCGCCGGCGACTGCTAAACGTAAAGACGTGAGACGTGAAAAACATAATGGCCACGGAATCACACGGAAGAACACGGAAATAAATACATGACGGGATGTAGGGTGCGTTTTACGCACCGACAACGGTGCACGAAGTGCACCCTACTCCTACTATTGGGGTAAGCGCATCTCATGCGCGATCTTTATGGGGCGTGCAGGGATCTGCAACGCAAGGATCGCGGACAACGTCCGCTCCTGCAATGCACCATTCCCGGTGCGTAAAACGCACCCTACGCCCTGGTAAAAAACTTTTCCCGTCAATGTGCTGCTCAGGTAATCACCGTGGGTTCGCTGCGTCCCGTGCGGGCCTCGATTTCGGCCAGTGCGGTGGCGATCGCGACCAGGGGTTGCATCACCGCGGCGGTCTTCTGATCCTGCCTGGCAGGGTCGGGCTCGAACGCTTCGAGGTAGACGCGCAGGGTGGCGCCCGCGGTGCCGGTGCCCGAGAGCCGGTAGACGATGCGCGAGCCGTCGGTGAAGCCGATGCGGATGCCCTGGTTTTCCGCGACGCTGCCGTCCACCGGGTCGGTGTAGGCGAAGTTGTCGGCATATTCCACTGTGTAGCCGTCGAGTGTCTTGCCCGGCAGCTCGGCCAGGCATGATTGCAGGTGACTCATCAGGCCGTTGGCGGCCCCGGTCTCGATGCCTTCGTAATCGTAGCGGGTGTAGAAGTTGCGGCCGTACTCCCGCCAGTGCGCCTGCACGATGTCCGCCACGGATTCCTGCCGCACCGCCAGCAGGTTGAGCCAGAACAGGACCGCCCACAGGCCGTCCTTCTCGCGGATGTGATCGGAACCCGTGCCGAAACTCTCTTCGCCGCAGAGCGTGATGCGGCCGGCATCCAGCAGGTTGCCGAAGAACTTCCAGCCGGTGGGTGTCTCGTAGCAGTCCAGGCCCCGTTGTTTCGCGACCCGGTCGACGGCCTGGCTGGTGGGCATGGAGCGGGCCACGCCCTTGATACCGCCCGCATAACCCTTGATGAGGTGCGCATTGGCGGCCATCACCGCCAGGCTGTCGCTGGGGTTGACGAAGAAATTGCGTCCCAGGACCATGTTGCGGTCGCCATCGCCATCGGAGGCGGCGGCGAAATCGACGGCGTCGGGTCCCGTGGTCAGCTCCACCACCTCGTGGGCATGCACCAGGTTGGGGTCGGGGTGGCCGCCGCCGAAGTCTTCCTGCGGTATGCCGTTGATCACGGTGCCGGGTGCCGCGCCCAGCAGGTCTTCCAGGATGCGCCGGGCATAAGGGCCGGTGATGGCGTGCATGGCGTCGAAGCGCATGCGGAAGGCGCCGGCGCCGAACAGTTCGCGGATGCGCGCGAAGTCAAACAGGTCTTCCATCAGCGCGGCGTAGTCCGCCACCGGGTCGATAATCTCCACATGGGTGTTGCCGAGTGTCACGCATTCGAGGGTGTCGAGGTCGATGTCCTCTGCGGTGAGGGTGCGGTAGCCGGTGATCTCGCGGCTGCGCGTGAAAATGGCCTCGGTGACGCCCTCCGGTGCCGGGCCGCCATTGGCGGTGTTGAACTTGATGCCGAAGTCCTCGTCCGGGCCGCCGGGGTTGTGGCTGGCCGAGAGGATGATGCCGCCGTTGGCGCGATACTTGCGAATCACGCAGGAGGCGGCCGGCGTGGAGAGCAGTCCGCCCTGGCCGACCAGCACTTTCGTGACGCCATTGGCGGCCGCCATACGGAGAATGATCTGGATGGCCTGCCGGTTGTAATAGCGGCCGTCCCCGCCCAGCACGAGCGTGCCGCCCGTAAGCGCCGGCTGGGTGTCGAAGATCGACTGGACGAAGTTTTCCAGGTAGTGCGGCGTCTGGAAGATCCTGACCTTCTTGCGCAGGCCGGAGGTGCCGGGGCGCTGGTCGGTAAAGGGTTGGGTGTCAACGGTTACTATGTCCACGATGCTGTTTCGTCCTGCGTGTCTGGAAATGCCCCCTATTCAATCATACCCGGGCAGGAAACGGGGGCAGAAATTTGCGCGCCATGCCGGCCAACCGGATCGGCGGGCATTTGACTCATCTCAATATCCTGAGCCAGGACCTTGAATAGGGTAGTCAGCCTTTGGTTGTTTCATGTGTTTTGTCATTGCGGGTGCAACGACGAGATAGTGTAGTTCCTGGATTAAGCCGGTTATTTCTGGAGGATATGGACTTGAGTGAACGCACTTTCAGCATGCGCATGCAGTGCAGCTACGAGGGGGATGCCAACGCCATTGCCAGCCTCGTCGTCGAGCATGAGGTGGAGGGCCAGTGGCAGCCGCTGGAGCTCGGCCTGACGACGCCGGGATTCGATATTTTCGTTTATGCGGTATTCACCTGCCAGCATCTGTACTTCCGGGTCAACTGCGCGGAACGCGGGCTGGTGCTGAACAGCGCCGAGGGCAGCATCGTCATCGGCGCCGGCGCGGACTGGAACATGGAAACCCTGCAGGTGCATTTTTCCGGCCGCCTTGGCAGCGGGCAGGCAAGTCAGGACGATATCGACTCTATCGTGGCGCGCATGAAGCAGTGCCCGGTGTCCCGCAATCTCGTCGAGGTCCCCGATGCCAGGTCAAGCGTCATCCTGAACTGAAAGCAACAGGTCAGCGCGGAATGCCCGGATAGCACCGTCCCTGTTCAGCATGGCGCCGGCATCATGCCGGGTCCTGGTGAATGATCACGTCCGCCAGCGGGAAGGCCTCGCGGATCGCGTGTTCGACGCGGTCGGTGGCGGCATGGGCCTCGCCCAGCGTGAGGTCCGCATCGAGTTCGAGGTGTAACTGGATAATCTCCATGGCGCCCGATTGACGGGTGCGCAGGTCGTGCAGGCCGCGCACCAGCGGTTCGGCGCTGGCGAGCTGTTTCACGCGTGCGCGGACCTCATCGGGCAGTTCGCGGTCAATGAGGTGGTGAAAGGCGTCGTGCCCGATGTGCCAGGCACCGTAACAGATATAGATCGCCACCAGGATGCCGAACAACGGATCGAGCGCCGGCCATCCGAACTGTGTCAGCGCCAGCGCGCCGATGGTCCCCAGGTTGGTCAGCAGGTCCGTCGTATAGTGCAGGGAATCGGCGCGCACGATGGTCGAGCGCGTGCGACGGATCACGTGTCGCTGGATAAGCAGCAGCGCCGCGGTGGCCGTGACGGCAAAGCCCATCACGACGATACCGACCATCACGTCCTCGACCGGGCGAGGATGCATCAGGCGGTCCACGGCATGCAATACGAGGAAGACCGCGGAACCCGCGATGAACGCGGCCTGGGCCAGTGCGGCCAGCGGCTCGACCTTCCCGTGGCCGAAGCGGTGTTCCTCGTCCGGTGGCTGCAGCGAAACCCGCACCGCCACCAGGTTGATGATCGAGGCAGCCGCGTCCATGAGCGAGTCGACGAGCGAGGCCAGCACGCTGATCGAGCCCGTCAACAGCCAGGCTGCCGCCTTGCCTACGATCAGCAGCAGTGCGGTGAGGACGGAGGCCGTGGTGGCAAGCTTCAGCAGTCGTGCGGTATCGGTGGGCGTGGTGTGTTCGATCATGGCCGGGTGCGCTGTTTTGTCATCGGGTGATTGTCACCGGCTCAAGCGAGTCAGCGTCCTGTTTCCCTACGTCGGCTTGTGCCAGCCGCCGACACAACCCTCGAACATCGCATCCATGCCGCGCACATCCCAGGTGCCGGCGCGGTAGCGGTCGATGGAAATGCGCCTGCCCCAGGCATCGAGGATCGGCGCAAGTTTCAACCACGATTCCTCGATCTCGTCGGCGCGCGAGAACAGGGTGGCGTCGCCGAGCAGGACGTCGTTGAGCAGGATTTCATAGGCCTCGAACAGCGGCTCGGTCGCCGAGGCGTAGGGGCCGCGCATGACCAGGCGCCGCATCTGCGTGGTCAGCCCCGGCAGCTTGGCGTTCATGCGCAGGAACATGCCCTCGTCGGGCTGCAGGCGGAACACCAGGGCGTCGGACACCGGCGGCGCGGCGCCGGGATTGAACAGGTTGTACGGCGGTTGCCGGAAGCGGATTACGATCTCCGAGGCGCGTTTCTTCAGGCGCTTGCCGTACCACAGGATGAACGGCACGCCCTGCCAGCGCCAGTTGTCCACGTACAGGCGCACGGCCGCGAAGGTCTCCGTCACCGAGTCCGCGGCAACACCGGGCTCGCGGCAGTAGGCCGGCACCTGTTCTCCGGCGATTTCGCCGGCGCCGTACTGCGCGGCGACCGTCAGTCGGTCCACCTCGGCCGGCGGCGTGACACGCAGGGAACGCAACACCTTCACCTTTTCGTCGCGCACGGCCTTGGCGGTGTATTCCCCCGGCGGCTCCATGGCCACCAGGGTCATGACCTGCATCATGTGGCTCTGGATCATATCGCGCAGGGCGCCGGCCTTCTCGTAGTAGGGTGCGCGGTATTCGATGCCCAGTGTCTCGGTCACGGAGATCTGCACGTGGTCTATGTAGTTGCGGTTCCACAGCGGCTCCAGGATGCTGTTGCCGAAGCGGAACACGAACAGGTTCTGCACGCTTTCCTTGCCGAGATAGTGGTCGATGCGGTAGATCTGTGCTTCGGTAAAGACGTCCTGCAGCGCCTTGTTGAGCTGGATGGCGGTTGCATGGTCCAGGCCGAAGGGCTTCTCGATGACGATGCGCCGGTAGCCCGTCTCTTCACTGGCGAGCTGCGCCTGGCCCAGTGCCTGGGCGACACGCACGTACCACTCGGGGGGGATGGCGAGATAGAACAGGGCATTGCACCGGCCCTGTGCGGTATCGAGTGCGCCGGCCAGCCGGGTGTAGGTATCGGCCTCGGCGAGGTCGCCCGGGATCAGGCACAGCCGTGCCGCAAACGCCTGCCATTCTTCAGTGCTGTAATCGAGGCCCGCTGCATAGCTGTCCAGTGCCGTACGGATCATCTCTATCCACTCCGGCTCGGCGATGTCGCGCGCCACACCGATAATGCGACTTTGCGGGTGGACCAGGCCGGTGCGGTACATGCGCGCCAGGGCCGGCATGAGCTTGCGCTTGGTCAGGTCGCCGCTGGCGCCGAAAATGACGATATTGGCCGGGGAGGGCAGGTCTTCCTTGTCGCCTTCGATCAGTGACTCGTTTGTCATGTCAAATCATCCGTTGATGGGTTTTGTACAGGGTGCCACTTGCGCTGCCCGATTGTAGCCGCCACGGCGGCGGCCAGCCAGCCTGACCGGATGCACCGGCCATGGCCACGATCAATATGACGTTTGTGTGACTAAAACCTATCTCACAATCCCGCGCGAGCCACGTTGCTACCCGATACGCGTGCCTGCAAGGCGCACCGCGCAGCACAGTACTTGATGTACGGGCAAGCGGTGTAACGCAGCAGGCGCGCGTTTCGGGCGCAACCCCTTGGGGACCAGGCGATTTTGGCCCCTGGCTTTGTTGCGGCTCGCTTATGTCGCTTTGGCTACACCACACTCGCCGCGCCTCGCCATGAACCAAAATCGCCACGGTCGCGGCCGCGGGGGATTATGAGACAGGTTCTTAAACCGGCTTTTTTCCCTGTTTTTGCCAGGAAGCCGGCCAGGTGCCTGCGTGGCTGATTGCGCCCGGCGAAACAGGCGCGTTATGCTACCTGTGCCCGACACATCGAAACGGCTAGAGGCGTGGTTTGCGCCTGCTAATGACAACTCAAGGTGAACCTTATGAAGCGTACAACACTGGCAATCGCGATCCTGTTTTCCCTGACCGGCCCGGCTCCGGTCCTGGCTGAAGTGCCGGCAGTAACGGTAAAACCGCTGGCAGTGGAAGTGATACCCCTCGACGTTGAAGCGGCCACGCAGCAGGCACTGGAGGCCTTGCCGGCAACAGCCGCCGGCGCCGAAGCGGTGCAGCAGCCATCGGTCGAGGCAACGCCGGCAGCCGCCGCAGAGCCGGTGGTAGCGGAAACACCGGCACCCGCCGCAACGGCAGCTGAACAGGCCGCGACGGAAATGGAGGCCTTGCCGGCAACAGCCGCCGGCGCCGAACCGGTGCAGCAGCCATCCATCGAGGCAGCACCGGCAGCCGCCGCCGCAGCGATCGGCACTGCTATAGCCGCAGAGCCGGCAGTAACTGAAATGCCGGCACCGGCCGCCGCGGCAGCTGCCGCTACGGCAGCAGAACAGGCCGCAGCGGAAATGGAGACCGCAGACCCGGCCGCCGGCGCCGCAATGGTCGAAGCGCCGGTGGAATCGGCTGCCACCGACGCCGACGCCGAATCATCCGCCGTCGGCATGCCCGGCAAGCGACCCTGCCCGAAGTATGGCATGGGCATGATGGGCAAGGGCATGGGCCCGGATGGCAAAGGCATGGGCGGCATGAAGCCGGGTTGCGATCACCGTGGCAAGATGGGCATGCAGGGCCGGCATGCAGAGGTGGTGGAGCGCCTGGACATGATCGAGGCGCGCATGGCCAAGATTGAGATCATGCTCGAGACCCTGATGAAGCGCCAGTAGGCCCGGCGCGATACACCGTCCGCCGGCCTTCCGTTGCGCAGTGGTGCTCAGCCCCCGGTCTTCCTGCAGGGGCGGGAGAACCGGGGGGCGCGATGTTGAGTTGCACAGTTAAGCACTGTGCGGCCTGACCGCGCTCCGGCAGGTTGGTGAGTCGAACGACCGGTCGTGCCCGTCAGGGCCGGCAGTCTGCAGCGCCGGGCGCTGCTCCCGGTTCGACCACCACCCTGTCGCGTCCCGTCTGCTTGGCCTGGTACAGCGCCCGGTCGGCCCGGCACAGCAGGGTCTCCACGGTATCCTGCCGGGTACAAACCGCGATCCCGACCGAGCAGGTGAGGCGGATGCTGGTATCCCGGTAGTCGATGTTCAGGTCGCGTATTGCCGCCAGGATGCGTTCGCCCAGTGCTGCCAGATCACCGCGTTCCACGTCCACCAGGATCACGGCGAATTCCTCGCCACCGTAGCGGGCAATGAAATCCGAACGCCGCGGAAACACGCGCACGATTGCATTCGCCACGGCCTGCAACACCTGGTCGCCGGCCGGGTGTCCGTGGCTGTCGTTGATGTGCTTGAAATGATCCAGGTCGAGCATCAGCAGGGCCATGGTCTGGCCGGAGAGAAACGAGAAATCGATCTGCCGGGCAACCACTTCGTCGAAGGCACCGCGATTGTGCACGCGGGTCAGCGCATCCAGGTTCGCTTTCTCGCGCACGCTCAGCAGGTCGGCACGCAGGCTGTGCACGCGCTCGCCCATGGACTGCAACTGCGCCTCGTAGCGGGCATGGCGTTCCTGTATCACACGGGACACGATATCGACGGTTTTCGCCAGCTGGATCCGTATCTCGCCCAGGGAGTTGCCTTCGATCGCCGTGCTTAGCACGGCGAGTTCGCGGGTGACCAGGTCATCCTTCGCGCTGTCCTCGCTGATGGCGTTGCGCAGGCCATTGGTCAGCTCGCCGATCAGGCCACGCATGCCCTCGGCGCTGCTCTGCACGGCGGACTGTTCGTCGCGCCGGTGACGGCGGAAGAAGTGCAGCAGGTCCGCCCAGCGCCGCTGGTCCATGCTGACCGGTTCCGGCTTCTTTTCGTCCTGTTCCGGCCAGTCCTCGCCCAGCGGCGCGGGTGTACCGGTCAGAATGTGCAGCGCCCAGGCCTCGCAACGGCGCTCCAGCTCGGCGGCCCGCATGGCTTCGATATCAAAGCCACACGCGCCGTAGTTGCGCAGCACACCCGCGAGGGTATCCAGGACCTGGTCCGCCACGACCTCTGCGGCGGCCAGGCGGCCCGCCTCCGCGTCCGTTGGCGGGTTCGCGTCTGCTCCGTTCTTACCCCTGGAAAACAAGCTCATCTGTCACCTCGGTTGTGAAACCCATCGACGGGCCGGTTTGATCCGGCTGTTTGGCGCTGCCGCGTAGCTGACTGACACGGGGTTATTAAACCCACCCGTCCCCGTTATCCTTTGCGACCGGCTCGCCGGGCAACACGCGACCCGCGCCGACCGGCTTCCCGGGCAGTTTGCCGGTTTCGTTCGGACGGCCCAGTGCCGGGTACTGGCGCGCCCGGATGCCGTAGCCGAGCAGGGCGCCGCCGGTGGCGGATACGGCCAGCAGGCCGAGCGTCATGAACTGGGTGAACAGCAGCAACACGCCCAGGCCGGCGATGCCCGTCAGTGCCGCGCCCAGTTTCAGCGTCGAGCGACTCTGCACGCGCCGGGTCTCGCGCAGCAACTGCTGGTGACTGTTGCGGATTTCCTTCGTTTTCTCCTTTTCGGCCTGGCGCATGATTCTGTCGCGCTGACGCTGGTATTTTTCGCTGGCCTTGATAAAGGAATGCTGGCTGGCATGGCCGGCGATCGAGGTAAACCAGAATGCGGCTATCACGCCGATCAGCAGGCCAAGCGCGCCGAACAGCCAGCCGCTCTTGTTGAGATCGGCGTCCTGTGCGGTCATCAGCAGCAGGGCTGTCGCGCCCTGCAGCAGGAAGATCCCGATCAGGAACTTGAGAAACGCCGAAAGACTGAAGGGGGTCATCGCCATGCCTCGTCTGTGTCAATGCAGCTATTCTGCCACATTGGCCGGAGCGGTATGGCATGCCGCCGCCTGCTGCCTGTCCAGGGTTGTCCAATACGCCGGACAGGCATCATAAATGGCCACGGAAGCACACGGAACTGCACGGAATGAACACGTCTGTAATCAACTAACTGACCGGGGTAACGACGAGCATGGCGAGTGTATCTGTGGTCCGGAAGCGCCCAATATAATCAATTTTTCCGTTTAGTTCCGTGTGCTTCCGTGGCTATTACCATTCTTTGCAATTTCCGGCGCTGACGCAGTTCCCTGGATGAATACGTCTTTGCATGGCTGGAGTGAATATCAATCAGTTGATCCGGTAGGGGCATCAGCAGGTACATCCATGCTGGATGGTCTGTCGTGGCAGGGGCGAAAGCGGGCGCGGGCGGCGGCAACTCATGTATATTTGGACACTGACCACACCACCTGCAGTGACCATGTCCCGAAACCCCACCTTCAGACTGTTACTTGCGGCCGGCGTCTTCGTCGGGATACTGCTGCTGCTGGCGATCCTGCTCAGCGCGGCACAGTTCACCCTGTCGCTGTGGCATGAGCTGCAGGCCGCGCCGGCCTGGGTGGTGGTGCTGGTGGCCGGTCTTGCCAGCGTGCTGCTGGGCTTCGGCCTGTGGCTGGTCTGGCGTATTGCACGCCCGGCCCGGGGCCGGGGCGGGAAGGCGGCCCCGCCACTGACGGAGGCCGAACTGCAGGCGCACCTGGAGGCCGCCCGTGCCGCGGGTATCGACGTCGAATCCGCCCGCCGCGAGCTGGAGGAACTGGCACGGCGCCGCGAGCTGGAGGTCGTCCACCTTGCGCTGTTCGGCGAGATCAGCAGTGGCAAGAGTTCGCTGATCAACGCGCTGCTGCCGGGTGCCAGCGTGGCGACCGACGTGATCGGCGGCACCACGACCACCGTCCAGCACTACCGCTGGCGGCGCGAATCCGGCGACGAGGTGATGCTGATCGATGTGCCGGGCCTCAACCAGATGGACGGCGAGTACGACCCGCTGGTCATGGACGAGGCGCAACGTGCGCATGCCGTGATCTTCGTCTGCGACGGCGACCTGACCCGCGGTGAATTCATGGCCCTGCAGCCGCTGCTGGCGCTGAAAAAGCCACTGATCGTGGCCTTCAACAAGCTGGACCGCTATTCACGGGAGGACCGGAAGCTGATTCGGCAGCACCTGGCCGCGCGTTTCGCCGGCAACCCGGAGGTGAGCATTGTCGGCATCGCCACCCACCCGACGCGCAAGGTCGTCAGGGTCGGTGCGGACGGCAGCGAGCACGAGGAGGAGCAGGTCCTGCCACCGCAGATCGACGAGTTGCGCGCGGCCGTGCAGTCCGCGCTGGATCGCAACATGCTGCTGCTGGAACGCCTGCGCGATACCGCCGTGTTCGAACTGACCGCGCGCAAGCTGGACCAGGCGAAGGCGGAATACCGGGTCAGGGAGTCCTCTTCCCTGGTGAAGACCTATACCCGGCGCGCCGTGGCCGGTGGCATGGCGGCGATCAGCCCCGGCACCGACATCCTGATCCAGGGCTACCTGGGCACGCGCATGGTCAGGGCACTGTGCGAGCTGTACGAGGTGCCGGTGCGCGAGATCGAGCTGAACAAGCTGCTGGACCTGTCGCAGAAACAGGTGCGCACGGCCCTGCCGCTGCTGCTGGCCGTGGCCGGCAATGCGGCGAAGGCGTTCCCGGGCGTGGGTACGCTGGCCGGCGGCCTGATGCATGCCGTCGCCTACGGGCTGATCTTCGACGCGCTGGGCCATGCCGTGATCCGCACGCTGGAGACGCGTGGCGAGCTGCGGCCCGCCCCGACCAGCCTGACCTTCCGCGACAACCTCGTCACCGACGTGGAAACCCGCACGCGCAAGCTGCTGCGACTGGCGCTCGACGTGCGCAAGGAACAGGGCGAATCCGGGCGACACGACGGGTAGGGTCTGTGCGTAACAAGCCCTCGCGCAGAGACGCAGAGATC
>DATKZN010000173.1:0-6876 GCA_035527955.1 Gammaproteobacteria bacterium
GTCGTCTGCATCGCCAGCGCGACGGCTTGTTCAATGACGCTGTTTTCCCGGTAACAACCGTTGATGGCGAGCAGTCGGGGCATGACCTTTGTGTTCAGGAGTGATAAGAGGTGTCTACCTTAATTTATCCACCGGGATGCGGAAAGGTATACGAGCACTGTTTGCGAAAATCTGCAATTCGAGTCACGGGTCGGGAAGGGGGGGTGGCTCGGGTACAGTGCGCCCGCGAGCCGCAGCGAATCAATGCGCTATTCAGGCACTATGCTAGTGCAGCAGCTTGCTAACCAGATCCTGCACCTGCCGGCGGGTCTTGTCCGGCAGGACAGGGTGTTCCTGCTGCGACATCAGCCCGATGAAGGCCGAGCCGACCGGTTTGGCGCCGATGGTCCTGGCCGTCTGCCGCAGTTGCTTGAGGGTCGTGTAGAACAGCCGTCCCATCGGGCCGGGCGCGGCGCTGGACGCGATCAGGATGGCCTTCTTGTCGAGCGGTGATTTGCGGAATTTCGGCGCATGCGCGCCCCATGGCCACCAGGCATAGACCACCAGCCGTTCCATGAAGCGCTTGAAGATGGCGGTGACCGCATAGAAGTTGGTGGGGGAGGCGAGGATAAAGCCGTCGGCCGCCTCGATCCTGGCCACCAGTTCGTGCATGCGGTCCTGGTGCACGCATTCGCCGGGTGCGTCACCCGGCTGCTGGGTGCAGTGCCGGCAGTTGAGACAGAACTCGATGGGAAAATCGCGCAGCGTGACGACCTCGACCGTGGCCCCGGCCGCCGTCGCCGCCTCCACGGCTGCCGCGACCGCCTGGTCGATGGCGCCGTTTTCGCGGTAGGAACCATTGATGGCAAGCAGTTTCGTCATGGCGCCAGTATAGCCTGCCGGGCCATCATGGCTTCTCGACGAGCGCCGCCAGCTGGTCTGCGCACAGTCCCCAGCCCTGGTGAAAGCCCATCTGCTCGTGTGCCTCGCGGTCGGCGACTGTCCAGTGACGAACCCGGGCCGTGTACCGGGTTTTGCCGTTCTCGTCCCCGAAGCTCAGGATCACCGTCATGAACGGCTTTTCCGAGGGTTCCCAGGCCTTCGTGTAGGCATCGGTAAACACGATCCGCTCATTCTCGATGACCTCCAGGTAAACGCCGCGGTTCGGTATTTCGTTACCGTCAGGGTCACGCATGACAACCAGGCTGGCACCACCGGGGCGGACGTCGAGTTCGGCATGCGGCGTGGTCCAGGGCAACGGCGCAAACCACTGCTTCAGCAGACCGGGTTCCGTCCATGCCCTGAACAGCCTGGCCCGCGGCGCAGCGATGATACGTGTCAATACCAGCTCGCGGTCCGCGGTGGCGGCCATATCGGTTGCGGATGTCATGCTGGTCTCTCCGGCGCACAGTTCGTCGCACTCGGGCGACAGCTTAACAATAGTATATTCCTGAGGTTAACAATATACCCGTCGCAAGCGTCGCCTGCCGGTAACAACCGTCGCAGTCGCCGCTGTCTCCAGCGGCGGTAATCCATTGTTATCGAGCCATATTTAAAGTTGGCATAGCAGTTGCAAATATTCACAGCGTTGTTGACCTAACAAGGAGAGCCGGATGAACAACGCACAACCGAACATCATTACTACCAAGATTGACATCGTTGTACACGTCGACGAACAGTTGGATGAGCAGAACAGGCGGCGGGTCGAGCACACCCTGTTAAAATCGGCAGGTGTCGAACGCGCGCACTTTAACGATGAACGTCAGCACCTGCTGGTCGTCGGCTACAACCCGGCACAAACCAGCTCGTCGCATATTCTGAAACTCGTCAAGCAGCACCAGCTGAACGCGCAGCTCATCGGCGGTATCTAGGCGGCGTCATTCCCGCCGTGTAGCACCGGAAGCTGTCTCGCTGGAACGGGTAACAGCAGCACGCATCACGGGGACAGGCTCCATAGAAGTAACTACAGGGGGCGGGGGGTTGCATGCCCTCCGACCCCCATCTTCGGGCTAGTTGTTATTCTTCCCGGTGTCGGCCCACACATGGTGATTGTCGATCCACCTTAAGCTGATCCAGTACCACAAGGTGATCGGAACCATCATTGCAAACCAGCTCCAGTCCTCGATCAGAAACAGGTTTAGAAGCCAGGCCGGGCGCGCGAAAAACAGGGGCCAGGGGATGCAGTAGAGGGTAAACACCGCGCAGGCCAGGATCAGCAATAACGCCCCCTTCCTCGTCGAGATGCTCGAGAAGGCGAGATAGACCCAGATTGGCATGTTGTCTGTTTTTTGCATGGCTGATTCAGTAATGACTTTTCATGGCAGGTGGCCCGGATATCCTGATCAGGGTTGATTACCGACCCCTGATGCGCTTTGATTTTCCGCTATATGGCGGCGGCTGTATATTCAGCACTAAGCGTATGCTTTGCGCCGGCTGCCAGCTTTACCACGTCCGGTCCGGCATTGGTAGTCTCCACGCACAGCATGTGGCGGTAGTCCTCATCGCCCAGGTCGGCCATGCTGGCGGCGATGGCCTGCCACGGATTCCACACGACCGCACTTGCGCTGCCCCCGGCCTGGATGTGTATCACCCGGTTGTGTGCGGCGTCGTGAATCTGTAACTCGCGGTCCACGCCGGTGTAGATCCGGTCGACTTCACCGCTGACCGTCACCGCGCCCATCTGGACTTTTTGCCTGCTGTTGTCGACCTTGTCGATATAGGTCCTGTCTTCCAGGCCGCTCACCATGGTTTTGGCGATATCGCCTACCGCGAAATAGGTGTGCAGGGCCTGGCCAAGCTCGATGGGCTCATTGCCGCGATTGTGCGTGGTCAATGCCAGCCTGAGCGTGTTGCCCACCGTGATCTCGAGCTGCGCCTCGATATCCCCCTCCCACAGCGAACGCGTCTGGTCATTCAGCGTCAGGCCCAGTACCAGTTGCGTGGCGCCATTTTCCAGCGCCGCCGTATCCAGAACCTTCCACGCCGAGGTGCGCGCAAAGCCGTGCGCTGGCCGGCCCTTGCCCTGTGGGTCCGGGCCGAACCATGGCCAGCAGACGGGCACGCCACCCTTGATGGCCTTGCCGGCCTGGTAATATGCCCGGTCACTCAGAAACAGCACATCGTGCTGCATTGCCTTCGGCTGCCAGGACAATACCTGTCCCGCATACAGCGAAACCGTTGCCCTGGCCAGGTCATTGCTGATGACGGCATTGGTCAACCCGCCCTGGCCGGTAACGAATACCAGGTGATTGTCGATGGCAAAACGCGCGTTGAGTGAGTCAAGTTGCATGGCGATACCGTGATACGTTTATTGATAAGGATGGGTAAGCTCGGTCAATAGTAAAGGCTGACGCCACTGATGTGTCAATATTGGATCGAAACAATCGAGTCTGACCCTATTGATTCTGTTTTCATTTCTCCACCATTGCGACCTATACTCTGGCTCCCTTTCCAACA
Source organism: Gammaproteobacteria bacterium (assembly GCA_035527955.1). Classification (GTDB taxonomy): domain Bacteria; phylum Pseudomonadota; class Gammaproteobacteria; order UBA9214; family UBA9214; genus UBA9214. Next base: position 3,436 of record DATKZN010000173.1, read on the forward strand.
TCGTGAATCCTGCCATGTTTTATCGACTTTCCCTGCTGTTGCTGTTCCTGTCCCTGTCCGGCTGCGCCACCTATCAGACGCCGGGTGCCGGGGCGTCTTTGTCCGACCTGACGGCCTCCGGCACGGGCGGTGCGGCGGAGAGACGCCAGCCGGGCGCGGCGTTTCCTGCGCGGATTGCGCTGGTGCGGGTGCAGGCAGCGGGCTATGGCACGACCAATCCCGCCTGTTACGGTACAGGCCGCTTCTGCGTAATGACCGTCCGCAATATCGAAGCCGAACGGGAAATCCAGCGCCTGCAGCAGTTGCCGCAGGTCGCCGGGGTGGACAGCCTGCCCCCGGAACGGCTCCCGCCGTCGCTGAACACGGTCGATGAGCTGCGCCCGGTGGCCGAGGGGCTTAATGCCGACCTGCTGTTGCTGTATACGCTGGACACCCGTTTCAGTGTCGACCAGGCCATGTACGACCCGCTGGCGGTCATCAAGCCGGGCTTCCCGCCGAACAGAAGCGCGCGTGTCACCGTGAAGACCTCGGCACAACTGGTCGATGTGCGTTCCGGCTTTGTCTACGGCAGGGCGGAGGCAACCTCCTGGCGTGATCAGAATGCCGCGGTGTGGGCGACCCGCGCCACGATCGAGGATGAACGCCGGATCACCGAGCGCGCATCATTCGAGTTGTTCGTGGACAAGTTCGAGTCACTGTGGCGCGACGTGGTTGCCACCTATAAATGAGTCGGGGTCAGATCCCGGATTCCGGTTATTAGCGAAAACCAGGATCTGACCCTGTATCAGGAGCGGCTATAGACTGTCGATCACCGAGAGCATGGCGTCCGTGTCCATCTTGGACGCCCATGCCTCCAGGTCGGAGAGTGTGCCGTTCGCCTGGATGGTGACGTTGAAGACGCCGGTCTTTTTCGTCACACCATCGTTGGGTGTGCTCATGTCCACCTTGGAAAGTTTTTTGCTGTCCTTCAGTGCCACCGGGTCGATATATATCCACAGCTCGCCTTGGGCTTCGTTCAGCTTTTTATTTCTGATGGCAATGACTCCGGCCCTTTCAAACACCACGGCGTCAGGGTCGATGCCGGTGCCGCCGCCCGAATTGAATCGAACGTAAATCGACATCGGCTGTTTTTGTGGCGCCATCGATGCCGCGGCAGCCTGTGTAGCCATCATTTGCATTTCTTCCATCATCTTCATAATGGCCGCTTCATCCCCGCTGGCTATCGCCGCGGAATATTTGGCCTGAAAATCCTCGGTAGCCTTCTCGACACCGGCCTGGCTGTCCTTCGAGGCCTTGTCACTGTAGCGCAGGGACAGGCTCGAGCTTATCGGCCGGAATTTTCCGGCCTGGGCGGGGTTGAAGTCGGTGGGCAGGTTGAACTCTTCGGAATCCAGGACATACCCGTCCGGGTCGCCACCCAGGGCCTTTTGGACCGTCACCAGTTTTTTCTTGATGACGGCAACATCGCCGCGATCCAGGCTGGTATCCTGAGCGAACGAGGGGTTGGGGCAGATCAGGGCAAGAATGAGAGCAAGGAAGAGTGTTTTCATTATTCCTCCGCACAGGATGAAAATATGAACCGGTATTGATTCGGAGGCAGTATAACCCAGCGCATACAGGGGACAGAGGGATTCTTTTTAATCCCTCCGTCCCCTGTATGGTTATAAAAGTGAAGCGGTGCCAGTACACTATTTCGCCTGCTATTCCAGACAAATGTGCCCTGATATTATCGATTTTTCAGATAGCTCTTCTACGCATGCAGCGGGCCGAAAAACAACATGCCCATTGCCAGCAGAATCGTGATTAACAGAAAGTTCCATTGAGTCATGGCGTCTCATCCTCCTTGCCGGGTCTGGCCGGCATCGAAACAGACGATTGTTTGCCGTGTTGCATTCAACAACCAATGCATAATCCAGGCCAGCCTGGAATCGGGGTGTATGTCTATGATTTCCCGTAGCGGTACGTCTTGAAGACGGCTGATATTTATGACGGATATGTCAGGATTGACATGTCAGGCGGATAAGAATGTCATGCAAGGCAGCAATCAACGGCAATCAGTGAGGTCATTCATTTCAAGAAACGCTGATTCGAATACAGGGGTCCGATCCCGGTTTTCCCTAATATTAGCGGAAGCTCGTATCTGCCCCCTGTTTCTTTGTTCGTTAATATAACCAAAAATCGGGACCTGACCGAGGTTTCAGCTTATGTTTATCGCTCAGGTGAATGCTCCATGCTTGAATATGTATTGTTTGCAGAACAGCTCAGAGACCGCTTTACAGCATGGCTGGATGAGAACGGCATCGACTACCAGACCGCCGGGGACGAAGAGGAGCTGCTGGTGCTCATCGACGAAGATATCGATGCGGATGCGCAGGACAGGATCGATGCACTGTACGACCTGCTGCTGGACGAAAGCGCCAGGATCGCCGACGCGCAAGACGATTCGCCGGATGCCGTGCACCTGGTCGGCATCCAGTTCCAGCGCAGCGATGGCGTGATCGGCATGGTGCGCATCACGCCCGACCTGGCGAACCGGCTGCATCGCTGCCTGGATATGGTCGAGCTGCAGGCCTTCGTGCAAACCGTAGTCGATGCCGTGGAGGATCCGGACAACAGCCCGCTGTGCAAGCGCTGATTCCCGATAATCAAAAGACCGGAACAAATGTATCCGGCCACTTTACTGAGACAACTCTGACCCCATTGATTCAGTGATGACAGCCTGACCAGTGCTGTCAAAGCAAATACACGTGCTCTCGCCCGAGTCCCTTGGCGGCATGCCGCTCGCCGCATATCCCTTGCCGCTGCAAAATTCGCTGCAAAGTCTGCTATCGGATTTGGGTCCGATATTTCCGACGCCAAACTGGTGAAGAATGATTAATACAACCGGCAGCACTGTCGCGCCGATGGAAACCCGAATATGGTTCCAGTTCAGGTCCGGGCTTTTCTCAAGCCGTTTTCCGGTCATGAATCCGGCAATGATGGAGGCAATCCAGAGTGCCAGGAAGGTGAGTATGGACAAGGCGGGCAGCAGCTTTTCCGTGGACCGGGGCCAGGGATTGTCCCCATAAACGTAAAGCCACAGAAAACCGGCCAGGGCCCCGAACATAGCCAGAGTGACAAGCAGGGAAGCTGCAAGGCCGGGTACGCCAAAGAGTATGGAGTAGAGATAGCGTTTCTTCATTTCAGGAAATGACACAGCTGCAACCCAACAAAAAAGAGGCCGGATACATATATCCAGAAAATATATCCGGCCCCACTGCTGTCCCACATACATTGATTGAAAGTACAGTAAGTCCATGAATGAATGCATTGCTCGGAGCGGTTGATAGCGACAGGACATGAAAGTCATGCATTACTGTACGAACAGGGCATCCCCTCTCCCATCGGGAGAGGGCCAGGGAGAGGGAATAAAAATCAGGCAGTTAACTTGATTTGATCCCC
>DATKZN010000174.1:0-22206 GCA_035527955.1 Gammaproteobacteria bacterium
CCAGGGCATGGCGGACAGTCAAGTCATGGGCGTGGAGGTATGCAGTGAATGCCACGCCGAGCAGGCCACCGGCATGCGCATGAATCCGCACGGCCAGGCAGCGGACGCCCGTTCACCCTTTGCCGGTGATGGCTGCGAAACCTGCCATGGACCTGGTGCCATGCATATCGAGGCAGAAGGCAACTGCATCATCAGCCTGCACGGACACTTCGGCGAATCCGTGGAGCTGCGCAACGGCATCTGCCTCGACTGTCACAGCAGCGACATGATGCACTGGCCCGGCAGCACCCACGAAGGCGAGGACCTCGCCTGTACCAGCTGCCACGAAATCCATACCCCGGGCAAGGTACTGGAGCGCACGACCCAGGCCGAGGTGTGCTACCAGTGTCACCAGAACATTCGGGCTCAAACCTTCAGGTCGTCCGCGCACCCAATCCGGGATGGCAAGGTGGTCTGCAGTGATTGCCATAATTCACATGGCTCCGCGGGGCCTGCAGCACTCAAGGAAACAGGCATCAATGAAACCTGCTATACCTGTCACGCCGAGAAGCGCGGCCCGTTCCTCTGGGAACATTTCCCGGTCACCGAGGACTGCACCCTGTGTCACCAGGCGCATGGATCCAGCCATGCGTCACTGCTGAACCGGCAGCCGCCGCAACTCTGCCAGCAATGCCACCAGGACATCAGCACCCAGGGCCGCAGGCATGTCCGCCGCTTCCTGGACTTCGAAGATCCAGATCCCGCCCGCGGCCGTTTGATCGTGGGCGAGAGCTGCATGAACTGTCATTCACAAATACACGGTTCCAACCACCCGTCCGGTGTGAACCTGATGCGGTAAGCCAAACCAGCGGAATTCGTTACAGGTAACCGGCTATGCACATGAAACTATCCCTTGCAACGATCAGCCTGCTGGTCATGACCCTCAACCCGGTGGCGGTCCTCGCACAGGACGAGACGGAAGAGAAGGATGAACTGTCATCCCCGCTGTACAGCGCGGTGGAACTGGGTATCGGCTACAGCAGCGATGATGCCTACCGGTTTGGCCGTTACACCGGCCTGAAGGACGAAGGACCGTACCTGCTCGGTGACGTGGATGCCTACAGCTACACGGAAGACGGCCGCTTCTGGAGTGCGCGCGGCACGAACCTGGGGCTTGACTCGCGCTACCTGCGACTGGAGGGTGGTCGGCAGGGACAGCAGCAGTACTTCATCGAGTACGACCGGCTGCCCAATTATGAAAACGATACCGCGCGCACCCCGTTCCTGGGTGCCGGATCCGGCGCGCTGACACTGCCCGCCAGCTTCGATATCACCACCAACCTGAACAGTTTCCTGCTGCCGTTCGATATCGAGACCACGCGGGAACGCATCGGTCTCGGTGCCCGGTTCATTCCCCGGCGCAGCTGGAAGCTGGACGTCGCCTTTCGGCACGAAACCAGGGACGGCATTGACCGGATCGGCAGCGTCATCGCCAACGGTATTGGCGGCGGTCCCGGTGACGGCCTGCTCACCAATGCCACCGCTGCCCTGTTGCCGGAACCCGTCGACTACACCACCCAGCTGGTGGATGTGACGCTGCACTATGCGAAGGGCAAGGGCCAGTTCGAACTCGCCTATCACCTGTCGCTGTTCGACAATGGTACAGACGCACTCATCTGGGAGGACCCGTTTACGGCGCCCGTCGACGGTATCTTCGATGCCAGACAATCCCTGGAACCGGACAACGAATTTCACCAGCTGGCCTTCACCGGCAGCTACCAGTTGCCCTATCAGAGCCAGCTAACGGGTTTACTCTCCGCGGGTCGCATGACCCAGGACCAGGCCTTCCTGCCCTACAGTATTGGTGGCGGCGCGCCACCACGCAATTCGCTCGATGGCGAGGTATGGCTGACCACGGCCCAGCTGGCCGTGAACAGCCGTCCCTTGAGCAACCTGCGCCTCAATGCCCGCTACCGCTATGACGAGCGCGACAACAATTCACCGGTCGACAGCTATGCCTATATCGTTGCCGATGACCCTTCGGTTGCCTTCGCTCCGGTTCAGAACCGCCCGCTCGGCTATCAGCGCGACCAGTTTGACCTGACGGCCAACTACCGCATCAGCACCGGCACGAGTCTGCGCGCCGGCTACCGCTACGATGCCATGTCGCGTGATTACCAGAATGTGGAACGCGCGGATACCAGGGAAAACACCCTGTTCGCGAAATGGACGATGGAGCCGCACGCCAGGGTGGATCTGTCCCTGAATGCCGAGGCGAGCAGCCGGGATGGCAGCAATTACCAGCCACCCGTCGGAGAAAACCCGGCCCTGCGCAAGTACTATCTCGCGGACCGTGGCCGTACCAAGATCGGCGCGTCAATGCACGTCATGCCAACCGAACGCCTGGATATCACGGCCAGCACGGATTACATACGGGATGAATATCACAACTCGGACATCGGCCTGACACAGGCGACCCAGCCCACCTGGACACTGGATATCGCCTGGCAGCCACGCAGCGATGTGACCACCTCTGCCTGGTACACCCATGAGGACATCGAATCCACCCAGGCCGGCGAGGATGAAGGCGCCGGCGCAATCCAGGGTATTCCCAACTGGACCGCAGATTTCGATGACACCGTGGACACCCTGGGTATCGGCGCCCGGATCACCGGCATCCGCAGCAAATGGGATGTCGGTGCAGACATCATGCACAGCCGCGCAACCGGCGAGGTCGCGCTGGTAAACCTGGTCCCGCTCAGCGTCGTCACGCCCTACCCGGACCTGAAGAACTCGCTCACCAGCCTGAAACTCTGGACCCGGTACCGCTACCGCAAGGATCTCTCATGGAAGCTGGGCTATCGCTATGAACGTTACACCGCGGACAACTGGGCACTGGACAACCTGCAGGCGGACAGCGTCGCGAACCTGCTGTTGCTGGACGAGGAAACACCGGACTACGACGTGCACGTGATTTCGACTTCCCTCGTCTATCATTTTTGACAGTCGCTTGCCGACTGCAGGAATAAAAGAGGGCCGCCTGGTGCGGCCCTCTTTTATTCCGGGTTGTTCAGCCCGTCACTTGACGTGACACAGCTTGCATTTCTTCGGCAGGGGACCGGCCTCCTCGCCGTGCGCCACCGTGTATTCGTGACAACCGGCGCAGGTCGAATGAAACACCGTCTTGATCTTGGGCGTTTCAGCGTCTTTATCCCCATGGCATTCATGGCAGGGTTTGACGCGTTCATCGCCGGCCTCGAGGGTATGGTGACAGGTCGTGCACTCGGTAACAGCGAGATCGGCGTGCATTTTGTGCAGGAAGGTAACCGTACCCAGTTTCGTTTCGAACGGGATGATTTCCTTGTCTGGCGGAATGACGTGGCCACATGGCATGGCCGGCTCTTCGGCCTGCACAATACCTGACAGGCACAGCAGCCCGGCCAGCAGTATTAAACAGTTTCGCATGGTTTTCTCCACTAACTGATCGACGTGGCGCAAATCGAAGTGCCCCCGGCATGAGCTGACTTTCAATATGTCAAAGCCAGCAGGGGTACGCAGAATTCATGCCTATACCCCGGTAACGTCCCGGGGTCCCTGGCGGCATGGTGTGCACAATGAACAGTAGTGTAGCAATTACCGGCCGCAGCATCAGCACCCGGGCGCGCAGTCATGATCGATCTAATTGCAGTGTTCAATTAATGTATCCGCGCTTCCCGCTTGCTGGGCATCTGTGCCTGGAAATCCCGGCTACCGCAATTTTGCGCAGGCACTGTGTTCATCTCTGCGCGCTGTCCATTTCCAAAAAGGGGAAACGAATCGGCAGGAGAGTCCGTCCGCGAGAGCAATACCGTGCCGGGTCCCGGTGATGGCAGTCAGGCACAGCCGGTCGCAAGGGTTTGCGGAACTGGCGGGTAGGGCCGCAACCCTGCATGAGTTCCGCAAGGGTGTGTCAAACTGCCTTACATGGCTGATCAGCTTTTTTTGAATGTAATCAGGCCTCTGAGCCTTACATTTACCCTGCCCGGCAAATACTGTAGTCTTTCCGCGTTATTTTCGGGTATCCATGCAGGGCACGTTCAGTGCCCGGCTTTAAATCTTGGGAAAGTTGAATTGGCATGATAAAGACTAACGGGATTTCCATTGTTTTCACGTTGACAGCGGCACTGACGTCGGCAGCCGTTATTGCGGCTGATGCTGAACGGGTCGCAGTGGAGGATGCCTGGGCGCTGGTAGAGGAACCAGCAGACGGCTACCGCCCCGGTTCTTTCCTGGTGCAACCCGAGCTGGCCGTATCCGGTGTCTATGACAGCAATATTTTTGCGACCCGGACGGATGAAGTGGATGATTTCATCCTGGTGTTTTCACCTGATCTGAATGTCAAGTCGGAATGGGAGCGGCACAAGCTGGATTTCGACCTGGGCGGCGCGTTTGGCCGCTATCTCAGCCAGCATGACGAGGACTATGACGACTACTGGGCCAACCTGGACGGGCGCTATGACTATACCGACAGCAGCAATGTTTTCGGTGGCCTGGGATACTCTCACGAACATGAAGACCGCGGTTCCCCGGAGGATAGCCAGTCCGGTAGTGAACCCACCACCTTTGATTCCAGTCGTGCACACGCGGGGATAAGCCAGGGCCTGGGCAAGGCGACGCTGCGGATGGGGGGTACCTACGAGCAGCTGGATTTTGCTGATACCGGTTTGCTCTCCAACCAGGACCGCGATCGCGATCTGATCGGTGCCGGGCTGCGCCTGAGTTATGCCCTGCATCCCCAGTATACGGTGTTCGGGCAGGGTGTATGGGACAGGCGTGAATACGACCAAAGCGCCGATGACAATGGATTTCAGCGGGATTCCGACGGCTACCGGGCCGATGCCGGTGTGCAGGCGACCATCACCAACCGGTTGAAGGGCGAGGCGTACCTGGGTTATTTGCGGCAGGATTACGATGATCCGCGCTTTTCCAGTGTCAGTGCAGTCGATTTTGGCGGCAGCCTGAACTGGCGTGCCTCGCCGCGTACGACTCTGTCGGCCGAGCTGGACCGCAGTCTGGAGGAAACCACGCTGGCGGGTTCTTCAGGCTACCTGTATACCTCGCTCGCTGGCACGGTGCGGCATAAATTCTCGCCACGCATGAATATCAATGCCGGTGTCTCCGTTGCCGAAGCGGACTACCAGGTGGTGGACCGCAATGACGACTATTACACGGCCCAGCTCGGGATGCGTTACTACATCACACCCGGCTACTACCTGGGTACTGAATACCGGGCACTCATACGCAATTCCGATCCTCAGGAAGTGAATGACTACACGCGCCACCAGTTTTTCCTCACCCTGGGGACCTTGCTGTACCCGGTGAAGCCAAGCGCCTACTGGGACATGTCCTCGAATAAACACTGATCCCGGCGGCGATCCAGTGACCAGGTTTCTATACCGGTGTCCGGCTGGCGCCGGGCTTGCGCTTTTATGGTCGCGGGTCCAGACAATGTGCTCTGGCAGCAAGTCGACTATTTGCCAGGATAAGTCTTTCAAACTTGACAAATGATGAAATGTTTTGAGATATGTCAATGAGGTGACTAAGTAAATCATGTAAATTACTCCATAGCAATATAGCCTAAATTAATTAATTACTTAATTAGCCCTGTTTGGCGAATTAACCACCAACTAGAAGGATGAACCTAATAATGGAAACCTACTCATTTACACTGAAAAAGACCGTAATCGCCGGCGCTGCCGCATTGACCCTGCTTGCAGCACCCCTGTTCATGACCAGCACCTTCACCGCGGGTGTGGCCCAGGCCGGAGTCATCTCCGATGCCAATGCCGCGCCAGATAGCGGTCAGGGCCAAATGGGTGTCGGTGCCGGTGGCGGCCAGGGGCAGCAAGGCGCGGGTGGCGCGGGTGGCGCTGGCGGTGCGGGTGGCCAGGGCGGCAAGAAGGGCATTGACAAGGTACTTGAAGGAGACGATGACTCCGACCGTCCGGCATGGGCCGGCGGCAACACGGCAGAGAACCCGCACTCCGGTGGCGGTGGCGGCAAACCCGACAGTGCCGGCACCATGAAGGGCGACGACTACGGTGACCTGATTATATTGTTACGCAATCCGATTACCGGGGAACCCACTCTCATTGACGGTGAAATGCAGGTCTGCACCGCTGCGGATTGCTCGACCTATGTCGCCATGGTCGATGGCGAGGTTCCCGAAGGCGTGACCCCGATCGAGGTCGACTTTGGCCGTGCCGCCGTGGCGCGTTCACCGGACAAGGTGACCGACAAGGCCCTGACCGATGCGCTTGCCAAGCTGACGGCGGACGGTGTTGTATTATCCACAGATGAGGCTGGACGCATCACCTACACGGTGGACGGCGTTACCAGCACCATCGACTCCCCGCTGGAGAACCTGGCATTGTATGTCGACCTGCTGGAAGGTCTCACCTCTGCCACCACCACGTCGCCGACCGAGGCTGCACTGGGTAGCCTGGCGACTCTGGATACCGCGGCGTCTCTGCTGGCAGGCCTTGCCGACAAGACGGGTGACATTTCCGTTGACTACGTGGTCTACAACAATGTCATCAGCGACGTCGTGGCCTCGGGTGACTATTACGACTACGCCACCTTCACCTACGACAGGACGTACCCCACGGACTACCTGTATAACTACTCGCTGGACGGGAATGTTACCGTGTTGTCTGCCACTCTGGACATCAATGCCTACCTGACCGATGTCAATGGAGCCCTGCCAACCGACGGTGGCGTGACCCTGTTCTCGGCAGCGGCGGACGATGCCCTGGAGGTGATCGATCTGATCCACACCCAGATCCATGATTCGATCCTGCCGGGTACGGTAGTAGCACCCTAAAGGGGCATCCTGTGGCAGTTGGCGCAGGATGCTAGAAACCAGTGCGGGCGCCGGAAGGCGCCCGCATTGTTTACAGCATGAGGACTTTATGATGAACAGAGATACAAAGCCCAGTGGAGGGTCACGTTTTTTGCCCTCGTTCGTGATTGCCCTGGTACTGGGCATGGCAGGCCCGAACGGCTCGGATCAGGCCGGTTTCAGCTGGTGGTCATCGGCCCACGCGCAGGAGTCAGGCCACAGCGGCGGCCATTCAGGCGGCGGCCATGCGGGCGGTGGCCACGCGGGTGGCGGCCATGCGGGTGGTGGTGGCGGTCATGACGACGATGGCGACCATGAGGATGACCATACGCCTGGCCCCAAGGGTTATGGCAGTCACGGCACCCACCGTGGCGGCCACGGCCATGATGTGGCGCGGGGCGGTGGCAAGGCGGTTGAATTCCGGGTGCTGCGTGGCCAGCGTCCGGTGTGGGCACAGGAAGGCATACCCGAGGTGGAACTGGGTCGCCTGAATGTGTCCCGTGCACCCGGCCGGGTGCTGGTGCGTGCGGAAGGCGAGGCGCTGGCAACCTACAGTGCAGCGATGGCAGAACTGTACAGTCTGGATGCCGATCAGGCCGCGGCATTGCTCAGGTCCAGTTTCTACGATGTGACCCGCTACGATTCACCGTTACAGAATCTTGCCCTGTACAAGGATGTGATGACCTTCGGTGACACCCAGCTCAGGGCAATCGATCCAAATGTGATGCCGGCCAGTCAGCTTGATCTTGCGGCGATCTTTCTCGGATCGGCCTCTGACAAGACCATCCCGATCAGCGAGAATACGGTCATCGCCCTGAACCGCATTCTGGGGCTTGTGGAACTGGGTTCGGAAGATCGCAGCACACTGGCCACCAAGGCCGAGACCGTGCGCGAGGCCATCCTGGAAGGTCACGGACCGACTGAAGATCACTGAAGATGTCCGCGCGCCTGGCCGTCCGGGTGGCTCGCTGCCCGGATTTTTCGCATGTCTTTTGCTTGTTGCGACTGTCTTCGGCAGACGCAGGGGTTTCTACTCCGCTTCAGGAACCCGCTTGACGTCAACCCGGTTGTTGGCGGCGGCGACGCTGTGCATGGTGAATTATTGATTATGCAGCCAACGATGGCCTGAGCAGTTGCTCGATGGAATACGGCAGGAGTAACTTCTCATTGTAATGACGTGCGGGACTTTTGCGGGAGCTGTTATGCAGCGTTATGCATTGTCCTGTAATTGGTGCAACGGTTGAGTTAAAAAACATATAGCATGTGGCACCAAAGGAGGAGGATATGAGCGACAAACACGAAATAATACATACCCACGAAGCCTTTAAAGAGGGGAGGCAAGCCGCCGTCAGTGGTCAGCAGGCAACCGACAATCCCTATCCACAAGGGTCAGAGGATTCCGAGCACTGGCTAAAGGGCTACGAATTCGTCGAGAAATTCGACGAGGATGGGGAAATTCCTAGCGACACGTAATGAAACTCACAATTGGTCTGGGATGCTGGCTGTTTCTTCGTGCAGTACGCTCCGGGCCAGTCCGATACCGTAAATGCCGTCGTCAAGGCAATCGGGGTTCCGTGGCGGACTCTGTGTCATACGAATCGGCACTATCAAGGCATAGGACATAATGCCTGTCTGTAGATTTTCCTGTTTCATGGCCTGCATGACGAGTTGTCAGCGGCGATACCGGATAAACCCACCGTGATCTCGTTCGCCTCTGCGTTGGGCTTTCATCATTTTGGCCGACCAGAGGCGAGCAAAGAAAAATTGACCGTGCCTTTCGCTTTTTCCCTGGGCTGTAGATATCCAGCCTGTTGAGTGCTGCCATAAGGCTGGTTTGCCGTCAGGGTGTAGTCATCAAAGCGTGCCAGCCTGACCGTCAAGCAGATTGCCGGTCAGATCCCCTTGTCCGTCACGCCGTGCTGGAAACGTATCCAGAAACTCGAGGCACAGGGTTTCATCCGTGTGCGGGTTGCGCTCCTTGATCCCGGAAAAGTCAATGCGAATGTCACCGTCTTTGTTGCCATCAAGACCGATCAGTACACCAGGGAATGGATCGACCGTTTCTCCCGGGCTGTCAGCGGCATGCCCGAGGTCATGGAAATCTATCGCATGAGCGGGGAAATCGATTATCTGCTGAGGGTCGTTGTCAGCAGCATCGAGGCCTATGACCTGTTCTACAAGAATCTGGTTGACCGCATTGAGTTATCCAATGTCACATCCAGCTTCGCGATGGAACAGATGAAATACACCACTGCACTGCCGATCAATGTGGGTACTTAAGCAGCATGTTGTACCCGGTCGCCTGGCTACGGGTCGAGCCAGTGATGGCGCGCGCGTCCGGAGATTCCCGTGGTCAATCGGGAGGTAACGCTGACCCCGAACCACATGACGATCAGCCAGGACGTGCGCGACCACGCCGGGGCCCACAGGATCCATAACATCGACGTCGCCATGTAGTAAGGTATGAAGGAGAAGAGCGGGGAGTTTCTCAAGGAAGGCGGGGAGGTCTACAGGGAGGCCTGAAAGACAGGATTCCCCGGGCCGGGGACGCGGGTGTCTGCTGATATGGCCCTGATACTCGCTGGACGGCTCCTGTTAATTTGTCGAAGGAGGACAAGCCATGGCCATTGCGTTCATATCCCATCCCGACTGCGAGTTGCACGACACCGGGGTCGGGCACCCTGAGTCGCCAGCACGAATGCGGGCGGTCCTGGACTATCTTCCGACCAGGGAGATCTGGCAGCGGTTGACGCAGTATGAGGCCCCCCTGGCCAGCAGGGAACAACTGTATCGTGTGCACGACAAGGGTTATGTGGATGCAGTCATTGCCGCCGAGCCCACAGAGGGCCGTGTTTATCTGGACCCGGATACCAGCATGGCCCCGCATTCGCTGAATGCCGCCCTGCGTGCCGCCGGTTCCGTGGTCAAGGCCGTCGACCTCGTTATGTCCGGTGACACGGACCAGGCCTTCTGCTGTGTACGGCCCTGCGGCCACCATGCCGAAATCGCCCGTCCCATGGGTTTTTGTATTTTCAACAATGTCGCCGTCGGTGCACGCTATGCACAGGGCCAGTATGGGTTGGGCAAGGTCGCGATCGTTGACTTCGATGTACACCACGGCAACGGTACGGAGGATATATTTCGCGTCGACAATTCCGTTTTTTTCAGCTCCACGTTCCAGCATCCCTTCTATCCCGGGAGCGGGGCCGACACCCGCTCCGATCACATCGTTAATATCCCCTTGCCGGCTGGTACGCGGGGTGACCGGTTCCGTGCAGCATTCGAGGACAGGATTCTTCCCGCGTTGAACAGCTTCGAGCCGGAGCTGCTGTTTATCTCCGCCGGCTTCGATGCCCACGAAGATGACCCGCTGGCACAGCTCTGCCTGCTGGAAGAGGACTTCGCCTGGGCCACCAGGAAGATCAGAGATGTGGCGAAAGCACACTGCAAAGGCCGCCTGGTATCCGTGCTGGAAGGTGGTTACAGTCTGACGGCACTTGCTCGCAGCGTAGAGGCGCACCTGCAGGCGATGCTGTAATCGTGGGAACTGTCGCCGGGTGAGTTTTCCGGCAGTGAAATCTATGCGAGCCCGAGTGCCTTGGGGAGGGTGTTGCGGTTTACTTTTCCGCTCGGGCCGAGCGGAAGCTCGGTGACGATATGTATTTTCACGGGCACCATGAAGCGGGGAAGTTTCTCCCGGCACCGGTCAAGAATCTCTGCTTCGTCCAGGGCACCATTCTGAACGACAGCGGCGTGGACCACTTCGCCATAGATGGTGTCGGGCACGCCGAATGCAGCTGCTTTCTCGACACCGGTAATATTAAGAAGGACATCGTCGATCTGCGCAGGGGAAATTTTTTCACCGCCGCGGTTGATGAGTTCCTTCAGGCGCCCCAGTAGCCTGATATATCCATTTGCATCGATCTCGCCGAGATCTCCGGTACGAAGATAGCCGTTGCAGAAGGTGCTGGCGTTGGCCTCGGGGTTGTCGAGGTAACCGTTCATGACATTCTCGCCCCGGACGGCAAGTTCGCCTTTTTTGCCAGGCCCCAGGATGTCCCCGCCAGTTCCTAGGATCGCGACCTCGACACCCGTGGCCTGACCGACGGATCCCACGACGCGATCTCCGGGTGGCAAGGGGTTGGATGCGATCTGGTGGGCGGCCTCGGTCATGCCGTAGGCTTCCAGCAAGGGGGTACCAAGTAACTCTTCAATCCGGGTAAGCGTTTCCGGTGCGAGAAAGGAACTGCATGAGCGAATAAACCGAAACTGCCCTTTCGGTATGTTTTGCAATTCCGGCTGCCCGAGGAGAATCTGGTGTATGGATGGCACGGCGGTGTACCAGGTGGGTCTTTCTGCAAGCGTCCATTCCACGAAGTGGCTGGCTGAGAACCTCGGCGCGAGAATAACGCGCCCGCCGCTGTAAAGTGTGGCAAGGAGAGCGGCAACCAGGCCGTGTACGTGAAATAGCGGCATCACCAGGAGTGTCGAATCGTCCGGCGAGAGCTTGTAGGTTGTTGTTATGTTGCTGATAGAGGCGAGCAGGTTGGCATGGGTGAGGGGCACCCATTTTGGCTTGCCTGTCGTTCCACTGGTTTGCAACAGCAGAGCGATTGAATCGGGGCCGGGGGCTGTGTTTCGGGCCTTGCCACCCTCGGGCATCCCGTCGATCCGGAAGTCCGGATGCATCGTCCAGCACGGGACACCAACGCGCGTAGCCGCTTCACGCAGGGCACTGGGTCCTGGCGCCGTAATGAGCGCACCCGGTTGCTCATCGGCCAGCGGTTCTGCGGCGAGGTCCGCGGTCAGAGCCGGGTTGAGCGGCATGGCGGGAATGCCGCACCATGCGAGCGCAAGAAAAGAGACAACAAACTCCGGGCAATTCGAGAAGGAGAGTGCTATCGGCCGATTCTTCGGCCAGCCGGCTACGACTGGCTGGATCGATTCTGCCGTTTTAATGATTGCGTCTGTTAGTTGAGCGTAGCTCAGGTTCAGCTCGCCGCCGGGCACGGTCAGCGCAATCTTGTCCGCTCTCTCCTGAGAGTTTTGTTCAAGGATTCGAAGAGACTTGGTCATGTTTTAAGGTATAAATTCTACTGATTCAGTACACACTCAAATGCGGATTGCATCTTACCTGTTTATAGAGCAATTTTGCACGTGGCTAGCCTGAAGTGCTGCAGTGACGCCGGATAAATCGGGATATTACCCGGTAGGCTTGCGGATCCTGACTCAGGAAACCATGCCCTCCGGCGAAGAAGCGTAATTCTGCACCGGGAATCTGCGCGTGAAGGTTTCTGACTACCTCTGGTCGGGCCTGGCTGTCGTATTCTCCACCGCAAACCAGGGTCGGGACCTGGATGGACGGCAGGCGATCATAGGTGTCGTGGTGGCTGCGTGCCTCTATCTGGCGGGTGATGCCGACAATACCGCCTGGCTCCTTCAGGAAGGGTGATGCGTTTGCCGCGGCCTCCTTCAGCATGCGCTCTGTTTCTTCGGCATGCTCTGCCTGCCATGCTTCGTTGTAACGGGTGTCCCCGATCGCCAGCATCTTCCGCGAGCGCTCGGCGGGGGGGAGATCGGACAGCTCATGGATCGGGTAGGAAGAACCGCCCGCACCACCTGCTGCGGAACAACAGAGCACCAGACTGCGAACCCGTTGCGGGAATCTCAGTGCCAGTTCCTGGGCCACCATGCCGCCGAAGGAGACGCCGACGACATGGGCACTGTCCCAGCCGACGGCATCCATGACCGCTGCTGCATCCTGCGCATACTGCGCCATGGTATAGGCGACGTCAGGCTTGTCGGTGAGGCCGGTCCCGCGCTGGTCAAGGGTGAGGATGTCAAAGTTGTCCGCAAGGTGGCTGTCGAAGACGTTCGGCTGGTTGCGCAGATCGCCTCCGACACCGCCGAGAAACAGGACAGGACAGCCCGTTCCCCTGTGCTGGTAGTGAATGTTTATGTCCGTGGTTCTGGTATAGGGCATATCTGCTTCCGATTACAGGCGATAAAATCGATTATCTCTGTATATGATTTTCATTGACCGGGTTAATCGCTGCTGTACAACTTCTCGGCGTGGTAGGCGAGGTGCTCGCCGATGAAGGTGGCGATGAAATGATAGCTGTGATCATAATCCTCCTGCATGCGCAGGGTCAGTGGGAAATCGCGCGCCTTGCAGGCGGCCTCCAGGTTTTGCGGATAGAGTTGCTCGGCCAGAAACTCGTCACCGGTGCCGCTGTCGATGAGCAGCGGTATCGGTGGCGCACCTGCGGCAACCAGCGCGGTCGCATCATAAGCCTGCCAGGCTTCCCGATCCTCGCCGAGATAGGCTTCGAAGCAACCCTGGCCCCAGCCGCTGACCATGGGGTTGCATATGGGGGCAAAGGCCGAAACAGATCGATAGGCTCCCGGATTTTTCAGGGCGCAGATCAATGCGCCATGACCGCCCATGGAGTGGCCGCTGATGGACTTGATGCCCGGCTGGACAGGGAGCTCGTGCTCGATCAGTGCCGGCAGCTCGCGGGTGACGTAGTCGTACATCCGGTAGTGCCCTGACCACGGTGCCTGGGTGGCGTCTACGTAGAATCCTGCCCCCTTGCCGAGGTCGTAGCGGTTTTGCCCATCCGCTACATCGGTGCCACGCGGGCTGGTGTCGGGGAACACGAGCGCAATCCCCAGCTCGGCAGCATAGCGTTGCATGCCACCCTTGGTCCGTGCGTTGTCGTCGGTACAGGTCAGGCCGGACAGCCAGTACACCACCGGGACGCGTTCGCTGGCGACCCGGGGCGGCAGGTAGACGGAGAACCGCATGGTGCAATTGCAGGCGTCGGAGTCATGCCGGTAACGGTTGAGCCAGCCACCGAATTCTTTGATATGTTCGATCTGCTGCATACTGGGATCCTCGAGGAATGTTTACGTCGTGAACGGGTTTACCTGTGCACACGGGTCTGGGGGCGCGCTTGATGTTAGTTGCCCGCAGTTTGTGGCGCGGATAGTGGCCACTGCGCATCGGCGTATTTTCAGTACAGCACTGGAGCAGAGCGGATTGTCGAACAGGATTCCGTGCGGGGTATAATCGGAATCTGTTTCTGATCTGCCTGGAATTCTGTCTATGCACGCAATCGTCGGCTTTACCCTGGTACCCATTGATGCGGGCATCTCTGTCTCGCCCTATGTCGCGGCTATTGAGCAGGTGCTCGAGGAATCGGGCCTGACCTTCGAGGTCAACTGCAACAGCACCAACGTGGAAGGGGAGTGGGAGGACGTGTTTGCCGCCATCAGGCGCTGCCATGAGGTGGTCCACGGCGAGGGCGCACCCCGGATCCATACCTGCCTTCAGGTGGGCACACGAGTGGATCGTGAACAGCGCATGGCCGAGAAACTCGAAAGCGTGGAAAGACGGCGCCACCGATAAAAATGGTATTCGCCGACAGCTGGATTCACAACCGCGCCGCTTCCGGGCCAACCGTCTACTTGCTTCATTGGCACATGCTGCAGCGGCCGGTGGTTGATGAACGTTCCAGCGGATACTGAATTGGTTTCCAGATCCGGTACCCATGGGCGTGAATGTGTCGGTGCACGAGCCGTTTTGCTGGACGCTGCCGGAACCCTGATCAGGCCCCGTGAGCCGGTGAGCGAGACTTATGCTGCCTTGGCCAGGCGCTGTGGCGTGGAACTCGAGGTCGGGAAGCTCGCACAGGCGTTCGAGACGGTCTTCGGAGATATGCCTGATCTGGCTTTCGAATGGACCTCGATTGATGAGTTGCACTGCCTGGAGCGGGCCTGGTGGCGACTGTTGGTGCGCCGTGTGGTCGCCAGGACCGGCAATTTTGTTGGCGATTTCGATAGCTTCTTTGCGGCGCTGTACGAGCACTATGCACAGGGCTATGCCTGGGAGTGCTATCCCGAGGTGCCGGATGTGCTGGCAGGCCTGCACGCCAGGGACTACAGGCTTGCCGTCGTATCCAATTTCGACTCCCGATTGCCCGGGATACTTCGTGCAGTGGGGATCTGTGGTTACATGGATGCGGTCGTTTATTCCTCCCGGGCCGGCAGCGCCAAGCCGGATCCTGCTATTTTCAGGCAGGCGCTCGATGTGCTCGGTATTGCGCCGGAGTACGCGGTCCATGTCGGGGACAATCCAGAGGCCGATGTTGGAGGCGCCATCGCTGCTGGTCTTGCGGCACTGCTGATTCAACGCGGTCATGCGCCTGCGGTTGGTCCCGGGCAGGCGATCAACAGTCTCGACGAGCTGTTTATCCGGCTCGAATGTTTGGGTAGCAGTATGTAACCCGGTAACACGGCGGATGTGAAGGGGGATCGCTGTGCAAGGCAATTGCGCATGACTCTGCAAAACCGGTGATGAGTAGTGATGTCTAGAAATGTGGCTTTTCGGGTGAATTTTTATACATTTCCATACTGGCAATGATTTCCTGTTTGGCTTCATCGACACCACCCCAGCCTTCCACGCGCACCCATTTGCCTTCGTCCAGATCCTTGTAGTGTCCAAAGAAATGCGCGATTGCATCGAGAATCGTGGGTGAAAGGTCACGGAAACTCTGCACATGGCGATAGGTCTTGCACAACTTGTCGGTTGGTACGGCAAGCACTTTGGGATCGTCGCCGGATTCGTCGGTCATCTTGAGCAGGCCAACCGGGCGACAATGCACCACCGAACCGCTGATCAGTGGTACCGGGGTCAAAACCAGGACATCCACCGGATCCCCGTCATTCGACAGCGTGTGGGGAACATAGCCATAGTTGCAGGGATAATGCATCGCTGCTGTCATGAAGCGGTCCACGAACATGGCGCCGGTGTCCTTATCGACTTCGTATTTGACGGGGTCGGAGTGGGTTGGTATTTCGACGATGACATAGAAATCGTTGGGGCAGTCGATGCCGGAACTGACGCGATCGAGATTCATTGCTTGCTCCCAGTCATTTGAACGGGTCGGTAGCTATCCTTGTGTTTGTTGAACGCCAGTCACAATTGCAGACTGGCGTGTGCATGATTGCGTGTCGACCCGAAACAACCGGGCCGGTCGCTCTGTGCGAAGCTGATGCTGAAACACCGCCGGACAGATCGCCGCCGTCTCTTCAAACCGCTCCCGCCCGACCTTGTGGCTGACGCCGGGAAAAGAGGTTGCTTGCAACCCGTTCAATCTGGTATACAATATACAAGCTTGCAGGATTCGCGTCAACCTTGGGGGTTAGCGATGTGTTGAAGCGCGCATCTTTCTGTTCTCTCGCTACAACACTGCATGATTTCCGCGGGGTATCTTTCCGGCTCGGCGTGAGCAACATCCTTCGAGCGTGCGGAGACTCACATACGGCTGTACCAAACTACTCTATGGAGGTTGGGCGATGACAGAGTCCACGCAGTCTGCAGTCAAGCGCGGTCATCCGGGTGCAGGCAAGAAGCGAACACGGAAGACACCGAAAGGCCGGCAGGTAGACCCGACGGCGCTGATGGAAGTGCGGGCATTGCTGGGGGGCGAACCCCGACGCCGTGATCTGCTCATCGAGTATCTGCATCAGATTCAGGACCAGTATGGCCATCTGTCGGCGCGCCACCTGGCGGCGCTGGCAGAGGAGATGCGCCTGGCGCAGACCGAGGTCTACGAGGTCGCCACCTTCTATGCCCATTTCGATGTCGTGCGGGAGGGGGACGATCCGCCGCCGCCCCTGACGGTACGCGTCTGCGACGGCATCGCCTGTGAGATGGCCGGCGCTCAAACCCTGCTGGCTGAATTGACCAGGCAGGCGGGCCGTGAGGTGCGCGTGCTGCGTGCGCCCTGCATGGGCCGTTGTGACCAGGCGCCTGTCGCCGAGGTGGGGCACAACCACTTGATGCACACGAGTACCGACGCGGTGGTTGCTGCGATCCGCGAGGGACACACGGAATACCATGTTCCGGATTACATCGACTACGACACCTATGTGGCGGAGGGCGGCTACCGACTGCTGCGTGAGTGTTTGTCCGGACAGCGGACCGTCGAGGAGATTATCACGGCGCTGGAGCACTCGGAACTGCGTGGCCTGGGCGGGGCCGGTTTTCCGACCGGACGCAAGTGGCGCATCGTGCGCGGCTATGAGGGTCCCAGACTAATGGCAGTCAACTGCGACGAGGGCGAGCCAGGCACTTTCAAGGACCGCTACTATCTGGAGCGTGATCCGCACCGATTCATCGAGGGCATGCTGATTGCCGCCTGGGTGGTAGAAGCCGCGACCTGCTATGTATACGTACGCGACGAGTATCCGTCGATCAGGGAGATCCAGAAAAAGGAGCTTGCACGCCTCGAGGCCAACGGCCTGCTGGACCATGTCAAAGTGGAGATCCGCCGCGGTGCCGGCGCCTACATCTGCGGAGAAGAGTCCGCCATGATCGAGTCCATCGAAGGCAAGCGCGGTCTGCCCCGTAACCGGCCACCCTATGTTGCCGAGATCGGCTTGTTTGGCCGTCCCACCCTGGAAAACAACGTCGAGACCCTGTACTGGCTGCGTGACATTATTGATCGCGGGCCCGACTGGTTCGCCGGCGCCGGGCGCAACGGCCGCAAAGGCTGGCGCAGCTACTCGGTATCGGGCCGGGTGAAGGAACCCGGCGTCAAGCTGGCCCCCGCAGGCGTCACCATCAGGGAACTGATTGACGAGTTTTGCGGCGGCATGCAGGACGGTCACCGCTTCAAGGCCTATCTCCCCGGTGGTGCATCCGGGGGTATTTTGCCGGCCGCTATCAGCGACGTGCCACTGGATTTCGGTACCCTGGAAGAGTACGGCTGTTTCATCGGTTCCGCCGCAGTGGTGGTATTCAGCGAGCAGGACAACATGAAGGACGTGGCGCTCAACCTGATGCGCTTCTTCGAGGATGAGAGCTGTGGTCAGTGCACACCCTGCCGGGTAGGCACCGAGAAGGCCGTCAGGCTGATGTCCGATGATCGATGGGATGAAGGGCTACTGTCCGAACTCTCCAGAACCATGACGGACGCCTCCATCTGCGGCCTTGGACAGGCCGCCGGTAACCCGATCAACTCGGTGCTCAAGTACTTTCGCGAGGACATCTCATGACTGACTCAATCCGCTTCACGCTGGACGGAAAGGACGTCGAGGCCGGACCGGACGAGACTCTCTGGCAGGTTGCCAGGCGTTGCGGCACCACGATCCCGCACCTGTGCTACTTGCCGGAGCCGGGCTATCGGGCCGATGGCAACTGCCGCGCCTGCATGGTCGAGATCGAAGGGGAACGCGTACTGGCCGCCTCCTGCCTGCGCAAACCCACTGCGGGTATGAAGGTCCACTCGGCCAATACGCGCGCCCAAACAGCACAGCGCATGGTCATGGAGCTGCTGGTGGCGGACCAGCCCGCACGGGACGTCGCCCATGACCGCGACTCCCGGCTCTGGCAGTGGGCCGACCGCCTCGGGGTCAGCGACAGTCGCTTTCCGCGCAGGCAGCCCCCCGTGCCCGATGCCAGCCACCCCGCCATGCGGGTCGCGCTGGACGCCTGTATCAACTGCAACCTGTGTGTGCGCGCCTGCCGGGAAGTGCAGGTTAACGACGTCATCGGCATGGCATATCGCGGGCACATGTCCATGATCGTCTTCGACCAGGACGACCCCATGGGCGCCAGTACCTGCGTCGCCTGCGGCGAGTGTGTCCAGGCCTGTCCCACCGGTGCGCTCATGGAGGCGACGCTGGTCGACGAGCGCGGCATCGGCAGCAGCGCCGGGTTCACCGAGGTGAACAGCATCTGTCCCTTCTGTGGCGTGGGTTGCCAGCTGACCTATCAGGTAAGGAATAACCGGATCGCCGCGGTGCAGGGTCGCTCGGGACCCGCCAACGAGAACCGGCTGTGCGTGAAGGGCCGCTTCGGCTTCGATTATATCAACAGCCCGCAGCGGCTGACCCGGCCCCTGATCCGGCGTGATGATGCACCCAAGCGCGGAGACATCGATCTCGACCCGAAGAACCCGTTGACCCATTTTCGGGAGGCAAGCTGGGAAGAGGCGCTGGACGTGGCGGCCAACGGGCTGAAGGCCATCCGCGACCGCGACGGAGGAAACGCCCTGTCCGGATTCGGTTCGGCCAAGTGCTCGAATGAAGAGGCCTATCTCTTCCAGAAACTGGTCCGTACCGGGTTCGGCACCAACAACGTGGACCATTGCACGCGCCTGTGTCATGCGTCCTCGGTGGCCGCGCTCCTCGAAGGCGTCGGCTCCGGCGCCGTAAGCGCACCCTTTGGTGCCGTCAAGGATGCGGATGTGGTCATGGTGATCGGTGCCAACCCGACCGAGAATCATCCCGTCGCGGCGACCTATTTCAAGCAGGCGGCAAAGACCGGCACCCTGATCGTTATGGATCCGCGCGGTATGGCGCTCAAGCGTCACGCCACCCACATGCTGCAGTTCAAGCCGGGCAGCGACGTGGCCATGCTCAATGCCATGCTGAACGTGATCGTGACCGAGCAGCTCTACGACCAGTCCTACGTCGATGCCCATACCGAGGGTTTCGAGAATCTCAAGGCACACATCAAGGCATTCACGCCGGAGGCCATGGCACCCATCTGCGGCATCGACGCCGGGACCCTGCGCACGGTGGCACGCACGTTCGCTACCGCCAGGGCCGCCATCATTTTCTGGGGCATGGGTGTCTCCCAGCACATTCACGGGACGGACAACTGCCGCTGCCTGATCGCACTCTCGCTGATCACCGGGCAGGACGGTCGACCGGGCACCGGCCTGCATCCGCTGCGAGGCCAGAACAACGTCCAGGGCGCCTCGGACGCGGGCTTGATCCCCATGATGCTCCCGGACTACCAGTTGGTGGAGAACGGCGACATCCGCCAGCACTTCGAGGATGTCTGGGGCACGCCCCTGGATCCGCACAAGGGCCTGACCGTGGTGGAGACCATGGAGGCGATTCACGCCGGCAAGCTGAAGGGCATGTACGTCATGGGCGAAAACCCGGCCATGTCGGACCCCAACGTCCAGCACGCGCGGGACGCACTGGCGAAACTGGACATCCTGGTGGTGCAGGACATCTTCCTGACCGAGACCGCCTTCCACGCCGACGTGGTGCTGCCCGCGTCCGCCTGGCCCGAGAAGGACGGCACCGTGACCAACACCAACCGCCAGGTGCAGCGCGGCCGCAAGGCCGTGGAACTGCCGGGAGAGGCGCGTCAGGACTGGTGGATCACCAACGAACTCGCCCAACGGATCGGCTGCACCTGGAGTTTTGCCGGTCCCGACGAGATCTATGCCGAAATGGCGAGCGTCATGCCGTCCCTGAACAACATCACCTGGGAGCGCGTGTCTGCGGAGGAGTCCGTGACCTATCCCTGCAGGGCCCCGGATCAGCCCGGTGACGAGATCGTGTTCAGCGACGGCTTCCCCACACCGACCGGCCGCGGCAAGCTGGTTCCGGCCAGCATTATTTCGCCGGACGAGCTGCCCGACGCGGCTTTCCCCATGGTCCTGAGCACCGGCCGCCAGCTCGAGCACTGGCATACCGGGGCCATGACCCGGCGCGCCACCGTACTCGACGAACTGGAACCCGAAGCGGTTGCCACGCTGTCACCCGGCGACATGTCCCGCATGAACATCGAACCCGGCGCCATGATCAGGGTCTCGACCCGCCGCGGGGTCCTCGAGCTGCGGGCCAGGGCCGACGGCGCGGTGCCCGACGGCATGGTATTCATTCCTTTCTGCTATGCGGAGGCGCCGGCCAATGTGCTGACCAACCAGGCCCTCGATCCGTTCGGCAAGATCCCCGAGTTCAAGTTCTGTGCAGCCCGGGTGGAGGCGGTTTGAAAGCCGTCCTGATGACTGAATTCGGCGGGGCGGACGTCCTGCGCATCGGCGAAGCGGTGAAGCCGTCGCCGGGTGTCGGGCAGGTGCTGGTGAAAGTTGCGGCGACCTCGGTCAATCGTCCGGACATCATCCAGCGCGAGGGCAACTATCCGCCACCCAGGGGTGACTCGGAGATCCTCGGTCTGGAAGTGGCGGGCACCATCGACGCGATCGGCCCGGGGGTGAGCGACTGGTCCGTCGGCGATCGGGTCATGAGCCTGGTCGGTGGCGGGGGCTATGCGGAGTTTGCCGTTGCCTGGGCCGATCACCTGATGCCGATTCCGGAGTCGATGCGCTTCGAGGAGGCAGCCTGCGTTTCCGAGACCTACATAACTGCCTACCTCAACGTGTTCATGATCGGTGGCCTGAAAGACGGCGACAGCGTGCTGTTGCATGGTGGAGGCGGCGGCGTCAACACCGCTGCCGTGCAGCTCTGCAAGGCGTTGACACCGAACGCCCGGGTCATCGTCACCGCGTCCCCGGGCAAGGTCGAGCGGGTCAAGGCCCTCGGAGCGGATCGGGTCATCGACTACACGTCACAGGATTTCGCCGCGGAGATCCGCGACTGCACGGGCAAGCAGGGTGTTCAGGTCATTCTGGACCATATCGGTGCGGCCTATCTGACAGCCAACATGAAGTCACTGGCCATCGGCGGACGGCTGGTGATTATCGGCGTAACCGGCGGGGTCAGGGCGGAACTGAACCTGGCCCTGATGATGGTCAAGCGCCAGCAGATCATCGGCTCTGTGCTGCGCTCCCGGCCGGTGCCGGAGAAAGCGGCGATCGTTGCCGAGTTCACCCGGGTCGTGCTGCCCCTGCTGGCTCAGCGCAAGGTCATGCCGCTGGTGCACCATGTCTACGCGCTGGAGGATGTGGCCCGGGCCCACCGGGACATGGAGGCGAGCGCCCATTTCGGCAAGATCGTGCTTGCTCTTCAGGGCGGTGCGGAATGAGTTCCCGGCAAGGCTCAATAAATAAACTATAAAAGATATAAAAATCTGCAAGATAAAATAGTTACAGGCGGTATTTTCATGCATGTTTCGGCCGCCAGGATTTTTTAAAAATACGCTTGATAAATTTTTCTATAGGGCTATTATTTGCATTACTGGTATTCTGTATACCAAACACCAGCGCTCGGACAAGACCCCCCAACGGCATCAGCCGAACGGGGATACAGCATGAACCCGGACAACATGAGTTCACGCAAACCACTGGAGGATGAGTAAATGAGAGCAAAATTACGCAAAATGGCCCTGCTTCCGGCCGCGCTGGTCGCGGTAGCGGCCTTCGCAACCACCGCCACAGTAGCGCATGCCGAGGGGTGGACTCCCAGGAAACCCGTCGAGTTCGTCATCATGGCCGGCCCCGGGGGCGGCGCGGACAAGATGGCCCGTCTGATGCAGACCGTGATCGAGAAGCACGACTTTTCACCCAAGCCCTTTATCCCCGTCAACAAGCCTGGCGGTTCCGGTGCCGAGGCCCTGATTCACATGAAGAGCAAGG
>DATKZN010000175.1:0-7779 GCA_035527955.1 Gammaproteobacteria bacterium
GAGGGAGAGGGCCAGGGAGAGGGAATAAAAATCAGGCAGTTGGCTTGATTTGATCCCCTCTCCCCAACCCTCTCCCGGAGGGAGAGGGAGTATGTGGGACAGCAGTGGACCTGACCCCTTTTACTATCGCCGTCGCCGGGGGAAACTTCATGCGGCGGCAAAGGTCCATAGACAGCTTTTTGATCAACGGGCGGAGTGCAGTGCAGTGCGAATCCTGATAGTCGAAGACGATGCGGCACTGGCCGGCAGCCTGCAATCGCAGCTGCGCCAGGAGGGCTTCGCCGTGGATGTCGCCGACAACGGCATCGACGGTGAACACATGGGCCGGGAGGAGGCCTACGATGCCGTGATCCTCGATCTCGGACTGCCCGGGCGCCCCGGCCTCGAGGTGCTCACGCACTGGCGCGCGGCTTCGATCATCACCCCGGTCATCATCCTCACCGCGCGTGATGCCTGGCACGAGAAGGTGGACGGCTTCAAGGCGGGTGCCGACGATTATCTTGCCAAGCCGTTTCATGTCGAGGAGCTGCTGGCGCGCCTGCAGGCCGTGGTGCGGCGCAGCGTGACGCAATCCACCGGCACTCTGGCGGCCTGCGGCCTGACGCTGGACGAGGAGCGCAAGTCCTGCAGCCGCGACGACGGGACCGAGATTGAGCTGACCGGGACCGAGTTCCGCCTGTTGCGCTACCTCATGCTGCACCAGGGCAAGGTGCTGTCCAAGACACGCCTGGCCGAGCATATCTACGAGTTCGATGACGAGCGCGACAGCAACGTGATCGAGGTCTATGTCACGCGCCTGCGCGGCAAGATCGGCAAGGACCTGATCACGACCCGGCGCGGCCAGGGATATATTTTCGGGGATCCCTGTCCGTGACCTCGATCCAGAGCCGGCTGATGTTGTGGCTGCTGGCCAGTGTGGTGCTGCTGTTCGGTCTGCACTGGCTGGTCACCAGCCGCTTCGCCGCCAATTTCACCGAGGACTATATCGCCACACGGCTCGAACACGATGCCGAGGGGCTGGTTTCCGGGATCAGCTTCGATGCGGCGGGCATCCCCGACCTGAATCCCGACTATGTAGCACCGATCTACCTGCGTTCCGGCTCGGGTCATTATTTCCAGGTGAGCTCGAACGGGTACAGCCTGAAATCGGGTTCGCTCGGCAGCACGGATTTCGGTTTCCGGATCGAGGACCAGCCGCAAAAGACCCTGCTGCGCATCAAGGGACCGGATAACCAGCCACTGCTGGTCTGGGTCGTGCACTATGAACGGGACGGGCACCCGTTCAGCCTGGTGATGGCGGAAGAGCTGACGGCCCTGAACAAGCACATCAACCGCTTCCGCCTGCGCTTCGGCATCGTGGCGCTGGTGCTGGTGGCGTTGTTGATCTATGTGCAACGCACTATCGTGCGTCACAGTCTGAAACCGCTGGACGCCGTGTGCGACGCCACCCGGCAGCTCGAGACCGGCGTCATCGAGCGGCTGCCGGAGGATGTGCCGCCCGAGGTCAGGCCGCTGGTGAGCGAAGTCAACCGGCTCGTCGAATTGATGCAGCAGCGCCTGGTGCGCTCGCGAAATGCCATGGGCAACCTGGCGCATGCCCTGAAGACGCCGCTGGCGGTGCTCCAGCAGTACCTGGAGCAGAATGCCGGCCGGCTGGACGGTGAGAGCCTGAAGCAGACGCGTGCCTCGCTGACCCTGATCCAGTCGATTATCGACCGCGAGCTGAAGCGTGCGCGCCTGGCCGGTCCGGCATCCGGTGGCCGGCTCTGCCACCTGAACGGGGAACTGCCCGATATCGTCGGCCTGCTGCAGAAGGTCCATGCCGACAAGCGCTTGCAGTTCGAACTGCAGCTGGGCCGGGATCCGATACGCTTCGGTGACCGCGAGGACATGCTCGAACTGCTGGGCAACCTGCTGGAGAATGCCGCGAAGTGGGGTCGGCGCCGGGTCAGGGTCACGGCGAAATACGATGCCGGGCTGGTGTTGTCGGTCGCGGATGACGGGCCGGGCATCGAGGACTCCATGCAGCAGGCGCTGCTGCAACGCGGCGTGCGACTGGATGAGTCGACCAGTGGCCACGGGCTCGGTCTGTCGATCATCAAGGACATCGTCGACCAGTATGGCGGCACGCTGGAACTTGGCCGTTCCGCGTCGCTCGGCGGTCTCGAAGTTCGGGTGTTTCTGCCTGCCACGACCTGAGATGTTCCAGGTCAGCCAGGCCGGCGCCTGTCGCTTGCCAGCGACAAATAGTCGCGGTTGATGCCCCGGATATTCAGCCTGGTTTCAGCTTGCCCCCCTACAGTGAACACCCTGATCAAACACTCATGGAGGTTAACCATGATATTCGATATGGCAACACTGACGGGTATGGTTTCAAGCCTGGTTATGCTGGTTCTGCTGGCCCTGGTAAGCGCCAGGTAACCCGTGATGGGTAATCAGCCTGCCGACGGGTTGCTTGCACTGCTCGCAATCCGATGGCCACCGCACAACCAACAGGAGAGTGATGATGAAACGTTCAGTAGTTGTATACATGACAGCTGCCGTGCTGAGTACGATCAGCACAGTCCTCGTGTTAGCCGCCGATCCGGCAATACCTGCCGGGGGCCCGATGCTGATTGATGGTATGGATACGGATGGAAACGGCTTTGTCAGCCAGGAGGAATTTCAGGCGGCACATGGCGAACGGATGCAGCAGCGTACTGCGGAGCAAAACCAGTACCGGCACAGGGACGAGGTGCCGAAATACGCGGATATCGATACCGACCGTGATGGCCGGGTCAGCCGCGAGGAATTCCAGGCGCACCAGCAACAGCGCAGTCAGGAGCGTCAGCAGCAACGCGAGGAACGCCAGGACGAACGCACGGAGCGTCCGGCTGGCGGCATGATGAGTCCGGGTAGCGGCATGAGCCCGGGCGGTGGCATGGGTAGTGGAAAACACTGACAACCTGCCAGCGCACATGCGGAAAGAAGCCGGGATCACCCCGGCTTTTTTTTTGAGACATATCGGTTGATATGCACCAAAGAAAAGCAGGTAAGACTTTAACAAAATGTTACAACTTACTGTTGCATATATGTGTACGGCAGAGTAGTTTAGTAAACAGTAAAATACTGATACACAGACCGGGAGGCGATTATGTCATTTGACGCATTGACTGTGGCGGGTATGTTTCTGCTGGCGATGTTCCTAGTAGTATTGCTGTACCTCTGTAACCGGGAAGGCATGACATGCAACGACCGTTCCCGGCATACGGACGAAGGTGAGAGGGCACTCGCCAGGCGCAAGCGGTCCTGACGGCGCCACCGGCTCGCGTTCCATTCCAAGGAGTTCGATATGAGCAGAAGCATTCAGTGGACGATCAGGATGATAGCTCTGGCGTGGTGCGCTCCGCTGCTCGCCGGCGCGGCCGGACTCGAGACGGCGGGCGTCGAATACGTCACCGTCCCGGACGAAATCCGGCTGGATGGCCGGGTCGAGGCGGTCAACCAGGCCACGGTGGCAGCGCAGACCTCCGGGCGCGTCACCGAAGTCAATTTCGACATCGATGACTTCGTGCCCAAGGGCGAGATCATCGTGCGCCTGCACGACACCGAGCAGCAGGCGCGCCTGTCCAGGGCCAAAAGCGGCCTGCAGGAAGTACAGGCCCGTTTCGACAAGGCCGCCGACGATCAGCGCCGCAAGCAGACCCTGTACAAGGAACAGGCCGTCAGCAAGTCCGTGCTCGACGCCGCGACTGCCGAGTTCAAGGCCGCACAGGCATCACTGGATGCGGCGCGCGCGCAACAGACCGAGACCGGCGAACAGCTCGAGCATACGCTGATCCGCGCGCCCTACAGCGGGATCGTGGTCGAACGCCACATCGAGCCTGGCGAACTGGTGCAGCCCGGCACGCTGCTGATGACGGGACTGTCGCTGGATTCGCTGCGCGTAACGACACAGGTGCCGGAAAGCCTGATCGCGACCCTGCGCCGCTTCCAGGAAGCCAGCGTGATCCTGCCGGATTCGATCAATGGACGGGTCGCCGCGGAACAGCTCACCATCTCGCCACGTGCCGATCCCGCAACGCACAGTTTCGAGGTGCGCCTGCAGCTGCCGGTGCTGGACAAGCCGCTCTACCCGGGCATGTCGGTCAAGGTGGCGGTGACCAGCAACGAGGCGGAACGGTTGCTGGCACCCGAGTCGGCACTGGTCTATCGCAGCGAGGTGGCCGGTGTCTACGTGGTCGATGACCAGGGTATCCATTTCCGCCAGGTACGGCCAGGCCGCCGCTACGGCGTTGGAGGCCGCGAGATCCTGGCCGGACTGACGGCCGGTGAACGGGTCGCGCTCGACCCGGTGCGCGCGGCGATCCTGCTGAAGGGTTCAGAGGCTGACCAGTCCCATGAGTGAGCGCCTGGGTCTCTCGGGCGGGCTGGCGCGCCGCTTCCTGCACAGCGAGATCACGCCACTGCTGGCGCTGGTCGGCCTGCTGCTGGGCGCTTTCGCGCTGGTGATAACGCCGCGCGAGGAAGAGCCGCAGATCAACGTCACCTTCGCGAACGTCTTCATTCCCTATGCCGGCGCCAGCGCGCGCGAGGTCGAGCACCTGGTGACCACGTCCGCCGAGCAGGTGCTGTCCGAAATCGAGGGCGTCAAGCATATCTACTCCGTGTCGCGGCGCGGCATGGCGGCGCTGACCGTGGAATTCCAGGTCGGCGAGCCGCGCACCGATGCCATCGTGCGGCTCTACAACGCCATCTATTCCAACCAGGACTGGCTGCCGCCCGACGCCGGGATCGGTCAGCCCATCGTCAAGCCCAAGGGCATCGACGACGTGCCGATCGTCACCCTGACACTATGGACGGATGATCCAAACCGCGGTGGCTATGAACTCGCGCAGGTGGCGCATGCCCTGGAGACCGAACTGAAGCGCGTGGCAGGCACCCGTGATGTCTATACCATCGGCGGGGTGCCGCGCGTAGTGCGCGTACAACTCGATCCGGCACGGCTGGCAGCGTACGGCATTGCGCTGGACGACCTGCGTGCGGCGCTCGGCAGCGCCAACAGTTCCGCCGATGCCGGCGTTCTGGTCAGGGACAACCACGAGATACCGGTACAGGCCGGCACCTTCCTGGTGGAACCGGACGAGGTCGGCGAGCTGGTGGTCGGTGTCAAGAACGGCCTGCCGGTGTATCTGCGCGATGTCGCCGACATCCACTTCGGGGCAGACACACCCGACCAGTATGTCTGGCTCGGCACCGGTGCGGCGGCCGATCCGCAGGCGTTCGCAATGCAGGGTGAATACCCGGCGGTCACGCTGGCGGTCGCGAAACAACCGGGTACCAATGCCGTGCGTATCGCGGAGCAGGTGATCGAGCGCTTCGCGGCGCTGCAGGGCACCTTTGTGCCGGACGGCGTGCATGCGACCGTGACCCGCAACTACGGCGCCACCGCCGACCAGAAGGCGAAGACACTGATCAAGAAACTGGTGTTCGCCACGGCCTCGGTTGTCGCGCTGGTACTGTTCGCGCTGGGCTGGCGCGAGGCGGTCGTGGTCGGCACGGCGGTGGTGGTGACGCTGGCGATCACGCTGTTCGCGTCCTGGGCCTGGGGCTTCACCCTCAACCGGGTGTCGCTGTTCGCGCTGATCTTCTCCATCGGCATCCTGGTCGACGACGCCATTGTGATAGTGGAAAACATCCACCGGCACATGCAGCTCGGCGGCAAGGGTTTCATCGAGTCGATCCCGCTGGCGGTCGATGAGGTGGGCGGTCCGACCATCCTCGCCACGCTGACCGTGATCGCCGCGCTGTTGCCGATGGCCTTCGTCAGCGGGCTGATGGGGCCGTACATGAGCCCGATCCCGATCAACGCCAGCCTCGGCATGCTCATTTCGCTGCTGGTGGCGCTGATCATCACCCCGTGGCTGGCTGCGAAGCTGCTGCGCAACACGGCGCATCATGCGGAGCCCGAAGGCGGGCGCCTGCAGCGCGTGCTGGAAACCGCCATGCAGCCGTTCCTGCGCGGGCGGGCGGGGCGTCCGGCGCGCTGGCTGCTGGCGGGCGGCCTGGTCGTGCTGATCATGGCCTCGATGGGCCTGGCCGCGGCCCGGCTGGTGGTGCTGAAGATGCTGCCGTTCGATAACAAGTCGGAGCTGCAGGTCGTGGTCGACATGCCGGAAGGCACCAGCCTGGAGCAGACCACGCGCCTGCTGGGTGACATGGGGCGCTACATCGCGACCGTCCCGGAGGTCACCGATTACCAGGTCTATGCCGGTACCGCCGGACCGATCAGCTTCAACGGGCTGGTGCGCCAGTACGACCTGCGGCGTGCCGCGAACCTGGGCGACATCCAGGTGAACCTGGTCGACAAGCATCACCGCGAGCGCAAGAGTCACGATATCGCGCGCGCCATCCGCGCGCCGTTGCAGGAACTGGCGCGACCCTATGACGCCAGCGTCAAGATCGTCGAGGTGCCGCCGGGGCCGCCGGTGCTGGCGCCGCTGGTGGCGGAGATTTACGGCCTGGATCATGCCGGGCAGCTGGAGGTCGCACGCCAGGTGCGCGCGGTGTTCGAGTCAACGCCCGATATCGTGGACGTCGATGACAGCGTCGAGGCGGATGCGCCGCAATGGATCGTGCAGGTCGACCGGTCCCGGGCCGCGCTGCACGGTATCAGCCAGCAGGCGATCACGGCGGCGCTGGCCACCGCGATCGGCGGCAGCGATGTCAGCTACCTGCACCGCGAGGATGCAAAATACGCCATTCCCCTGCGCCTGCAGCTGCCGGCCAGCGAGCGTGCCGGGCCCGAACCGGCGCTGACGCTGCGGCTGCGAGCGGCGGACGGTGCGCTGGTACCCTTGTCCGAACTGGTCAGCGTCGAGCGCGCCACGCGCGAGCAGGCCATCTACCACAAGGACCTGCTGCCGGTGGTGTATGTCACCGGTGACATGGCGGGGCCGCTGGACAGTCCGCTGTACGGTATGCGACGTATCGCCGCGGAGCTTTCGGACAAGGGGGTTGCGGCCGCGCCCGAACTCGGCCAGTTCCTGGTCAATCCGCCGGACAATCCCTACCGCTATTCGCTCAAGTGGGACGGTGAATGGCAGACCACCTTCGAGACCTTCCGCGACATGGGCATCGCCTACACGGTCGGCCTGGTGCTGATCTACCTGCTGGTGGTCGTGCAGTTCCGCTCCTACCTGGTGCCGCTTATCATCATGATCCCGATCCCGCTGACGGTGATCGGCGTCATGCCCGGCCACGCCCTGCTGGGCGCGCAGTTTACCGCCACTTCCATGATCGGCATGATCGCGCTGGCCGGCATCATCGTGCGCAACTCGATCCTGCTGGTGGATTTCATCAACGATGAACTGCGGGCCGGCACACCCTTCGACCGGGCGGTGATCCGCGCCGGTGTGGCGCGCACCAAGCCCATCGTACTGACCGCGCTGGCCGCCATCCTGGGCGGATTTTTCATCCTCGATGACCCGATCTTCAATGGCCTGGCGATTGCGCTCATCTTCGGCCTGCTGGTGTCGACGCTGCTCACGCTGGTGGTGATACCGGTGATGTACTATGCGTTCATGTACCGGCGTTTCGGGCAGACACCAGAGGGCACGGCAGGAGCTCCGGCATGATGCCTGGTGTTGTGATGCCAATCACCGTGCGCGCCCTGCTGGGCGCGGGCCTGTTGCTGCTTGCCGGCTGCGCGACAACACCGGCGCCGGATCTGGCCACCGTCACAACGGAACCGCCGGCGCACTGGTCGTCGTCTGCCGGGTCCGGGCAGGTGCAGGGCGG
>DATKZN010000176.1:0-3192 GCA_035527955.1 Gammaproteobacteria bacterium
CCAGGCCACAGAGCCAGGGCGTGATCGGGTGGTGCAGTCTGTGTCCTGACCATGTCATCTGCTGCATCCTCAGGCCTGGTGTGCATTCCGGGGAAGACCCGGCAGGAAGGCATTGGTCCGCAGGATGTAATCACGATAGCCGGGGCGCCGCCCGGCGATATCCTTTTCCAGCAGCGCGACACCGGATACGCGCAGCAGCAGGAACGTCAGCAGCAACGGTGAAAGGATCGACCACCAGCCCCCGGCGGCAAGCGCGAACAGGTAAAAGCCCCACCAGACGACGCATTCGCCGAAGTAATTCGGATGCCGGGTATAGCGCCACAGGCCCGAGTCCAGGACCTTGCCGCGATTGTCGGGGTTGCTCCTGAATGCGGCCAGTTGGGCATCGGCAACACTTTCGAACAGGATGCCGAACAGCACCAGCAGCAGGGCCAGTCCGTCGAGTAGGTTCAATGGCCGGCTGCCGGTGGTGGCGGCCAGCAGTGGCAGGGAAATGATCCATGCCAGCACTCCCTGCAGCAGGAAGACGATCACCAGGCTTTTAAGGGCAAAGTTGGGGGAATGTCTGTCACGCATGGCCCGGTAGCGGGCATCTTCCGGCTCGCCCCAGTTGCGCCAGGTGATGTGGGCAGACAAGCGCACTGCCCAGATCGCGACCAGTGCCAGCAGGATCCCGCCGCGCAGCGTGGGAAATTCGTAGAGCAGGTAAAAGCTGCCACACACTGCAAGCAGCATCAGCGACCAGAAGCTGTCCACGATGCTCGCATCGTGCCTCACGATGCTGGCAACCCAGACCAGCGAGGCGAGCGACAGGGCGACAGCCAGGCCGAAGAGATACAGTTCCAGGTCAAGCACGGGAAACCCGTCCCGCCGGTCCACGGATGGCGCCTGCGAGGACGCAGCACAGCCAGCCGGCCTGAAACAGCAGTGCGTTGATGACGATGGCTATCATGCGGGCGACCTGTTTTCGAACAGGTAATGGCTGACCCACCATTCCTGGCCGTTTTCATAACCGAACAACTCTCCGCAGGCCATGAAGAAGATGCGCCAGCGCATCCACCATTGCCGGGTGGCCTCTGCTCCGTAGGCCCGTTCCAGGATGGGCCAGAGCGCATCTCTGTTGCGGTCCATATTCTGCAGCCACGCATTGGCAGTCTTTTCGTAATGCCGCCCGTCCCAGCGCCATTGCTGCACGAGCTGCAGGTGTTGCTGGAAATGCAAGGGCAGGTCATCGCTAGGCATCATGCCGCCACTGAAAAAATGCCTGCTCATCCAGTCGCTCGCATTTCTGTCCTCGAAGGCGTACGGGAGCATGCGGTGACAGAAGATGTGCATGAAGAAGCGCCCACCCGGCTTCAGCCAGTCGCTGACGCGGCCGAACAGGGCGCGGTAGTTGCGCATGTGCTCGAACATTTCCACCGAGACGATGCGGTCAAACTGCTCCATACTGGTGAAGTCGTTCATATCGCAGGTGAGCACGTTGACATTGTCAAGCTGCTGCTGCCGGGCCAGTCGCAGGATATGCTGTTGCTGGGAGCGGGAATTCGATACAGCCGTGATGCGGCTGTTGGGGTAGGTCCTGGCCATCCACAGGGTCAGCGAACCCCAGCCACAACCCAGTTCAAGGATGTCCATGCCGTCGTCGAGTCCGGCGCGTTCACAGGTGACTTCCAGGGCGGTGACCTCTGCCAGGTTCAGGTCGTCCACGCCTTCGTTCCAGTAGCAGCAGCTGTACTTCGCGCGCTCACCGAGTACGCCGAGGAAGAAATCGGCGGGGACCTCGTAGTGCTGTTCATTGGCCCTGTCCGGTAATGGCGCAATCGCGCTGTGATTCATGCCGCGAATGAAGTCGTTTTTACTGCTGGCCGTGAACTCGCAGTCGCCGGTACGCAGCCCGTCTATGCGATTTTTCAGCAGGCGCCGGATGCCATGACGGATGACGGTGTCCGGAACCAGGCCCTGTTCGGTCCAGTCGATGACCCTGGCTGTTGCATTTCGCATTTCGTTATCCTCGTCATACCCGGCAGTAAATATGTACAAAACATATACACAAGACCTCTATCTGTCAAGCGAAACGCTGGATATTTTTAGTCATCTGTGCCCAGAAGAATACCAAAAAAATTATATATATAAATGATATCTATTGATTTATACGGATTTCACCCTGTCAAGGCGGCCCTAACAAAACTTGTACAAAAGACCGCTTCGGTGTATTCTCGGTCGGAATTCAATGCGGGTCAGGGAGGCGTACCGATGAAGCGATATATACCCAGTCTGCTGATGTTATGGCTGTCATTCATTGCTGCAGGGGCGCAGGCTGCCGACTGTCCCGCGGCACTCGATTACCATCTGCGGCCGCTGGGTCAGGAGCAGCCGGCCCATCTCTGTGAAATCATGCGTGGCAAGGTGGTGCTGATGGTCAACACGGCCAGCAAATGCGCCTACACGCCACAATACGACGGGCTGGAACAACTCTACCGTCAGTATCGGGAGCGCGGTCTGGTGGTGGCCGGTTTCCCGTCCAACGATTTCGCCGGTCAGGAACCGGGAACCGAAAAACAGATCCAGGATTTCTGCCGTCTCACCTACGGTGTGCAGTTCCCCATGTTTGAAAAAGTGAGCGTCAGGGGCGAGCTTGCGGCGCCCTTTTATAAAAACCTGGCCGCTGTGACCGGCGAAGAACCGCGCTGGAATTTTCATAAATACCTTGTCGACAGGGACGGCCGCGTCGTTGCCAGTTTCCCCAGTCAGGTGACGCCTGACGACAGGCGGCTGGTCCGGATGATCGAGGACCTGTTGTGAACAGGCCGGTCGACACCTTTGCGGTGACGGGGCGTGCGCAGGGCGCCGGCGGGACTGATGCGGCGAGGCGGCAGGCGTACCGGCTCGGTATTGCCGGCCTGATCCCTTTTCTCTTGCTTTCCGTGCTCTGTGTGTCGCTTTCAGGGGAACTGCGGCAGCAGGCCGGACAGGCGCTGGTCGCCTACGGCGCGGTCATTGCCGCTTTCCTGGGTGCCTGGCACTGGGGTGCTGCCATCGATGCAGAAAACCGCGAGGCCGTTGCGGCCAGGATGCTGTTCGCGGTGACGCCCGCCCTGCTTGGCTGGCTTGCCACCCTCCTGCCGCTGTTTTACGGCCTGGTGCTGGTCATCGCGACCCTGCTGCTTGCCTGGTTTGCCGACAGGCGCTGGA
>DATKZN010000177.1:0-8071 GCA_035527955.1 Gammaproteobacteria bacterium
AGCACGCCGCGGGCGTGGAGGATAGCAAGGTATCCGCCCTGATACGACTGGGCAAACAGCGTGTCAGGCGGCTGCGCGGCCGGATCCCGCGCGGTGATGACCAGCAGGCCATCCGGATGCTGCCGCGCCCAGTCCCGCGCCTGCCCCGGCGCGAGTTCCAGCAGTGGTTCGGTGAGACGCCCGTAAAAGCCGAACTGCCCGTGATAGTGATCCAGCGTCGCCACCGGGCGGCCCGCGGCCTGGGCGGCGGCGATGAAGCGGCCAGCCTGCCGCAGGTCATAGGATGGCGCCCCGATGCGCAGTACGCCCACCTCGACTATCGCCACCACCAGCACGGACAGCACGGCCATGCGCAGCGGATACTGCGCAGGCAGCGCCGGCGGCAGCAGCAGAAGTGCCACGGCAGCAGCCAGTAGCAGTGCGCCCCACACCGGGTGCACGGTATTCAGCCAGGGCGCCTTGTCGAGTACGAACGGCAGGACCATGCAGGCCACGCCCAGCATGGCCAGTACGAAAGCAGGCAGCCACGGCCGCTGCGTCACCGGCTGCGCCGGCAGGCGACTCAATACCCGCGCCACCAGCAGGGCGAATGCCGGTAGCACGGGCAACAGGTACTTGGCCTGCTTGCCACTGACCAGGCTGAGCAGCACGAGCACCGCGACCACCCAGGTCACGCACAGGCGCAGGCCAGAGTCGCGTTGCTGCCAGGCCTGGCGCAGGCCCGACCACAACCAGGGCAGCAGGATCCAGGGTGCAAACAACACCGCCAGCCACGGCAGGTACCACCAGACGGGATGGGCATGGGCAAACGAGGTCACGAGGCGATCGGCTGTCTGCCCCCACAGGATCGCCGCACGGTAGGCTTCGCCGCCCGCCGCGGCCGCCGGCAAGGCCCAGGCCAGCGCCATCAGTGCTCCGAGCACGACGGCAGCCAGCACCCCGAGATACCAGGACCACCAGCCACGCGCCGGCCGGGCGCTTACCCAGAGCGGCGCCAGCAGCGCCACCGGCATGACATGCAGCAGGATAACCGGACCTTTCGCCAGCACGCCCAGGCCGATGGCAAGTCCCGTGACTAACCAGCCGGTCTGATTGCCGTCTGCCGCCCGCACGATGCCCAGCATGGCCAGCAGCGCGCACAGCGCCAGCAGCACATCCATCTGCACCCAGGGGAAAAAACCGGTCAGGAATACGCAGGAGAACAATGCCCATGGCGCCAGGGATGCTGCCCGGGGGTCATCCGGCCACAGCAGTCGCGCCAGCCGCGCGGTCACCGCCAGCAGCAGGAGCGCCAGCAACGGCGTGACCAGCCGCACCACCCACTCGCTGACACCGAACAGCCACCAGCCGGCATGAATGAGCCAGAAGAACAGCGGCGGTTTGTGGCTGTAGGGCGCACCGTTCAGGTAGGGCACAAGAAATTCGCCGCGCGCCCACATCTCCCAGGCCACGGCGGCATAGCGCGTTTCATCGACCGGGATCAGCGGCCGGATCAGCAGGCCGGCCAGCGTGGCAACGAGCCATAACGCGAGCAGCACAGGCCAGTTCTGATTGCGAGTGGTCATGGTGGTGATGCGCCTGTGCCGGTCAGGATTCAGGGCCTGGGCGCAAGGGATGAATCCTGTATGTCTTCGTCGAGGCTTATATCCGACCGGTAGAAGCGGCGGAACCTGGCAAACAGCCACACCCCGAGCACTGCCGCCAGGACGAACATCGCCATGGCGATGGCAACCTGCCAGAACTGCTGCAGCTGGCTGCCGCTGCCGACCAGGGCAAAAACCGCCATCTGCGGAATGAAACCCAGCGTTGAGCCGAGAAAAAACGGCAGGCCGCGTACCGCGGATGCGCCAGCCGCGATGTTCACCATCCAGTTGTTGCCGACCGGCAGCAGCCGAACCAGCAGGGTCGCGCTGAAGGTATGCTCCCGGATGAAGTCATCCAGCTTGCGCATGCGCGTAGCGAAATGTCGTGACAGGAAATCGCGCAACAGCAACCGTGTGCAGTA
Source organism: Gammaproteobacteria bacterium (assembly GCA_035527955.1). Lineage (GTDB taxonomy): Bacteria > Pseudomonadota > Gammaproteobacteria > UBA9214 > UBA9214 > UBA9214. The sequence continues at coordinate 2,006 of DATKZN010000177.1, forward strand.
GAAGGTCAGGATGCAGCCGGCGATGACGGCCACCATGGACAGCAGGACACCGCTGGTAAAGCCGAAGCCATAGCCGGCCAGGAAGGCGACCAGCTGGCGCGATATGCCGATGCTGATCAGCAGCGTGGTAACGCCGACAAACAGCAGTTCTCCCGTCACGCCGCGATCACGCACATAGACATCGATCCAGTGACGGTCCATCACATCGCCCAGCAGCCAGGCCAGCAGCGTCATGACGGCGATCAGCGCCAGGCCGTGCAGGATATGGCGTGTTGGGGACACGCCTACTTGATCTCGGTGACCGCCGGCTGCATGCGGCGCCTGATCAGCCACCAGACCCCCAGCAGATCGACAATCCCGACCCACAGGCGGTTCATCACCCCGTACTTGGAATACCCGCTCCTGCGTTCACGGTGACTGACCTCGATGGACAGCACCTCGCCACCCTGGCGATATACGAGGGCCGGCAGAAAGCGGTGCATGTGATCGAACTGCGGCAGCGCGAGAAACAGCGCGCGCGGGAACAGCTTCAGGCCGCAGCCGGTATCCGGCGTGTTGTCGGACAACAACGCCGCGCGCACCGTGTTGGCAACCCGGGATGAAATCCGCCTGAGCCAGGTATCGCGCCGCACGCGCCGGTGACCGGCAAGCAGCGTGATCCGGTCCGGGCTCTGCTCCATTGCACGGTACAGTTTCATGATGTCGGCGGGATCGTTCTGGCCGTCACCGTCGAGCGTCGCAATCCAGGGCGCACGTGCCGCTGACACGCCGCTGGCCAGCGCCGCGCTCTGGCCACTGCGGACCTGATGACGCAGCACGCGCAAGCGCGGCTGTCGGGCACGACATTCCTGCAGGACGGCGGGCATGGCATCGGTGCTGCCGTCATCCACCACCACGATTTCATAGTCGAGCAAACCGTCCAGCCTTACCGGGATCTCGCCCAGCAAGGCGACGATACCCTCCGCTTCATTAAACACGGGGATGACGACAGTCAGATCCACTCGATTTCCTTACAACACGTGGGTATGAGAACGGGCCGATACGCGACACCCGACAATGCTTCGTCTATAGTACTACGCCTTGCATGTGAATTCAGCCGCATGAACACAGACGAATACAGCAATCACCTCGCCGGCGAGACCAGTCCCTACCTGCTGCAGCATGCCCACAACCCGGTCGACTGGTACCCCTGGGGCGCGGAAGCACTGGAAAGAGCAAGCCGCGAACACAAGCCGATCCTGCTGTCGGTCGGTTATTCCGCCTGCCACTGGTGCCATGTCATGGCCCACGAGTCGTTCGAGGACCCGCGGACCGCCGGGCAGATGAACGAGCAGTTCGTCAATATCAAGGTCGATCGCGAAGAGCGGCCCGATCTCGACAAGATTTACCAGACGGCCCACTCGCTGCTGACCAGGCGTCCGGGCGGCTGGCCGCTGACGGTGTTCCTGACACCGGACGACCAGGTGCCGTTCTTCGCCGGCACCTACTTCCCCGACGCGCCGCGCCATGGCATGCCGTCGTTCCGCGAAGTGCTGCAGCGCATCACCGACTATCTCGCTGCACACCCGGAACAAATCCGCGCCCAGAACGCCTCGCTGCTCGATGCCCTGCAGACCATGAACAGCGCAGCGGCAGCCGCAACCATCAACGCAGCACCACTGGATACCGCACGCCAGCTGCTGGAAAGGAATTTCGATGCCAGCGACGGCGGGTTCGGCGACGCGCCGAAATTCCCTCATCCGACCAACCTGGAACGCCTGCTGCGGCACTGGGCCGGCAGCCACGGCGCGACCGGACAGCCCGACCGGCGTGCGCTGCACATGGCGGTCTTCAGCCTGGAGCAGATGGCGCACGGCGGCGTGTTCGATCAGCTCGGTGGCGGCTTCTGCCGCTATTCGGTGGACGCCCACTGGATGATTCCGCACTTCGAGAAAATGCTGTATGACAACGGCGCCCTGCTGGCGCTGTATGCCGAGGCGTGGGCGATAACGCAAAACCCCCTGTTTGAACGCGTCTGCCGACAGACCGCCGGCTGGGTGATGCGCGAGATGCAATGCCGGGAAGGCGGCTATTGCTCCAGTCTCGACGCCGACTCCGAAGGCGAGGAAGGCAAGTACTATGCCTGGACGCCACAGGAAGTACGCGCAGTGCTGACTGCGGATGACTACCCGCTGTTCGCGCGCCGCTACGGACTGGACCGGCCGGCGAACTTCGAGGGGCGCTGGCATCTGCACGTCTGCACCACCACAGAACAACTGGCGAAGGAATTCGCACGCGAACCGGACGAGGTGCAGACCGTCATCGATCGCTGTCGTGCACTGCTGCTTGCGGCGCGTACGCAGCGTATTCCGCCAGCCCGTGACGACAAGGTACTCACCTCATGGAACGGCCTGATGATTCGCGGCATGGCGATTGCCGCGCGTCACCTGGCGGAACCGGCCTGGACCCACTCCGCGGAATGCGCACTCGATTTTATCAGGGACCGGCTGTGGCAGGACCGCCGCCTGCTGGCCACCTGCAAGGACGGGCGCGCACACCTCAATGCCTACCTGGACGATTACGTCTACCTGATCGACGCCATCCTGGAACTGCTGCAGGTGCGCTGGCGGGATGGCGAGCTGGATTTCGCCATCGAACTCGCCGAGGTCGTGCTGGACCATTTCCAGGACCCGGCCGGCGGTTTCTACTTCACCTCTGACGACCACGAACGGCTGATTCAGCGCCCGCGTGCCGATCATGACGACGCCATGCCCGCCGGCAACGGAATCGCCGCCAGGGTTTTCGGACGCCTTGGTCACCTGCTCGGCGAACCGCGCTACCTGCGGGCCGCGGAAGACACCCTGAAAAGTGCCTGGCCCGGCATCGAGTCCATGCCGCATGGCCACACCACCCTGCTCGTCGCCCTAGAGGAATCGCTGTTCGGGCAGCAGACGATTATCATTCGCGGCACGCAACCCGAACTCGCGGCCTGGCAGTCGACAGCCGCATGCGGCTATGCCCCGCGCCGGCTGACGCTGGCCATACCGGATGCGGCCAGTGCACTGCCGGGCGAGCTGGCGGCACGCCAGCCACAGGGACATTGTGTTGCCTACATTTGCAGCGGCATGACCTGCGGTGCGCCGGTCAGCGACCGGGATGAATACGAGCGCATGCTGGACACCGCTGCGTACCGGCCGGATGGACCCGCGGAATAGCGTGATGCTGCCAGGCACCATTGGCAGCGGCACCCCGGCCCTTGAACTGATCTGACTGGAGAACGAATCCCATGAGCGACACGATCCAGATACTGCAACTGCCCGGCGCACAACTGGCATCCATCGAGCAGGACGGCGACACCTTCACCCTGCATTTTTCCCGGCTGGAGCTGATCCAGGAAATGGAAGGCGCCTTCGAGGATTCCCTGTGGACACAGGCGGTCGATCTGGTAGTCCGCGATGCCACGCTGGAAGGCACGCTACCGGACTGTCCCTGCGTCATCGGGGGTGGCGACCTGAGAGACAATATCTACACCTACCGCAATCATGCGCCGCTCCCGATAAAATGGCGCGGCGAGGTAGGATGCAGGCTTGTGCCGGAGGGAACGGATCGGGAATTCACCCTGCGCGCCACGGGCATGGATGTACAACAACTGGACCATCCGCGCTACATCAAACACATAAAAAAGGACACACGGGCGACATAGATGAGGAACACATCCCTGTGTCCACATCCCTGTTGCAGCGCACGATAAACAACCCCGACCACGGCTACACTAGTACATAGGTATTAGTACTTAAGTACTGCCATACCCCCGGCGCACGGATTGCATTCCCTTTCACTTGCGGCTGATCAATAATCCATACGAATTCATAAGCAAAATTATTGCCATGCGCTACCGCACAACGATAATAATGCACAGCAGATAACCAGCCTGACGCCCGGAGACGTATTGAAAGAGAGCCTGAAAATCCTGATCGCGGACGACCACAACCTGGTGCGCGAGGGGCTCAAGATAGCCCTGACCGGACTACCAGCCAGGCCGTTACCGATCGAAGCAGCATCGGCCGCAGAGGTACGCAAGGCGTTGTCGGCACATCCGGATATCGACCTGATCGTGCTGGACCTGCAAATGCCCGACGTCAGTGACCTGGACCTGCTGACTGAGCTGTGCAACACGTGGCCTGACATTCCGGTGGTAGTCGTTTCGGCCAACGAGAATTGCCGCGTTATGCAGCGCGCCATCGAACATGGCGCGGCGGGATTCATCCCCAAGAGCGTCGCCAACGGCGTACTGGTCAGTGCCATGCAACTGGTGTTGTCCGGCGGGGTGTACATTCCTTCCGAACTGTTCGGCAGTGGTGACATGGATTCCCCGTCAGCCGGCAGGGAAAGCATGACTGGCGGCATGCCGGTCAGACGGGAGACCTTCACGGTCCGGCAGCTGGATGTACTCGAACTCATGGCAGGCGGTCACTCGAACAAGTCGATTGCCAACGAGCTCGGACTCTCGGAGCACACCATCAAGATCCACATCTCGGCGATCCTCAGGATTCTTGATGTCAACAACCGCACCGAGGCGGCAGTTGCCTGCAGGAAGCTGGGTCTGTTCAGTCCACACTGATCAGGCACCGCAGGACGGGCGGCATCACTCAATCCCGGATATATAACAGGGATGCTGCCCTGCCCCTGGTACGGGCATGAACCAGGCAACCACCGGGGGCCGGGCATGACACGATCGAAGCTACATTCTCGACATGATTTTCTGCGGCATACCGTAGCGCTGTTGCTGCTGTACATGGCCGCGGCGCCGGACACGGCCCTGCCAGGCACGGTGTACGACCCGGGTGCAGCCGTGGCACCGGAAACCGAGGAAGACTTTACCGGTGCTATCGATACCGTCATCTCGGCCACGCGCATTCGCCAGCCACTGACCGAGTCGCCCTCCTCGGTCACCATTATCGATCGTGACACCATCGTCGCCTCCGGCGCCATCGAGGTCGCGGACGTGCTGCGGCTCGTGCCGGGCATCCAGGTGGCCTACCCGCAGGGCAACCAGCTTGCCGTCAGCTACCATGGTTTCGGTGACGCCTTCCCGCGCAGCATGCAGGTGCTGATCGATGGCAGTTCGATCTACCAGCCTTCGTTTGCCGACGTGGACTGGGTGTTCCTCGGCATCGTGCTGGAAGATATCGAGCGCATCGAGGTCATCCGCGGGCCGGACAGTCCGCTGTACGGTTCGAATGCGGTATCCGGCGTCATCAATATCATCACCCGGCTGCCCTGGCAGGAACAGGGCACGGCGGCACGTCTCACCGCCGGCGACCTGAACACACGCCATGGCATGCTGCGGCATGCCGGCACGCGGGGCGCAGTGGATTACCGCGTGACACTGACTTATCAGGAAGACAGCGGTTTTGAGGGTGACCTCAATTCCACCAACGACGGACGGCAGCTGGCCGGCGTCTCGTTTCGCGGCGTGTGGAACCCGCGCCCGAGCGATGAATTCGATATCCAGCTCGGCTACGCAACCGGCGACCTGGGTGGCGGCGCCGAACCGCAGCACGACCCGCCCGCCCACGACAAGCAGGTACTGAGCGACTATGAATTCATCAACTGGCGGCGCGCACTACCGGACGAAGCCGAACTGCGCTGGCACGTCTACCGCAACAACTACAGCTCGGATGACGATTATCGAGACCTGCTCTCTCACGCCTACGACGTGCCGGTCAGTTTCATACCCTGCGTAATACCGGATCCAGCCGGATCCGGTACCTGTCCGCTTGATGGACAAAGCGGTCAACCTGACCAGTACGCCGATTTCGGGCTGTTTGACTACCGCGGCCAGCGCTACGACACGGAACTGCAGTACACCTCCCCGCAATCAGGACGGCTGCGCACCGTACTGGGGGCCGGCCTCCGGCTCAACCGCCTCAAGTCCGAGGTACTGACCAACCGGTATGACTGGATCGACGAGTGGAGTGCACGCGTGTTTACGAACATAAGCTACCGCGCCTCCGACCGGCTGCTGCTGAACTTCGGCGCCATGGCCGAGCACAGCGACCGATTCGGCGCCTACGTCTCGCCACG
>DATKZN010000178.1:0-2542 GCA_035527955.1 Gammaproteobacteria bacterium
GCCCCCGCTGACTTCTCGATACCCTCGCCCACACTCCCATCCGCTACCGTAGGAGGTATTTGTCAGATAGGCATCTGCAGGCAGCTTGACGGCTGTACAGGTCCCGTTAACCGCTCGATAACCCTGGTTACACTCCCATCCTTTGCCATATTCCTTTGCGCGTGCATTCTCGGGCGCCTCGACAGAACCGGCCTGGGCGTGAACGAGACCGTGTACAGTCGCCAGCAGCGCCAGAAGAATCAGCGCGCGAAGGGAAATGACAGGTGTTCGTCGCATGCTACTCATGAGAAATTCCTTATTATGATGACACTTGAAGAAAGATTACCAAGGCGATGGAAATCACGGCTGACAGTATCATCAGCAACCACCAGGTAAACCGGAAAATTCTTTGTGTCATGGCATACGTCCCTGTGACCGGTTAAAATGACTAGCCGGAGAGGAGCAGCCAGGCAAAGCAGCTGTTAACCCTGATCGGTTAGTGGTGCTCTAAAGCACTCACCGGCCGGAATTTCCCTGCGAGAAAATAGGGGGAGGCAAGAGCTCACATAGTACACCTGCCGGTAGCTGTGTGTCCAAGCCATTAAACGATTAAGGTTCGGTTATTACGATAACGCCCCCCCGGTGCTGTCACCGTGGCCGGTGACGGTTAGATAATTATCGATGACATCCAGCTCTCGTGGAACGCCTGCGAAACCGTGAAACCCGGCCGCACCATACCGGCCACGTCCCGGCGACGGTGGTCCGTCGTGGCTCTCCTTCCCGGATCACTCGTTTGACCCGCGCCTTGATCGCCAGCTTCGCCTTCAGCGCGGCAATGGCGTTGCCCGCCTGGTGCTCCTCCCGGAACCCGACCACGGCGTTGACCAGCAAAAGAACCAGGATGAAGAAAAAACCGGCCAGTGCCGGGCTGCCGCCGACAGGATCACGGCTGCTTCGATCATCCACGGGATGGGTCCTCAGAAATAGCCGAGGAATTTGCGCAAGGCACTGGTTTGCTTTTCAGCAATCTCATTCGGCCCGTAATGGGCCAGCCGCTGCTGCGCCTCGGCCTGACTGAGGCCGTCCGGAGACGATACCAGCTGCTTCTCCAGTTCCGGCGTGGGCAGGGTCTGTAGAACGTCTTTTGCCGCGTCCTTCGCTCCCGGCCTCGAACCGGGTGTTTTGTTGTTATGGGTATCGGGTTGTGCATTCATCTGGAATCGCCCCACTTCCAGGCGCGGATCACCGGCAAATCCCTGTCGCGCCGGCGTGAGTGTGTTGTATCTCATGGTCTGTATTTCCCGAATGGAGCAGAGGTCATCGCTGCCACAGGATATTGGCCGCTTCCAGTGGAATCGCGACGTCATCGCGGTGCGGTATGAGTCGCGCCGTATAGTCCATCGCAGGGCGGGTGGCAGACACCTCCGCGCGGTAGGCGTAGCCGTTGGCAGCCCCTATCAGTTCTCGCACGCGCTGCATCGCCACCCGCTCCGGTGCGCTGCCGTTGACACCCTCGGCATACAGCTCGACCCGCACGGCCTCCGGATCGAGATCATCGAGATAGACCTGGATCTCGATGAGATACCGCTCGCCTTCAGTCCCTGCCTTGACTTCGCCGAAGCGCAACGCGGCCCATTGTTGCTCCAGCGTGCGCCGCCAGTTCACCAACTCCACGCCGAAGGCGCCCTTGTCGATGGCCCGCGCACGGCAGGCTGCGGCCGCCGGCAGATAGTATCGCTCGGTATAGTCGCGCACCGCACGGTTCGAGGAAAAGCGCGGTGTCAGCCGCGCCATGCTTTCTCGCATCCGTGCCACCCACGCACCGGGGATGCCCTGGTCGTCGCGGGTATAGAACGCGGGGATCACCTCGCGCTCGAGCAGGCCGTAGAGGGCATCGGCTTCGACAGCGTCCCAGGCAGGATCGTCGTCATGTTCCTGGCCATCCCCCAGTGCCCAGCCGGCTTCCGGCGCGTAGGCTTCCGCCCACCAGCCGTCCAGTTCCGACAAATTGATACCGCCATTGACCAGCACCTTCATACCGCTGGTTCCGCATGCCTCCCAGGGGCGTCGCGGCGTGTTGAGCCAGACGTCCACGCCCTGTACCAGCTGCGCAGTCAGATGCATGTCGTAGTCACCGAGGAAGATCACATGGGGACGCACCTCGGGCCGCCGGATGAACTGTATCCATTGCTGAATCAGGGCCTGCCCCGCCTGGTCAGCCGGATGCGCCTTGCCGGCCACGATGAGCTGTACCGGGTGTTGCGGATGTGTCAGCAGGCGCAGCAATCGCTCCGGGTCATACAGCAACAGGTTGGGTCTTTTGTAGGTTGCAAAACGGCGGGCAAAGCCCAGCGTCAACGTGTTGGTGTCGAACAGATGCCGCGCTTCCTCGACTGCCCCGGGCGGCGCGCCTGACGCCGCCAGCTGCCTGGACAGTCGTTCGCGGGCGTATTCAACCAGCGCCGCACTGGTCGCCGCACGAAATTGCCAGAGACTGGCGTCGGAGACACGGCGAATGTCCTGCTCCAGGGCTTCCGTCGCCCCCAGCCAGCGGTCCTTGCCA
>DATKZN010000179.1:0-2852 GCA_035527955.1 Gammaproteobacteria bacterium
GCGGCGCGCTATCCTGCATGACCTGACCTGCGATTCCGACGGACATATCGAGATGTATGTCGATGGCAATGGCGTCGAGTCGACCCTGCCGGTACACGCGGTGCGTGATGACGAGACCTACCTGCTCGGCTTTTTCCTGCTTGGCGCCTACCAGGAAATCCTCGGCGATATGCACAACCTGTTCGGCGACACCGATGCGATCAACGTCGAGTTCGACAGCACCGGCGGCTACGCGCTGGTCGACCCGCGTCACGCCGACAGCGTCGATGAGCTGCTGCGCTACGTGGAATTCGAACCCAAGCGCCTGATGGCGCGCTACCGCGAAAAACTCAACGCGGCCGGCCTCAAGGGCGCGGAACGCGCCATGTGCCTGCAGGCACTGGAAGGCGGACTCACCGGTACCACCTACATGGAAGACGAGTAGCGGACAGCATTTACTAGCCAGTGAGTATGTAAATATTTTCTCGCGCAAAGACGCAAAGTCGCAAAGAAAAAATGCCGCAGGGCGCACAGACTATTTTGTAATTCCCGCCCAGGCGGGTAACCAGTAGATGCAGGGTGCGTTTTACGCACCAACAACGGTGCACAAAGTGCACCCTACCACGCCTGCAGGCGACTCTATTTCGCGAACCCGTATTTTCGATGGAGGACATCCCATGAAAACCGGCATCATCGGCCTCGGGGCCATGGGTGCGCCGATGGCGCGCAACCTGCACGCGGCCGGCTACCTCGTCTCGGTTTGGAACCGCAGCGCGGACAAGGCGGCACGTCTGCACGCCGATACCAGTGTGATTATCGCTGCCACGCCGGTTGAACTTGCGCGGCAGTGTGAACTGGTCATCCTGTCGGTGTCCGCCGATGCGGACGTGCTGGAGATGATCGAGGCGCTGAAGCCGGGACTGCAGGAAGGTACCGTAGTACTCGACACGTCCACCGTCAGCCGCACGACTGCGCAACAGGCGGCCGCATTACTGCATCCCCAAACGTTTCTCGACGCCCCGGTCTCCGGTGGTATCGAGGGCGCCCGCAACGGCACGCTGGCCATGATGGTCGGTGGTGACGCGGACGTACTGGATCGGATCCGCCCGGTGCTGGACAGCATCGCCGGACGCGTCGAACACATGGGGCCGGTCGGGGCAGGGCAGGCCACCAAGGCGGTCAACCAGGTGATGGCCGCCGGCATCAACCAGGCGGTCACCGAGGCACTGGCCTTTGCCGAGGCGCTCGGGCTGCCGCTCGACAAGGTCATCGAGGTGGTCGGCAGCGGCGCGGCCGGCAACTGGTTCCTGTCCCATCGCGGCCCGAGCATGAGCAAAGGCAAATTCGACCCCGGCTTCCGCGTCGCGCTGCACCACAAGGACCTGGCCATCTGCAAGGCGATGGCGGCCGAGCTTGGCGTGTCCATGCCGGTAGTCGAGATGACCCTGATTCACTACCGCCGCCTGATGCAGGCCGGTTTCGGCGACGAGGACATCTCCGCACTGTTCCGCGAGAAGCGCGGGCTGTTCGCGAAAGAATAACCGGGACTGTTCAGGAGATAATTTCCGCTTCCGTACGCAGATGCGCCGTATCGATCCGGTGTGGCCAATTGCTTATCAGTGCTATCGGCTGTCGAGCGGACTCCGCACCCCGCGCCCGCCACGGTTCAGCACGTGGGTGTATATCTGGGTGGTCTTTACATCCTTGTGGCCGAGCAGTTCCTGCACAGTACGGATATCATATCCGTCCTCGATCAGATGAGTCGCGAAGCTGTGACGCAGGGTGTGGCAGCCAGCTCGTTTGGCGATGCCGGCCTTTTGCACGGCACGGCGCATGGCATGCTGGATAGTCTTTGGCGACATGTGAAAGCGCCGGATGACACCATCCGTACGATCTGGCGAGCGTATGGTCGACGGAAACACGTATTGCCAGATCCACTCACGATCGGCGTTGGGAAATTTGCGGTCCAGCGCATATGGCAGCCAGGTAAATCCAAAACCTGCCTCGATGTCGCGTTCATGCAATTGCTTCACGCTGGCCAGGTGATGCAGCAAGGGCGCGCGCAAACGCTCGGGTAGCAGGGTAACCCGGTCCTTGTCACCCTTACCCTTGCGTACGGTAATTTGCGCATAGGCAAAATCAATGTCGGTGATACGCAGCTTGAGGCCCTCGGTAACACGCATTCCTGTGCCGTAGAGCAGTGATGCCAGGAGCCAGCAAACGCCTTCCAGGCGCTGCAGGATAGACCTGACTTCGTCTCGGGTCAGTACGACTGGCAGATTTTTTGGGCGTCGAGCGCGATCGACGCCGGTCACGAGACCCAGCGGGGTATCCAGCACTTCCCGGTAGAGATACAGGATTGCGCAGAGCGCCTGGTTCTGGGTCGAGGCCGCGACATTCCGTGTATTTGCAAGAAAATCAAGGAATTGCTTAAGCTCTGCCTCGCGCATCTCCAGCGGATGACGCATGTTATGGAAGCGGATGTAATAGCGAATCCAGTAGACGTAGGACTGTTCTGTCCTGTGACTGTAATGCTTTCTTCTTATAGACAAACGGACCTGATCAAGTAGTCTTGGCTTGTTCACGGCAGTACTCCTGGAGTTTCTCAGGAAGCAGGGTAGCCATGGATGCGACACCGATCAGTCGGAGAACTGCGTCAAATTACATGCGCCATTTGCAGATTTATTTGAATCTCCCTTGTGCGCAAAATCCAGGCGTAAATTGTTGATTCTAATAATCAGGGCGAGTGTTATGACCAACGAATATCCTTTTCAAGTTGACCATTCGTTCGCCGAATTGTAGTTATGTGGCCGGATGAATATTCAAGCTAAAAGAGCTGTTGGATTTGGTATTGCTCATTTTCTTGTGTTGAC
>DATKZN010000180.1:0-4826 GCA_035527955.1 Gammaproteobacteria bacterium
GGAGTTGCAGCAGGTCGTGTTCCACAGCCACTACGACATGGATGCCGACAAGGGCAATCCACGCACCGGCTGGGCCTATATCCTGACCGTGCGCGACCTGTCGCAGGTGATGGGCGCGCCGATGTCAGGCATGGCCGACGAGCTGGTCGCGACCTGGAGCGCCCACTGGCAGGAGCTGGGCAGCGACCAGTCCGGTGCAGACAGCATCATGACCGGCATCGATCAGGCACGCGAGACTACCCTGCAGGTGCTGAAGTCGCTCGACTAGACCGCCTGTTGCAGGCGTCGGACGCGGGCATGCGTGTAAAAAGGTGAAAGACGGAGTGTAACCGGCAACGCCGGGATACTGCTGCAAGCTGCGGGCTAGGCCGGCATCAACTCGCGCGGATATGGATCCAGGTAGGTCTGCTGCAGCGCCCAGTCATTCGGGTGATGCCGGAGATGATGGCGGATCAGCGTCAGCGGCGCGGCCAGCGGCACCAGCCCGAGCCGGTACTGGTCGATCAGGCCGCTCATCTCGGCACGATCGCCAGGCCCCAGCTGTTTGCTGAAATACCCTTGCAGGTGCTGCAGTACGTTGCTGTGCGACTTGCGCGTGGCGTGCCGCTGCATCGCCGCCATGAGTTCCGTTTCGTAGCGCGCGTACAACTCGTCGAAACCCTTTTTGCCTGCCGTTGCCACCAGCTGTCCGAGGCGGCGGTAAGCGGCCTGGTTGTGTGCCATGACGCTCAGTTTCTGGCGGGTATGGAACTCGACCAGCCGCGCCGGCGAAATGCCGTGTTGCAGCAGCTGCCGCCAGCGGTACCAGGTGAACACGCGCTCGATGAAGTTGTCGCGCAGGTCCGGGTCGTTCAGGCGGCCCTCCTCCTCGCAGGGCAGGTTGGGATGGGCGCGCATGATGACCTGTGCAAAGGCGCCGATACCGTCCGAGCGGTCCGGTTGCCCGGATTCGGTCCAGGTCTTGACCCGTTCCATGCCGCAGCTGGGTGAGCGCGACTTGAAGATATAGCCGCATACTTCGTCCATGCCGCGTGCGACCTTGACGCCGCAGGTGCCGAGCCGGTCGGTGACGTCGAGCGCGCTGTTCTTCACGCCCAGCACGCGCACGCCCCGTGCCGTCCTGACCAGCCGGATCGGTTCGCGCGGGATGCCCAGCCCGATGGCAACCTCCGGACAGAACGGCCGGAAGTCGAGGAAATCGGCCAGCCGCCGGTTGATGAAGCGATCGTACTTGTGTCCGCCGTCGAAGCGTACCTGTTCACCCAGCAGGCAGCTGCTGATCCCTATCGGTATTTTTGTGATGTCCCCGTGCATGGCCGCCGGCTACAGTGAGTGCCCGAAGACGATGATAGCAATATTCGTATCGTCGGTGAGCTGTTCGACGGTTTCCTTCAGCACGTACCAGCCCTGCTTGTTGAAGAAACCGACGGCTGCGGCATTGAAGGTCTCGCAGCCGGCCTGCGCCGATTGCATGCCCGTGGCGCGCAGGTGCTCGAGCTGGTCGTCGAGCAGGCGCGCACCGATGCTGCGGCGGCGGTACCTTTCCTCGACCCAGACACCGTCGATGCAGTTGGCCACGTGGTCGCAGTAGCCGACGATGCGATCGCCCAGGCGCGCGATGCTGGCCTGCGGCAGGCGTTGTGCAATGAGATCCCGGAACAGCGCAGGCGTACGTTCGGCGCATTGCGTGGCCGGCAGGAAATGGTCGTAGCTTCGATGCCAGACACGGTGTACCAGGCCGGCGATGGCCTGGAGATCATCCGGCTGCGGCGTTGCGACGGACAACGCCGGGAAGGCGATGATCCGGCTCATGCCTGGCCACGCAATGACTTGAACGCGTCGAGTGCACGGATGCGGGTTGCCTGCAGGTCGACCATCGGGGCGGGGTAGGCCAGGTCGAGCCCCGACTTCCAGGGTTCGTGAACGCAGCGCGTATCGAGCGCGGCCAGCTCCGGGACCCAGCGACGCACGTACTCGCCGTCGGGGTCGAACTTTTTACCCTGGGTGACCGGGTTGAAGATGCGAAAATAGGGCGCGGCGTCGGTGCCGCAGCCGGCCACCCACTGCCAGCCGAGCGTGTTGCTGGCGAGGTCGGCATCGAGCAGCGTGTCCCAGAACCAGCGCGCACCTTCCTGCCAGGGGATCAGCAGGTTCTTGGCCAGGAACGAGGCCACCAGCATTCGCACGCGGTTGTGCATCCAGCCGGTATGCCAGAGTTCGCGCATGCCCGCGTCGATGACGGGGAACCCGGTCTGGCCATGCTGCCAGCACTGCAGTGCCGTGCGGTAATTGCGCTGCCAGGGGAAACGCCGGAAGCGCGCGTCCATGGCGGTATCCGGACTGTCGGGATAGTGGTAGAGGATATGCGCGGCAAAGTCGCGCCAGCCGACCTCGGTCATCAGCCGTTCCAGCGAACGGTGCGTCGCCGCGCCGCCAGGTGCGTTCGCCTGCTGCAGCGCGCGGTTGACGATGGTGCGCGGGCTGATTTCCCCGTAGTGCAGGTGCGGCGACAGCCGTGACGTGCCCGCGATTGCCGGGTAGTCCCGGGCATGGTCGTACTGCGCCACGGCACCTTCCATGAACTGCTCGAGTCGCGCGCGTGCTTGCAACTCGCCGGGTTGCCAATACTGGTAAAACCCGTCGTCCCAGGGCTGCCGCGGCAGCAGGCCGAGGCTGTCGAGCGCGATGCCGTCGATACCGGCCAGGCCGGGCAGCGTGGCCGGCGCCGGCAGCTCGGGCTGGTACAAATCCATGGTGTGGCATCTGCGCCACCAGGCGGTGAACACGCGGTAGGGCGTGCCGTCGTCCTTGTGCACCTCGTGCGGTTCGAACAGCAGGCCGCCCCTGAAGCTGGTCACCGTCAGCCCGGCTTCCCGCAGCCGTGCCTTGATAGCACTGTCGCGTGCCATGGCCTGCGGTGTGTACTGGCGGTTCCAGACTATTGCCTGTGCACCGGTCTCACGTGCCAGCCCGGCGAGGCAGTCGAGGCTGGTGCTGCCGCTGCGGATGAGCAGGGCATTGCCATGTTCGCGCAGTTGCCCGTCCAGCGCGCGCAGGGCGTGATGCAGCCACCAGCGGCTGGCGGCGCCCGGTTGCCAGTCGCCGGCCTCGTCCGGCTGGTGGATATAGAGCGGGATGACGTGCTCGTAATGGGCGCAGGCATGGTCCAGTGCCGGGTTGTCATGCAGCCGCAGATCTTCCCTGAACCATACAATCGCGATGCGTTGCGCCACTGGCGGCCCCTGTGTTTCCTGATTTGATGTCGTATAGCCATGCTAATCATAAACTTGCTGTATGCGCGGCGACAACGAAAACAATCCAGTACCGGCTTCGCGCGCTGCCGTGCGCCGGTTTCGCGGCACGCGCCCCGGCACTCGAACTGAATTCCGGCCAGGACCGGCCGGGTGATGCCATGGGCCAGATGACGGTGCTGGGCATGTTGCTGGTGGGTGCTGCGGAACCGGATGACGAGATCGTGCTGCAGGCCGCGTGCGATGCGCTGGAAGTCAGGGATCGGCAGCTGACCGGGTTCCGCCTGATGCCACTCTGATCTTCGAAGTCGAGCTGCTGTCAGTCGAGTGACAGCTGTTGAGCATGCATCGGGCGGGTAATGTCCAGCTCCCGGTCGTAAATAGCGGTGTCGATCTCCAGCAGGCCCAGCACGGTGTGGAAGATGTTGTCGTGTGACCAGGGCCGGGCGCTGTTTGCCTGCAGCGCGCTGACGACGTCTGCATCGAAGTTGCCGTTAAACCACAGCAGCGCGCCGACATCCTTCTGTGCATCGGGCGCCATGATCCAGGGCAGGCCGTGCAGGTAGACGCCGTGTTCGCCCAGCGATTCGCCGTGGTCGCTGAGATACATCATGGCCGTCTCGAAGTGCTCGTCATTCTGCCTGAGCAGCGCGATGACCTTTGACAGGAAGTAATCCGTGTACAGGATCGCGTTGTCGTAGGCGTTGTTGATTTCCTCGCTGCTGCATTCTTCCAGCTGGCTGGTCCGGCAGACCGGGGTAAACTTCTCGAATTCTGCTGGATAGCGCTTGTAATAGGCCGGGCCGTGATTGCCCATCTGGTGCAGGACGATGAAGATGTCGCCGCTGCCGGTGCCGTCGATATAGTCCTGCAGCCCGGCCAGCATGCCCTCGTCCCGGCATTCGTCGTCGCATACCGTGTTGTTCTCGGGGGTCCTGAAGTCCTGGTAGCTCACGCGGTCCGCCACCCCCTTGGAACTGGAATTGTTGTCACGCCACAGCACCTGGATCCCGGCGTGCGCGAGCACGTCCAGCAGGTTTTCGCTGCGCTTGGCCTTGTCATCGGAATAGTCCGAGCGGCCCAGCCCGGAGAAAATGCACGGTACGGAGACCGCGGTCGAGGTGCCGCAGGCCTGCATATCCGTCAGGCTGATGACGTTTTCCTTCGCCAGTAACGGGTTGGTTTCCCGCGCGTAGCCGTTCAGGGAGAAGTGATCCGCGCGTGCGGTTTCGCCCAGCACGAAGATGACCAGTTCCCGGTGTTTATCGCCCGGGTGTGTCACGGCGTCCATGCCCAGCGCCTCGACGATCAACGGTCCCGTCGGTACACTTTCCGCCAGGTACTTGCCGCCCGACCAGAGGCTGGTCAGCGGGTTACTGTAATAGCGCAGCGGCTTGTGTTCGCGGAAGAAGGACGCGTAGGCCTTGCTGAACAGCAGCAGTTGCGCCACGATGACCACCACGATTACCGCGCTGACCTTCAGCTTCGCGAACAATTCACGCCAGAACGGCAGGGGCTTGATCGGCACGCGCAGCACGAACAGGGCCGGCAGGACGCCCATCAACAGGACGTAGA
>DATKZN010000181.1:0-11009 GCA_035527955.1 Gammaproteobacteria bacterium
AGGTGCGTGAGGAGGTTGCGGCGCTGCAGACCATCGGTATCCCGCCAGTCGACCTGCTGGTGCTGCCCAAACTGCTGTCACTGTTCGTCGTGTTGCCCCTGCTTACCATCTACGCCGACGTGCTGGCCGTGTTCGGCGGGATGTTCATGGCCAATGCACAGCTCGGTATCGGTTACCACGCCTTCATCGCCCGTCTCGAGGAAGCCATCACCTACTCGACCTTCATGATCGGCGTCGGCAAGGCGCCGGTGTTTGCCGCTATCATCGCCATCGTCGGCTGCTATCAGGGCTTCAAGGTGGAAGGCAGTGCGGAGAGTGTCGGCCGTCATACTACTATCAGTGTGGTGCAGTCGATCTTTCTGGTGATTATCGTGGATGCCATGTTTTCCGTGCTGTTCAGCATGATGGGTGTATAAGCGTCATGCCGGGAAACCAGGACGCAGTCACTGACATGCCTGCGACCGGCGCGCGTGATGTGGTCATCAGCATGCGCGGTGTGCGCACGGTGTTCGGCAGCCGCGTGATCCATGACGGGGTCGATCTCGATGTCTATCGCGGCGAGGTACTGGCGCTGGTGGGCGGCAGCGGCAGCGGCAAGAGCACGCTGATGCGCGAGATGCTCATGCTGCATGTGCCCGATGCCGGTTCCGTCAAGCTGTTTGGCACGGAACTGGTCGGTATCGGCGAAGATGATGCCAATGCCCTGCGGCGCCGGCTGGGGGTGCTGTTTCAGCAGGGCGCGCTGTTCAGCGGACTGACGGTATTGCAGAATGTCGGACTGCCGCTGCGCGAACACACTGCGCTGGATGACCGCATGATCGATTCGCTGGCGCGGGTCAAGATCGCCCAGGCTGGCCTCAAGCCGGAGGCTGCCACGCTGTTTCCCAGCGAGCTCAGCGGTGGCATGATCAAGCGCGCCGCGCTGGCCAGGGCGATGGCGCTGGACCCGGAGATCCTGTTCCTGGATGAGCCCACCTCCGGTCTGGATCCGACCAGTGCCGGGCTCTTCGATCAGCTGGTGCTGAAACTGAAGGACATGCTCGGCCTGACCGTGCTGATGGTGACGCACGATCTCGATTCGCTATGGGATGTCTCCGACCGGGTCGCAGTGCTGGGTGATGGTAAACTGCAGGGTGTCGATTCCATGCAGGCGCTGTCCACGTCGACACAGCCGCATATCCGGGAGTATTTCGAGGGGCCTCGGGCCCGCAGTGCAAGGGAGCGCAAATGAGAAAACAGCTGAACAACGCACTGGTCGGCGTCTTCGTCATCGTGCTGGGCCTGGCGTGGATGGGTATAACCCTGTGGCTGGCGCTGGGCGATTACGCCACCCAGTACACCACCTACCGGGTCTACCTGGATGAATCGGTGTCCGGGCTGTATCGCGATGCGCCGGTCAAGTACCGTGGTGTGGATGTCGGCAAGGTGACCGGCATCGAACTGAATCCCGAAGTGCCCGACCAGGTGGAACTGACGCTGGACGTGGTGTCGACCACACCAATCCGCGAGGATACCCTGGCCGAACTGGCGGTGCAGGGCCTCACCGGCGTTGCCTTCGTCGACCTGAAGGGGGGCAGTCTCGAGGCGCCGGTGCTCACTGCGCAGCAAGGCCAGGAATACCCGGTCATCCGTTCGGCACCGTCCTTTTTCGAGCGGCTGGACATGAGCGGTACCGAGCTGATGGGCAACCTGAACGTGCTGATCAGCAACCTGGCGCGCTTGCTGGACACCGAGGGCAGGCAATCGCTCAGGCAGATCATCGCCAATATCAATACGGTCACCACCACGCTCGCGGCCCGCAATACCGAACTGGGGCAGGCAGTAGTCGACGGCGCCAGGCTGATGAAAAGCAGTGCAGCGGCGGCGGAGCGCGTCGAGCCCTTGCTGACCCAGCTGCAGGCAACGGCGCAGTCATTCGAGGCCATGGGGGACAAGGTGGCGGCCGTCAGCGAAAATCTCAACCATTACGTGGAAAGCAGCGGCAGCGGTGTGCAGCAGTTCAGCCGGCAAACACTGCCTGAACTGGGGACGCTGGTCGGCGAGCTGCGCACCCTGACAGATACCCTGAAGGGGGTCAGTGAAAAACTCGAGGACGACCCGCGCGCCCTGCTCTATGGACGGGAGATCGAGATGCCGGGACCGGGAGAATAACCATGGCTGTAACACTTGGAAAACTGCTTCGTATTATCCTGATTCCGTTGCTGCTGGGGGCGTGTTCCGTTCTGCCCGAACCGAAGCCGGCGGCACTGGACAAATACCTGCTCGAATACACGCCGGCCACGGTGCGGGAACCGCGTGCGGACGCGCCGGTACTGATAGTCGCCAGACCGCTGGCTAATGGCGCCTACGATACGGCACGCATTGCCTACATGCAGCAGCAGTTCGGGCTGCGCTATTACACGCGCAGCAGCTGGGCGGATACCCCGGCGCGCATGCTGGCCCCGTTGCTGGCGGAGGCGCTCAATGCCAGCGGGCAGTTCCAGGCGATGTATGCCAACCCGGGACGGGTTGCGGCCAACCTGCGCCTGGATACCGAACTGCTGCGTTTTCATCAGGATTTCACGCGTCAGCCCAATGAAATGCATATCACCGTGCGTGCACAGCTGGTCGATTTCGATTCACAGCGGGTGGTCGCGACGCGGTTGTTCGACATCCGCGAGCCTGCCTCGTCGGAGGATACCTACGGCGGCGTGCTGGCCGCCAACCGCGCGGTTACACGCCTGCTGGAAGAACTGACTGCATTCTGCGTCGGCCAGTCCCACTGACCCGGTGCCGTGATGCTGTCCGGTATTCGCGTGGTGTTGAGCAATACCAGCCATCCCGGCAATATCGGGGCCACGGCGCGGGCCATGAAAACGATGGGGCTGGCCAGCCTGCGACTGGTCAACCCCAAGCTGTTTCCGCATGCCGATGCCACCGCGCGTGCCTCCGGCGCGGACGATGTGCTGGCCGCCGCCCGGGTGTGCGCAACGCTGGAAGAGGCGACGCAGGATTGCCGGCTGGTGATCGGTGCCAGTGCCCGTACCCGCAGCATCCCTTGCCCGGTCATCAGTCCGGACGAATGCGCACGCCGCGCCTGTGCGGAGAGCGAGCAGGGCGCGGTTGCCATCGTGTTCGGCTGCGAGCAGTCCGGACTGAGCAATGCCGAGATCGACCGCTGCCAGTTCCTGGTACGCATCCCAACCAATCCCGACTATGGTTCGCTGAACCTGGCCGCGGCCGTGCAGATCATCGGCTACGAAATCCTGGTGGCGCATGAAAACACGCAGGACGCCCTGGCGCCGCCCGGGCACGTGCCGGTGAGCGCCGGTGAAATGGAGCGGTTCTATGCCCACCTGGAACAGGCGCTGGTGGAGCTGGAATTTCTCGACCCGGCCAATCCGCGCCAGCTGATGCGGCGCCTGCGGCGGTTGTACAACCGTGCACGGCCGGATGAAAACGAGATCAACATCCTGCGCGGTATCCTGGCGGCGGCGCAACAGGCCGGCAAACCACGCGGTTAGCGTGTATATTGCCGTCGATAGATGTGGCACAGTGTCATACACATGTTTATATGTTTTACGGGTTGCCGTGTGGCGCAGCCCGCTGGCTATCTGAATCAACAAAAAGACCATGTTTGACAGAATCCGCGAAGATGTCCGCTGTGTGTTCGACCGTGATCCGGCGGCACGCAACACCTTCGAAATACTCACCACCTATCCGGGTATTCACGCGGTCCTGATGCACCGCTGGAGCCACTGGCTGTGGACGCACGGGCTGAAATGGCTGGCGCGTGTATTTTCCAATATCGCGCGCTGGTATACGGGTATCGAGATCCATCCCGGTGCCAGCATCGGCCGGCGTTTCTTCATCGATCACGGCATGGGCGTGGTGATCGGCGAAACCACCGAGATCGGCGATGACTGCACCCTGTACCATGGTGTCACGCTGGGCGGTACCAGCTGGGACAAGGGCAAGCGGCACCCGACCCTGTGCAACAACGTCGTGATCGGTGCCGGCGCCAAGGTGCTGGGGCCGATTATCATCGAGGACGGCGTGCGCATCGGTTCCAATGCCGTGGTGCTCAAGGGAGTGGCAATGGGTATGACGGTCGTCGGCGTGCCTGGCCGCACGGTCAAGCCGCATGCCGAAGTGGATGAAAAACGCCAGGCCATTGCCAGGAAGATGGGCTTCGATGCCTATGGCGCTACCAGTGACATGCCTGACCCGGTGGCGACCGCGGTGAACGGCATCCTCGATCATATCCATGCCATGGATCAGCGGCTGGAGGACATGTGCAAGGGTCTGAAAGACCTGGGTGCCGAGATCGGTGACAGCAAGCTGCCGGACCTCGGCCCGTGTGTGCTCAAACATGTGGAAGAAGAGGACATTGATACGGCGTTTGATCTGCACGAGCAGCATGACAAGCCGTCTGACGGTTCTTGACGTGGCGCAGGCCTTGTGACACTTTCGATCGTGATGGCGTCAGTCGGATAACAGCATCATGAAACTGACCAGTAAGGGCCGCTACGCGGTAACCGCGATTCTCGATCTCGCTTTCCACGAACAGTCAGGCCCGGTCAGCCTGTCGCACATATCACAACGCCAGGCTATCTCGCTGTCCTACCTGGAGCAGTTGTTCACGCGTCTGCGCAAGCACGAACTTGTAAAAAGTACCCGCGGACCGGGTGGCGGCTATTCGCTGAACCGGCCGGCACAGGCGATTGCAGTGGCTGAAGTGATCGCCGCGGTCGACGAAATGATCGATAGCACGCGCTGCAGCGGTGCGGGAAACTGCCATAACGGGCAGCAGTGTCTGACGCATGATCTGTGGGATGACCTGAGCGAGCAGATCCATGCCTTCCTCTGCGAGATCAGTCTGCAGGATTTGCTCGACGAGGATGCAATCCGGGACGTGGCTGCACGCCAGGATTTACATACGCAGCTGGACTTGACGCCGCCAGCGTCGGATACGCAAGCCGACGCCCGCATTAAACGTGACTGAGCAGGCTGGCCGGTATCGGCCTGCCGATCGACGCAAATCTTCCGTCCGTCTTCCTTGCTCCCGCGGATTTTTCCAGCTTTCTTCGGGAAATGCGATCTGGCTCACATGCATTTCTGCCGTGCATCACGGATGTTTGAGCATGCCAGCCGATAAGCTATCCGTCAGTGAGATGAATGTTGCAGGAGTTTGGCATGAACAAGTTGTTTGGTGTTGCTGTAGTGGTATACCTGCTGGGCGATCCGGGATTGAGCCTGATTGAAGGCCTGAATATTTCCAGGGAATACATTGTAGCCATCGCCCTGGCACTGGTTTCGGTCCCCTGGGTAACTTCACAATTCGATAACTGACCTCGCTATCTGGCGGCCCCGACACCGTCATTTGTGAAGTTTCCCGCTGCCGGCCCGGGTGCAAACCCGGGCCGGTTTTTTATTTCAGCGAAACTCCCATACATCGTCATTGCGACGACTGCCTGGAGGAGGTGAGACCGTTTTTACGGGCATAGCCCGGGTCGAGAGGCTGGCCTGGGCCATGCAGAAAGTAGATGATCAACAGCAGGAGCAGTTGCCTGGGAATGCCGCTACCAGGCAATCTGACGCTGATTGATTCTGTATCGAAAATACCTGCTTCGCAGACCGCTCACGGCAGTCGCTCCGGGCATCCTGTCCTTTCGCGACACCTGTTACACCCCTGTATGTCGTACTCGCAATGACGGGATATAGGAATTCCAGGGGGTTCATTGGGCTGATACCGTTGTATCCGTATCACGGCCTTTCACCCATACCAGCAGGCGGTTGTTCACCGGCATTTCGTAATCCGCCTGCAAGTGCATGCCATGGGTGCGTGCCAGTGCGTCCAGGTCCTCGAAATTCCGTATGCCGCTGCCGGGGTCACGGTCCCTGAGCCATTCATCGAAGTGCGCATTGCTCGGACTGCTGTACGTGTTGTGATAATTGAACGGTCCGTACAGACAGAACACGCCATCGCACTCGAGCAGCGTGCCGATGCCCGCGAACATGCAGCACACGTCCGGCCAGTGCATGATGTGGGTGGTATTGGCGCTGAATACGCCATCGAATGTCTGCTGCGGCCAGTGTCCGGCCGCGACATCAAGTTCGAGTGGTGGCGAGAGATTCGCCAGCCCGCTGTCCGCAATCCAGGCGCCGATACTCGCGTGGTTGTCCGGCAGATCGCTGGTCTGCCAGTGCAGGTGGGACAGGTGGCCGGCAAAGTGGACGGCGTGCTGGCCCGTGCCGCTGCCGATTTCCAGAACCCGTTGCGTATCCCTGAACGCCTCGTGCAGCACCGCGAGGATAGGCGCCTTGTTCTGTTCGCAGGCGTCCGAGAACTGTTTCATGTGCGTATTCCAACAGAAGCTGAACCATAACGCACGACCGGGCCGGCCTCGCCGGAGGCCGGCCCGGTTCGCACACGAGCCGCTAGCTGACGGTGATTTTGCGTGGCTGCGGCTTTTCCTGCTTCGGTATCCCGATCTGCAGGACGCCGTCCTTCATCGTTGCACTGATGCTGTCGGCGTTGACGGTGTCCGGCAGGGTGAAGCGGCGCAGGAAGCTGCCGCGCAAACGCTCGCGGCGCCGGTAACCGTCGGTCTGTGTCTCGCTCTCCGCGCGGCGCTCGCCCTTGATGGTCAGCACGCCTTCCTCGAGCGAAATGTCGATGTCGCTGCGTTCCACGCCCGGCAGATCGGCAAACAGCACATAGCGGCTGTCTTCCTCGAGAATATCCACGGCCGGCAACCAGTCGTGCGCCGGCGGTACGGTCTCGTCCTGTGTCGGGTTGCCGGTAAGGAACCGGTTGATTTCATTGTTGAACCTGTCAAAGAGGTTGATCGGTTCGTAACGTACCATAGCCATGATAATGCCTCCTGAAAAGGGTTTGTCGCGATTGACTTGCTACCTAGATAGGGGCGTGCCGGGGAAATTCAAGGGGTGCCGCGCCCGCTTGCGGCCACGGCAGGGGATTCAGAAGCCCAGCGCGCGTGCGCCCTGGTAGAAGACAAAGCTGACTGCCCATGCCAGTGACAGCGACCAGGTCAGGCTGATTCCCGCAAACTTCCAGCTGCGCGATTCGCTCAGCTGTGTCGCCAGGGTCGACAGGCACGGGGTGTACAGCAGGATGAACAGCATGAAGCTGACGGCCTGAATGGTGTCCATCTGGGTGGCAAGGTAGCCGTTCAGGGCGTTTCCTTCCAGCCCGGTCATGGCAACCATGGCACCGATCACGATTTCCTTGGCCACGAAGCCGAACAGCAGCACGACCGACATGGCGGCGCTGATACCGATCGGGTCGAGTACCGGCTTCAGCCATTCGCCGAGCATACTGGCCCAGGTGCCGGCGCCGCCGGGAGTGCTGCCTTCCGGATAGTGGGTCAGCAGCCATACCATTACCACGCCGCTGACGATGAAGGTGCTGGCGCGCCGCAGGAAATGATAGATCTCGTGCCAGCCGCGCAGCAGGACCTGCTTCAGCTGCGGGGCGCGGTAGGGCGGCAGTTCGAGTACAAACGGTTCATCGCTTTTCAGGCGGCTGCCAAAAACCGCGGCAGTCAGGAATGCCGCAGCGAAACTGGCAAGGTACATGAAGAACAGCACCACGGGCGCTTGCCTCGGCGAAAACAGGGCCGTGGTGATGAACACGAAAACCTGCAGCCGCGCCGAGCATAGCGAGAACGGGACTACCAGCATGGTCAGCCAGCGCAGGCCGCGGCTGCGCATGACCCGGGTCCCCATCAGTGCCGGCACGTTGCATCCGAAGCCCATCAGGATCATGACGAAACCGCGGCCGTCCAGCCCCATGCGTGCCATCAGCGAGTCGGTAAGAAATGCCGCGCGCGCCAGGTAGCCGCTGTCCTCGACGATGGCCATCATGAAGAAGAACAGGATGATGATCGGCACGAAGGAGGCGACGGTGCCGATGCCGTCGTACAAACCGTTGATAAGGAAGCCATACAGCGCGGCGGGCAAGACGCTTGCCAGCGGCAGCAGTGCCAGGTTTTTGAACGATTCCAGCACGAATGCCACGACATCCTGCAAGGGGCCGCCCAGCGTGTAGACGGCCTGGAATACCAGGAACATCGCCGCGAAAAACAGCGGCAGGCCAAGCCATGGGTGCAGCAGCACACGGTCGATGCGCTCGGTGATCTTGCGCACCAGCTTGCTGGGTGCCGAAACACAGCGACTGATCAGCGCATCCGAATGCCGCACGATTTCGTCGTCGGCATGCAGGCAGTTGCGCATGTCATCCAGCGGTCTTGGCCGTGCCTCGCCGAGACAGCGCGTCAACGTCTCGCGTACCTCGTTCATGCCGGAGCCATGTCGCGCGCTCAGCGGATGTACCGGGCACTGCAGGTCGTTGGCGATTCCCCCGGCATCGATGCGGATACCCAGCTGGTCGGCCTCGTCAATCATGTTGAGCAGGATGACCGGCTGGATGCCCAGCTTGCAGATTTGCAAGGCCAGAGGCAGCTGGTGGTCGAGTTGCGTGGCGTTCAACACAACGCCGATCAGGTCGACCGGGTTGTTTTCCAGAAAGTTGCGGACAATCTGCTCGTCTTCGGAGAAGCCGTGCAGGTCATAGATGCCGGGCAGGTCGATGACCTCGATGGCCTCGCCACCCAGCACGATGCGTGCGCTCAGTAGGTCGATGGTGACGCCGGGCCAGTTGCCGACCCGCGAGGAGGATCCGGTAAGACGATTGAAGAATGTCGATTTACCCGTGTTGGGCATGCCGACAATGGCAAGACGTTTCACCGCTCGGCAGAGATAGTGACGCGCGCCGCGTCGCAACGACGCATGATGAGGTGGACGCTGCCGACGCGAATCTGCATCGGGCCCAGGCGCGGATTGCGGATCACCTCGGCCTCGCGACCGGTACGCAGACCCATCGACTGCAGGCGCTGGCGCATGCCATCCGGCGCATGGATACCCGTAATGAAGGCCCGTTCGCCGATGCCGAGATTCGATAAATTAATGATGTTAATCAGTGACATATTATGACATGCCCGGAGTAATGAAAGTGAGAATTGTTCTCATTATCACTCCGATTCCTTCATTGGTCAAGGCTGATGTTGCGCTTCGACGGGGCCGGATGATTTGACGTAGATCAGGAAATGATAATTTTCTGAAATAATTGTAATGCCCCGCAACCCTGCAGCGGCTTGCCGCTTGCCCGCGGACCGGTGGAGGGTCAGCAAGTGCCAGCTTGAGCGGGCGGTTGCGCAGGATGTTCTTCGATGCGTGTGGCAACTATCATGGTCCCGCGGTGGCAGCGGGTGGCGCGGAGGAGTCCTGAGGCTCGCGCAAGCTTACTGCTTTCATGCGCTGGTGCGGGTGCGCGCAGAATGCATGGGCCGGCCATGCAAATCACAACTGCGCACAGCGGGGGAGATGTAATTTATGGAACGATTCAAGAATATTCTCTGCGTGCTGGCGCCCGGAGAAACCAGCCAGCACGCCCTGGAACGCGCCGTTACCCTGGCAGAGAATAACCAGGCCAGCCTGACCGTCGTCGACGTGATTCCGCATATCGTGGCCGGTATCGGAATGCCGGATGGTGGTCCCATCTCTGTGGATCTGCAAGCTGCGCTGGCAAGTGAGCGCATGGGCGCGCTGGAATCCCGGCTCGCTCCCTATCGCAAGCGAATCGACATGCAGGTAAAAGTGCTGCAGGGTACGCCATTCCTGGAAATTATCCGCGAGGTATTGCGCAGCGGGCATGACCTGGTGGTCAAGGTCCCTGAAGACATGGATTGGCTCGATCGCCTGTTCAGTAGTGATGATATGCACCTGTTGCGCAAGTGTCCGTGCCCGATCTGGCTGATCAAGCACCGGGCATCGAAGCCCTACAAGCGCATACTGGCAGCGATCGACGTGGACGATTCCTACCCCGCGCAGGAAATGAAAGCACGGCAGGCACTGAACCGGCAAATTCTCGAAATGGCCGTCTCGCTGGCGCTGTCCGAGTTTGCCGAATTGCATATCGTGCATGCCTGGGAGGCGATCGGCGAGGGTGCCATGCGCGGGACATTCATGGGTGCCACGGAGGCCAGTATCCTGGACTACCTCGAGCAGGTCAGGCGACATCACGAGGCTTGCATGGAGACGCTGGTGCGAGAGGTATCCGTCAGCCTCAAGGAGGGGGCAATGGACTACCTGGAACCGCGAACACACCTGTTAAAGGGCGGGGCGCGCAAGGAGATTCCGGCGCTGGCCCGGCGGATCGGGGTCGATCTGGTTGTCATGGGAACCGTAGCGCGTACCGGTGTGCCCGGCCTGATCATGGGCAACACGGCGGAGACCATCCTGAACCAGCTGGATTGTTCCGTGCTCGCGATCAAGCCACCCGGTTTCGAAACCCCCGTCAGACTGGTTGCTTGATAGCGCCTGCGGCTTGCCGGCAGCAATGTCCGTCACGTATTTGCTGATGTCAGCTATGGGGGTTTGGCGAGTGATAGTTGATGAAACATGCCGGCATCGAATCAGTCCGCCAGCCGTGTCGGGCAATAAATTGCCCCGAGGATGAATGGCATGCCGTATGCGGCGCTCATGTCATCCACTTTTCCTGCCTGACAAATGTTCGCAGCAGCAGCTTTTCCGTCTCCACCAGGATCAGAACCGTGGATGCCACCAGGATGACACGCAGCCAGGCGTCGACACCCATGGCGGTCGTGGCGAACAATACCTGCATGGGGCCGAGATAGGTGAAGCACAGTTGAATAAGCAGCAACAGGCCAATGGCATACAGTACGTACCGGTTTCCCGAGAACCCTTCGCGAGTCAATGCCGGCGCCAGCAGGTGGCGGGCGCTAAACAGATAGAATATCTCGAACATCACCAGGGTATTGACGGCGATGGTGCGCGCCAGCTCGATGGAGGCGCCGTGCTCGCGTTCCCAGATAAACAGACCGAAGGTGCCGGCGACGAGAATCAGTGACACGAAGATGATGCGCCAGACGAGGAAGCCGGACAGGATCGCTGCACGGGGATTGCGGGGTGATCGTTGCATGACA
>DATKZN010000182.1:0-3818 GCA_035527955.1 Gammaproteobacteria bacterium
CCCGCACACCAAGCGTTTCTACAAGACCATCCGTCTGAAGTCGGAGCGCCAACCGGGGATCATGCCGATGGTTTGCGAGCACTTCGACTGGCCGCTTCAAGGGCGACCCGTCACCCAGACCCAGATCGAGGAGGCGCTGGGCGATTATTTCAGCTTCAGATTTCCCGAGTAACACCTGGCCGGAATCGAGCCGGGCAGGTCTACAGGCCGAAATATGTATCCAGCCGCTATCACACCCTTTATTTCACCAGATAGACATCGGCAGCAGGCTCGGATGTGAGCGCATCCATCCGGGTGTTCCCGAACCCGATGTTATCCATACGCCATGCCAGCGACGGGACGGGATCACCACAACGGTCCTCGGCCGACAGTGTCTTCGCAAGCCAGTGGCTGACAGTGTCAGCCTGCAGACCGGCGCGCAACACGGAGGCCATGCCTGAATGTATCCTGTCAAGAACCCGGTTATTCCTTGCCGCATACTTCCTGACGACAGGCCAGAATTTTTCCCTGAGGTAGTATTGGCACACCATCTGGGTGGTAATCGTGTCCAGCACTTCCTCGTCGCTGAATAACTCCATCGCATAGTGGTCCGCAGCCAGTTCATCCAGGCGCGCCGCGGGCGCGGTGATCATATTGTAGACCGGCGCATAGACAGAATAAAACCACGCAACCGGCTGATAGCCGAAGCCTTGCATGCGCGCCTGATCACAGTACTGCGGCCATATGCCACGGAGTTGATACAGCCAGTTTTCCAGCCGGTTGTAGCGCATCGAGAACTGACCCAGGCGGCGCGCCAGGGCGCATTGAAACCGGGGCACTGTCAGACACTGCATCAGTGGCTGACCGATAACGAGGGTATTCGTCGTGCACACGGGCAGCGCAAACTGCAGGGTTTTCAGGATATCCACGCCGAAGTCACTGGACAGCACGATGCGGTCGATGCGGATACCGCGGTAATGCCTGGACTGGTCCACGACCAGCCGGAACAGTGCCGGATGTGTCGCGCTGTCGAGGGCGTTGTCTGCGGACAACGCCGGCCTGAACCTGAACAGGCGGTAGCTGACCAGGGCGGAGCATGCACCCGTGACCAGCCAGGTGAAGACAAGGCCCCAGGCCACGTGCTGACCGCTGCTGACCGCCTCATAGAGGCCATGGACACTGGCGAGTACCAGCCACGGAAAGAGCAGAAGCCACAGATAACCGGTGAGCGCACTGGCGGTAGCAAACAGCAGGTAGAATCGCGGATGGGATTCCGACAGGGACTGGCTCCATGTGCCGACCGCCTGGAGGACAGGCTTCCTCCAGGCCAGCGCCGGGATGGAAATGCTTTTCCAACCAGGATCTGCAGCGGTAAACAAGCGGGCCATAGAGCAATTCTAGTCATCTGCCATTTTCGTGCCGAGACAGTTATCACGCTTAAGAGTGGTGTCAGTGCACATTTTTCCTGCCGGAAGGGGATCAAACGGCCCTGTTGTGTTTTTTATTCAATGATTGTATCGAAGCACGCTTCGCGATCTTTGATTACATCGAGGTGTTTTTATAACCGGCAACGCCATCATCAAACCCTGGACTAAAAACACCGTTTCAGCTGGAGGCGAAGATGGCTGTTGCTTAACCTGCTGTCCGTGAAAGCGGTGGTGCCTCATACTGACCCTTTATCAGAAATTTTTTCTAACGTGCTGCGCGCCGCCTCGGCCTCGATAAAGACCCGCCGGACCTCCGGATATGCAGACTTGATTGCGCGATCCATCACGGCAATTTCATGCTCCAGTTGCCCGACCGCCATGTGCTTTCGGAAATTCATACTGATGTTGACCAGGACAAACTCCGGTCCCATGTGCATGGTCAGCACCTCGTTGACGTGCTCCACGCATTCGCACTCACCGGCGATGCGGCGTATACCCGCCACTACATCACGACCTGCCGACTCGCCGATCAACAGACCCTGGGTCTCGACCGCGAGCCAGACGGCCGTGCCGCCGAGTATCAGGCCGATGATAATCGAAGCTGCGGCGTCGAACAGTGCAAGGCCGGTCAGCTGGCTCAACAGGATGCCGACGAACGCCGCCACCAGGCCCAGCATGGCCGCCGAGTCCTCGAACAACACCACGAACATGGTCGGGTCCTTGCCGCGCTTCACGGCCTCGAAGTAACCCATTGCGCCCTTCACCTTGCGGAATTCCTTCAGCGCAATGCTCCAGGCAATGCCCTCGAACAGCATGGCCAGCCCCAGCACGATGTAGTTGATCGTCGGGTCCTCCAGCGTCCTCGGGTGCAGCAGGTGCTTGATACCTTCGTAGACCGAGATCCCGGCGCCGACCGCGAAGATCAGGATCGCCACCACGAAGCTCCAGAAATACACCTCCTTGCCATGACCGTATGGAAATTTCGGTCCGGGTGGACGTTGCGACCGCTTGATGCCCAGCAACAGCAACACCTGGTTGCCGGTATCGACCAGCGAGTGGATGCCCTCGGACAGCATGGCGGAGCTGCCGGTCATGGCCGCGGCGATAAACTTGATCACCGCAATGAGGGTATTACCCGCCAGCGCGGCATAAATGACTTTCTTCGAGGCGGCTGACATACACAACTTCCTGATTTCCTGTGACGAGACACTATCTTAGCGAGAAATACGGTGGTGCTGGAGAACCCGGCAGACCCTGTAAATGCATCCGTCCCTCCTGTACTCTTTCCCGCGCTAGAAAGAAATAGGGTCAGGTCCCGGTTTCGTCTACTATCGGGAAAAAACGGGATCTGAAATTACCCCGGTTTTTTCGTAATCCGTAACAAGCACATCGCACGAGGGAGATACCAATGCAAACCGTTCTCTGGAAAAAAACCGGTGTTTTCATGCTGGTGATCAGCTTCATGTTTACCACCTTCCCTGCCGCATCCTATGCTGGCCTGGTCGGTACCGAAAAGTTACTTTCCGCCGATACCCGCAGCCAGCAAATGACCGAGATCCGGAACGTGCTGGCCCGGGACGATGTGAGAACGCAGATGCTGGATCTGGGCGTCAACCCCGCACACGTGGATGAACGCCTCAACGCGCTGACCGATGTGGAGCTGGCGCGACTGTCCAGCGGGATGTAGGAGCTGCCGGCAGGCGGCAACGCCGTGGCGGTGATCGGCATTTTATTCATCGTACTGCTGATCCTGGAACTGTTGGGCGTGACAAACGTCTTCACCAGGATTTGAAGCCGGTTATTCCAACAAGGGGCCGGATACATTTTACAATGCGTACCCGGCCCCTTTGGTTTTAAAGGCTCACCCTATGATAAGGGTACTTGCTGCCATGACCCTGCTGACCGCACTTGCCGGATTCCAGGTGAGTGTGATTGCGGCGGACGCTGTCGAAGCCCTGCTGGCGGCCGATGAGGCACCGGCTGGTGTCGTCTTCGAAATCGTCAGTGGTGACGCGGACACGCTTGGCAAGTTGCTGCCCGGGGTGCACGACGACATCGAACGCCTGCGTGCGCGTTTCCCCGGGCTCCCGGTCGCCGTCGTCAGCCACGGCGAGGAACAGTTCGCCCTGACCACGAAGAACAGGGCAAATGACCCCGAGCTGCACGCCATTGCCGAGGACATGGTGAATGGCAAAGACGTGGACCTGCACGTGTGTGGCACCTACGCCGGCTGGTTCGGCGTCGATCCCGGGGATTTCCCGGACTACGTCGACGTAGCTGCCACCGGCCCCGCGCAGATCAACGACTACCGCGCACTGGGCTATGTCCTCATCACACTTCCCTGAAAAATTCATTAATGGGGCCGGATACAATTCGTTCCTGAACGGATGGTTGATATGAAGACACTGTACG
>DATKZN010000183.1:0-10298 GCA_035527955.1 Gammaproteobacteria bacterium
CAGTCCGCCGGTGACCAGCATCAGGAATCCGATCAGTCCTCCGGTGACCAGCAGCAGGAGTCCGAGCAGTCCGCCGGTGACCAGCAGCAGGAATCCGAACAGTCCGCCGGCGACCAGGAACAGGAATCTGCGGATTCAAAGGGCGATCAACAGGATGACTCCGACAAGTCCGCCGGCGACCAGGAGCGGGAAAGCGAGCCATCGGCCGGCGACCGGGAGCAGAATGCCGACACCGGCTCAAAGGAGGATGAATCCGCCAGCAACAAGTCCGAATCCGTGGAAGATCAACAGGAAAAGGGTGATTCTGGCAAGCAGGATGAACAAAAAGGTGTTAATCTCGGAATAGATAAAACTGATCAGGAATCAGATTTGGGCGAAGCTGGCGATACCGGTGGAGGACCGGAAGATCGGGACCAGAAGCAAGCCGGGACCAACTCGGACAAGTCGGCCGGCCCGGGTGGGCTGCCAGACGAGATATCCGAGGAACAGGCAGCGGCCAGCCAGGCGGTAGAGCGCTTCGACCAGCTGGACACCGGCTCCGGCGATGCAGACCAGGGAAACCCGCAGGACGGCATACCGGACAAGGACGGGGTCCCCGGCACCAGCATCTCCATGACGGTGATGGATCAGTGGCTGGAACAGATCGAAGGCGACCCGGCCCACCTGTTACGCAACCAGTTCAGGATAGCGGAGCAGCTGGAGATGCAACGCAATCGTCGCCAACTGATGGAAACGCGGCCGTGGTGATGCAGGCGACTGGCGACGCGATCTGACCGGCGGACAGCGTCACGATAACGAGGAAGATGGGGGCAATCACTTGAGTATGGTCACAACATTACGCATCGGCATCATTTGCCTGCTGGCAAGCTTGTCAGTATCACTGGCGCACGCCGCCGGTTTTTCCATGGGCAATAGCAAGCCTCACGGTAACAGCGGTTACACCACCAATCGCCCCTGGGGCAACATCGAACCCAGCAAACCCGCACCGCAATACCAGCCCCCGCAACCGTTACCCGGCAGCTACTATCCCGGCGCCGCACCCGGCACCGGCTGGTATACGGCACAGTTGCCTGCCAGCAGCTCTGCAGGCAATAGCGCACCCGTTGTCGAGGTCGACGTCGATGGATCGGTGTTCTATGAGCAGCAGAACATCGTCTACACGGTCCATGTCGTCAGCGACGGCAATCTCGCCTTGCTGGATGCCGAGTTACCGCGCATCGATGGGGCGGCAATGGAACTGATCGACGGTCCGGTCGCCAGCACGCGCTCCAGCGGATACAGTCGCACACCTCAAATCGTCAATACCTATCGCTACAAGCTGATGCCGCTGCATGCCGGCAAGGTCGTCATTCCGGCCATCCGGTTCACCGGCACATATGCTGCCGGCAACCAGTCGAATAACCCGCAGGGCAACAAATTCACCATAGCCGCTGCCAAGCCGCTGACCCTGCAGGTGCGACCGGCAGATCCCGCAGTCCAGCCCTGGCTGCCACTGTACGATTTGCGACTGCAAACCAACCTGCAGCAGGAAGGGCCTGCCAAGGCCGGCCAACCGATCACCCTGACCCTGGAACTGACCGCACGCGGGGCACTGGGCACCCAGCTTCCGTCGCTGGCTCACCAGCTCGAAAGTCCTCATTACCGTGTGTATCGTGATTCGACCACCACCAGGAGCGGCATTTCGTCCAACGGTCGGTACCTGACCGGCAGCCGCAAGGAAACCTACACCCTCATCCCGCTCGAGGATGGCTGGCTACGCCTGCCCGAGATCAACGTCGCGTGGTGGGACATCGACATGCAGACAGCACGGCTTGCCGGCTTGCCGCCCACGCAGTCCAGCGGCGCTGCGACCTCCGGTCTGACTGCAACCGGTACCGGACAGACATCGCTGTTCCCGGCCTATTTCTGGATACCCATGGTGATCGCGCTGGCCCTGATCGCCGGCTTCTGGCTGGGCGCCTGGCACCGCACCCGACCGCTGGTCAATCGAGCCGGCGCCTGGTTATCGGCAACCGGTCAGGGCGCCGTGCAACGTGGCCAGCGTCTAGCCAACATGGTCTCGCCGTTGCAACACCTGCGCCGACTGCGCATGGCATTCGCCCTGCTGATGCCGAAGTCGGTCAGGATCTGGATGTGTACACGTTGCCTGGCGACCGAGGACAACCCGCAAGCCTGGTGCACGGAATTCAAGAGCCGCGTGTGCGAGCATCTCGACATTTCCTCGCATGCCTCGCTCACCAGCATTACCGAGAAACTCATCGCGACCAGCCCCCGCGCCGAACCGGCCAGGCTGCGCGAACTGGCGCATTCGCTGGACGGCGCCCTCTATGGTGACCGGACGCTCGATTTCCCCGCCTGGAAAAGCGAACTGCGACAGCAGCTGCGCCCGCACCTGCTGCGCCGCAACCGTACACGCACACCCCGCAAGACAAACACACTGCCGGCGCTCAATCCGACCTCGGCCTGAGGCTGTTCCTGACTGTCGCGGCGGGCGCAGGGCCCGCCGCCGGTTTATCGGCCGGTCGCGCGTTTCAGCAGCGGCCTGAGTTGCCGAAGCGTGCGGCTGTTGAGCACGTCCTGTTTTTCCAGCCAGCCGCGCCGCGCCTGCCCCACGCCGTAGGCGAGGTTCGCGAAATCCCGGGTACTGTGGGCATCGGAATTCACCGCCACGAGCACCCCTTCATCCCGCGCCATCTGGCAATACACATCCAGCAGGTCCAGCCGCTCCGGGTGCGCGTTGAGTTCCAGGAAACAGCCGCGTTCGCGCGCCTTGCGGATGACCTTGAGCATGTCGACGTCATACGGCTCGCGACTTTCGAGCAAGCGGCCGGTTGGATGCGCGAGCAGGGTGAAATGCGGGCGGTCCATGGCACGCAGGATGCGGTCGGTCTGTTTTGCGCGTGACAATGTGAAGTTGCTGTGCACTGCCCCGATCACCAGGTCCAGTTCGCCGAGCACGTCATCAGGCAGGTCGAGACGCCCGTCTTCCAGGATGTCGACCTCCACGCCCTTGAGCAGCGTGATGCCGTCGAGTTCCTCATTCAGTCGATCGATCTCGTGCATCTGCTTGCGCAGTCGCTTCGGATCGAGACCGTGCGCAACCGTAAGCCGGCGTGAATGTTCCGTGATCGCGAGGTAGCCGAGGCCGTAGCGCTGTGCGGCCTGCGCCATCTCGCGCAGGCTGTTATGTCCGTCAGTGGTCGTGGTGTGCGCGTGCAGGTCGCCCCTGAGATCGGCCAGCGTCACCAGCTTCGGCAACTTGCCGGCACGCGCCGCCTCGAGTTCGCCGCGGTTTTCGCGCAGCTCCGGATCGATCCACGGCAGGCCCACGCTGCGATAGACCGATTCCTCGGTCGCGCCCGCCGTGCGGCGCTTGCCCCGGAACACGCCGTACTCACTGATCTTGAGCTTGCGCTCCTGTGCCAGCCGACGCAGTGCGATGTTGTGCTCGCGCGAACCGGTGAAGTAAAGCAAGGCCGCGCCAAAACAGTTTTCCTCGACGACGCGTACATCCACCTGCAGCCCGGACCCGAGCATCAGCGTGGCGCGAGTGGGGCCGCTGGCGAGCACCTTTTCGACCTCCTCGTATAAAACCACCCGGCCCATGACCCCGGCGGCTTCCGCCGTGACCAGTATGTCGAGGTCACCGACTGTCTCGCGACAGCGGCGATAGCTGCCGGCGAGCACGACCTGTTTTACACCGGGGATCCGCTGCAGCCAGGCCTGCAACGGTTCGGCATACTGCGCGGCCACGGCCAGCTTGAAGCGCGGCTGTTCCGCAACCTGCCTGGACACCGCCTCCAGGATGACCTGCTCGGTCCTGGCACCGAAGCCGGGCAGCTCGCGAATACGCCCGTCACGGGCGGCACGTGCCAGCTGTTCAAGTGTATGGATGTCAAGCTCGTGATACAGCGCGCTCACACGTTTCGGACCGAGACCGCGGATCTTCAGCAACCCGGTGACGGAATGCGGAACCTGCCGGTGCAGCTTGTCGAGCATCCGGCACTTGCCCGTGCCGGCAATTTCCTCAATGCGCGCGGCAAGATCGGTGCCGATAGCGGGCAGTTCGGTCAGATCTTCCCCCCTGGCCAGCTTGTCCGCCACCGCCTCGCCCATGCCCTGCAACTGGCGCGCGGCATTGCGATAGGCGCGCACCCGGAACGGGTTTTCGTTCTGGATCTCGAGCAGGTCGGCGATTTCCTCGAATACGGCGGCAATGTCGGCGTTATGAACGGACATGCTCCTAGCTCGCATTTCTCACCGGGATCCCGGAGAAGGTGAGACCGCGTAGCGGTCGAGAGGCTGGCCTGGGCGCCATGCTGGTCGCTCCCGGCGGTCGCTACGGGCATCCTGCCCTCCCGCGACACTTGTGCGTCCCTGCACATCGTCCTGCCAACTGGCGACGATGGACAGGAAGTCCGAGTGTCGCGAAGCACAGGGAGAAGGTGAGACCGCGTAGCGGTCGAGAAGCTGGCCTGGGCCATGTGCGAGAGCGACCACTTGTACGTCCCTGTACATCGCAAGTACGGGTGCACGAGAACCAGCCAGGGCCGGGATAGGCACCGGCCACTGACACACCGTTTGTTGACGAATTGGAATAAGCTTCATGGTTTCAGCTCATTATGTCGGATAACAGCCGCCCGGTGAGAAATGCGGGCTAGCCCTTGACACAGACCAGCGGCTCCAGTCGCGCCACCTTGCGCGCCAGGCCTGCGGCATCGGCCGCATCCACCACCGCAGCGACGTCCTTGTACGCGCCCGGCGCCTCCTCGGCCACGCCACGTCCCGACGGACTGCGGATCAGGATGCCGCGCGCGGCCAGCTCGTCGATGACCTGGCGTCCGTGCCAGGTCTTGTGGGCCTGGTGACGGCTCATGGCGCGCCCGGCGCCGTGACAGGCGGAACTCCAGGACAGGGCCTCGCCGGCGCTGGTGCCGGCCAGCACATAGGACGCGGTCCCCATGGAGCCGCCGATCAGCACCGGCTGACCCGTGGCGCGAAATGCAGCGGGCAGATCGGCATGACCGGGACCGAAGGCGCGCGTGGCACCCTTGCGGTGCACATGCAACGTGCGGGGTTCGCCGGCCACGACATGTTGCTCGACCTTGCAGGTATTGTGGGATACGTCGTACAGCAGCGTCAGCTCTGCCTCCGGCAGCACCCGCGCGAAGACGTCGCGCACCAGGTGGGTGAGAATCTGCCGGTTGGCCAGCGCGCAGTTGATCCCGGCACGCATCGCGCCGAGGTATTCCTCACCGATGGGGGAATCGATCGGCGCGCAGGCCAGTTCACGGTCCGGCAACGTGATGCCGTACTGCGCGGCAGCGATGACCATGCGTTTCAGGAACTCGGTGCCGATCTGGTGTCCCAGGCCACGCGAGCCGCAATGGATGCTGACCACCACCTCGTTCTCGCGCAAGCCCATGGCCTGTGCTGCCCCGGCGTCGAACACCTGCACGACCTTCTGCACTTCAAGATAGTGATTGCCGCTGCCCAGCGTGCCCATTTCGTCACGCTGGCGCCGCTTGGCGTGGTCGGATACGCAACCCGGCCTGGCACCGGCCATGCGGCCGCGCTCTTCGGTACGCTCCAGGTCGGCATCACAACCATAGCCCTGTTGTACCGCCCACTGTGCCCCCCCCAGCAGCATGGCGTTCATACTCGCGGAATCCAGGTGGATCGTGCCGCTGCTGCCGAGACCGGCGGGGATGTCGCGATACAGACTGTCGGCCAGCCTTTTCTGCACCGCCATGACGGTGTCGGCCTGCAACCCGGTCAGCAGGCAGCGCACGCCGCAGGAAATGTCGAAGCCGACACCGCCGGCCGACACCACGCCGCCGTCGCTGGCATCGAATGCGGCCACGCCGCCGATGGGAAAACCGTAACCCCAGTGCGCATCGGGCATGGCATAGGATGCCTGCACGATGCCGGGCAGCATGGCCACATTGCAGACCTGCTCGTAGACCTTGAGATCCATGTCGCGGATCAGGGTCTCGTCCGCGTAGATCAGCGCCGGCACGCACATGGCGCCGTGCGGGGCGATCTCCCAGGCGTATTCGGAATGACGGCTGAACAGCGATATATCCATAGGCTCACCTGCCGGTCGGGCACCCGTATCGTGTCTGCGCAGACGGGGTGTCCGGCTTCATACATCCACCACGCATTGCGCGATCCAGCTGCCATCCGCTTCCTGCGCCACGCGCAAGGCGGTGTAGGTCGCACCCTTGACCTCGACCGCCGGGCGATGCCGTGCGCTGTCCAGCGCTTCGCCCCAGGCTCGCGCCGTGAGCACCTCGCCGCTGATGTGCACCTCGTAGCGCGCGAACAGCCAGCGGCGTGTGGCCATTTCGTACAGCAGCGCATTGAGCCAGTCCACCAGCAGCAATTCGTCATCCGGCGCCTGGCAGCTGATCCTGACCATGCCGCCAGCGGAAATCCCGGCCGGCTCGGTGATCACGGCGGACAGGGCAACAGCCGCCTGCTCGAACGCCTGTTCCCGGGTCGCGCCGTAACCGCGCACCCCGATGTCCGCACCGTGCGGGAAATGCTCCCAGCGCGCAACCTGCATGGTCAGCAGCACATCCGCAGCAACCCTGCGCGGCAGCATGAACTGCGACGAACCCTACCGGCATCACGGCCTGCATTCCCGTACATGATAAACCTATAGCACCGTTACCGGCACAGAGACATGACGACCGTCAATCATGCCCCACTGCCGCCGGCAGGCAACACTGCAGCGGGCTACGCGAGCCGGTAGAATCGCGGTCATGGCACCGGACAACCACATCCAGACCGCTTCGTCCGGGTTACTCAACGGGGCCGGGCAGTGGCATACCGATAGCCGCGACCAGGCGCTCGGCACGCTCGAAGTGACTGCCCTTCCAGTAGATCTGCCCGCATCCTGTACAGCGCCGGAATTCCTCATAGTATTTTCGCGTCTTTGGCTGCAGTTCGGCCACAATTGCCTGCTTGTCAACGATTTCCAGCACACCGTTACAACGCGTGCAGCGGGTAAAGGGTCTGACCAGGCTATAGAGGTCCAGCCTGGCGAGCACCTCCCTCGCCTGCGCGCGGGGCTGATCGGCGCGCACGAAATAACCATGCGTGATGATCCGCTGCTGCAGCAGGGCACGGTCGCGGGTCAGCACGATGCGCGACTCCTCGACCGAAATCCGCGCGATTTCGCTGTCTGTCAGGTCGTTCCCGTAGCGACAATCGAATCCCAGCAGACGCAGATAGCGCGCCAGTCGCCCGAGATTGACATCGACGACAAAGTTTGGCGTACGCAACGGCGCCGGGCGCAGGCGAATGACCGGGCTGATGTCCATGCCCTCGAAGACCGGATAGACGCTGATACGGTCCCCTGCATTGACGATGCAGGAAAAATCGACGGATTCGCCGTTGACCAGGATCAGGTCCACCTCGGTATGCGGCACACCGAATGATTCGATCATGTCCTTGATCGAGGTGCGCCGGTTGCAGGCATGTATGATGTCGATCCTGCGCAAGGCGGGTGCGAGGAAATCATTCAGCTCCGCGTAAAAGCGCAGGGTTACCTCGGCCATTCCTCACCCGCCCTGCCCGGCCATCTCCAGCCTGTTACATCATCGCCGCTCACAGCTCGTTGAGTTCCACGGAAGGATTGCCGAACAGCTTGCGCCTGACCTCGTCGAAGGTGTCCGGCAGGTAGCGGTCGTGGATCCGCACCGGGAGCCGGTCGAGTCGCAGTAAAGGCAACGCCGGGTAGGTGAACAGGAATTCCATCAGGAAGCCGACATTCTGTGCCAGCTGCCCGCAATAGCGCGGATTATGTCGCTGCCTGATGATCCGTTCCTCGTGCATGCAGCGGCCGATCTCGCTCTCCAGCATCTCCAGATAGCTGGTGACGATGATTTCCAGGTTGATGCTTTCTTCGCCGGTCTGCACGAATTCCCGGAACGCCGCGTTGGCCTGGCCGGGCGTGTAACCATGCGCGTCGAATACCTGCAGCATCCTGTCATGCAGTGGCTCGGCGAGAATAAAGTCCTTGTCCGGGCGGTAGCCGATAACCAGGTTGGTGGCCTGGTAGTTTCCGTCGTGGCGTTCCTGCTCGATCAGCGTACATCCGCCATCCTGCAGCAGCGACAACAGCCGCTCCAGTTCGTGCGCCTCCAGGATCACCTTGAGTCCCGCAACATCGTTGATGGCCTGGCCGTCCGGCAACTGCACGGCCGGATTGTCGTGCAGCTGCGCCAGCAGCCGCTGCTCCGCCTGCTGCAGTGCCTCCGGTGCCGCCTCCTGCTGCCACACGCCGTCTGCCGGTTGCGTTCCGTCACCGGCATAGAGCCAGTCCACCAGACGGCGCGCGGTCTTTTCAGCCAGGCGCCGGATACGCTTGATGCGGCTGGACCCGACGTAGCAGGCGTCACCCTGCCCGTCATGGAAATACAGGGTGCCGTGAAACGGCGTCTCCCGAAAATAATGACCGGGATTTCCTGCGTAGGCGGTGGCCAGTTCCGCGCAACGGGCACAGTGTGACGGCAGGGTCCTGCTGATCCTGTCCCTGAGCGCACCCTTGGTCGCAATCGTCTCCATGCGCAGGGCAGCACCGTGCAGGCCGGTAAACAGGTCTGCAGAAAACCGGCCAAGACAGCGTGAAACATAGACATTGTTGAAGTGCACCAGGCGCAGGATTTCATCCACATCACCGGGTTGCAATGTGTCGCGCATCCAGCGGCGGATCACGTCGCACAGACGGTCGCGGTGCAGGAAACTGTTGATACGGATCATGCGGCAGTTTTCCAGCGCCACATGGTAGCCGGCCACACAGTGTCATTACATAACCGTGCATTGTGCGTGTTTATATACAGCTGCATATAATAGACCTCGCTCGCTTTTCAACCCGGCCTGCTGTATCACGGAGATCAACCCGATCGCTGCGGGTCCGCTGTGACCAGGCGGGTTTGGAACACAGTTCATGACCATTTCATACCGGCTGAATGTCGTTGATCACCTACATACAGATTTGCATCGTGCGTAAGCCGGTGATTTCAATGACATCATCAGTGTATCTGAAACACGACACAGGCGTGCGCACACCTCGATCGGCAATCTCTACCCGCCTTGCACATAACAAATAAACATACAAAACAGCAGACTGCGAATTCTGTACGAGCAGTTTGCATTCAACGATCACTCCGGTAAACCCGTCTGCAAGCCATCGCCGCAGCCAGCCAGGCCAGCATTTTCTTAGTGATCTACGCACGGTTTCACGCCTGCAGCACCAACGCTTTCTACCCGCTACGTGCTGAAACCCCTTGATTTACTGCATTTGCACACACCCTTCCGAGCCGGGCGAGCCTGAACGCCATGCCGCATCCCTGCGCATTTTTTTCTGGCACGGACTTTGCTAACAGTACTGTAAAAACATAACTCGCCCACAGGGCCGGCCGCCTGTCTGCCGGCACCACACAAACAGAGTAACTTTTTTATGCTGAAACGATTTCTGGTTTCCCCGTTCGTTCGTTTTCTTTTTCTTGCATTCATCGCCGCACAACTGTCCGCTTGTGGTGGCGGATCCGGCACCAATACCGCAGCTGTAACAGCCACAACCGGCAGCACCGCGGATATCACTGATGAGATCGTGCTGGCCGGCAGTGTCGGCGATGGACCCGTCACCGGCGCCACCGTGGAGATATGGAGTTCACAGGGCCGCATGATCGGCTCCATGAAGAGCGATAATACGGCGTCCTTCAATTCCAGGATCCGCGTCAGACGCTCGAATTATCCGTTGTTGCTGAAGGTCAGGGGCGGCATCGACCTGGTGACAGGCAGCGAGCCGGATTTCCAACTGGTGTCGGTGATGCCTGACCGGTACACGCGGCAGGTCAATATCAACCCCTTCTCGACCCTGATTGTCGGCATCACGCAGCAAATGCCGGGTGGTATCAATGCAAACAATATCCAGATAGCAGGGAAAATCGTGACAGACAAACTGGGCTTCGGCATGGATCCGGGCGTGATTGCCGATCCGATCAGTGCACAGATCACGGATGGAAACATTGCCAACCTGGTGAAGGCAAGTGAAGCCATGGGTGAGATGGTACGCCGTACCCGTGATCTGATTGCGTCATCCGGCAGGAAGACCAATGGTGATGCAGTACTGGCCGCGATTGCTGCGGACATGCTGGATGGCAGCCTGGACGGACTGGGTGCCCAGGGCGCTGACCCGGGCATCAGCGCCGTGGCGAACGTGGTTTCCGGCCAGGTGCTGGTGGAAGCGCTCGCCAATACCCTGAAAGTCGGAGGCACTGTCGCCA
>DATKZN010000184.1:0-12616 GCA_035527955.1 Gammaproteobacteria bacterium
GAGCCGAAGCGATGAACCTCGCCTACCTGACGGACATCATCATCATGCTGACGGCAGCCGTGATCGCCGTGCCGCTGGCGCGCATCGCGGGGCTAGGCACCGTGCCCGGCTTCCTCATTGCCGGCATGGTGGTGGGGCCATCGGCGTTGAGCCTGATCGATAACCGTGCCGAGATCGGCCATCTGGCCGAGCTCGGCGTGGTCCTGCTGCTGTTCGTCATCGGTATCGAACTCAAGCCCGCGCGCCTGTGGCGGATGCGGCGCATGGTGTTCGGGCTGGGCACCCTGCAGGTGGTCATTACCGGTGTATTCATCTCCGCCGTGCTGCACCTCGTGTTCGGCATCGGGCTGCGCGCGGCCATCCTGATCGGACCGGCCCTGGCGCTCTCCTCTACCGCCTTCGTGCTGCAGTTGCTGACCGAGCAGAAAATGCTGACCAGCGAATACGGTCGCACCTCGTTCGCCGTGCTGCTGTTCCAGGATCTGGCCGTGGTACCGCTGCTCGCCCTCGCCTCGCTGTTGACGGTCACGGATCTGAGTGTCGAGGAAAATATCGGCCTGGCATTGCTCGAATCCCTGGCCATCCTGGCGCTGATCATTCTCGGTGGCCGCTACCTGCTGCGACCCGCGCTGCAGCGCGTGGCCAGCCATGGAACGCCGGAAATATTCACCGCCTCCGCGGTGCTGCTGGTGCTGGGTGTCGCCGTGCTGATGGCAAAGATCGGGCTGTCCATGGCCATGGGCGCCTTCGTGGCGGGACTGCTGATCGCCGACTCGGAATTCCGCCACCAGGTCATGGCCGAGATCCAGCCCTTCCGCGGCCTGCTGATCGGGTTGTTCTTCATGTCGATCGGTATGTCACTCGAACTCAGGCAGGTGTTCGCGCAACCGCTGGTCTCGCTCGGCCTGGTCGCGCTGCTCATGCTGACCAAGGCCGTGCTGCTGTGGCCGCTGGCCAGGCTGTTCGGACACGGCGCGAAAACGGCGCTGGCGATCGCACTGGTGCTCGCACAGAGCGGCGAGTTCGCGCTGGTGCTGTTCGCGGTCGCCTTCGATGCCGCCCTGCTGGACACGGTGCTGTACCAGCAACTGCTGGTCGCGGTCGTGCTCAGCATGCTGGCGACACCTCCGCTGGCCGGCTGGGCGTACGGGCTGGCCGCCACACGCCGCGGGGATACCGGCACGTCGGCAATCGACGGGACAGCGGCCTCGCCCGCACCGATCGTGATCGTCGGCTTCGGCCGGGTCGGACGCCGCGTCGGGCAGATACTCGACTTGCGCGGGGTACCGTATGTGGCCATCGATAACAACGCCGGCGTCGTGCGGCACGAACGCGACGCGGGCCGCTCCGTGTTCTACGGCGATGCCCGTGCGCCCGATGTCCTGAAAAGCCTGGGCGTGGGCGAGGCACGTCTGATTATTGTCACGGTCGATGATTTCCAGGTCACCGAACAACTGGTCACCTCCCTGCACCGCACCTTCCCCGGACTGGAAATCCTGGCACGCGGGCAGGACCAGGAACGCTGCCAGCGCCTGCTCGCGCAGGGCGCGCGGCTGGCCGTATCCGAAAACCTGGAGGCCAGCATCGCGCTGGCCCAGGCGGCCCTGCACTCGGCAGGGGGTGACAGCGAAGCGAACAACGCCATCATCGAGCGCTACCGCAAGGCCTACTACGACGGCACCCGGACGAAGACCACGCGGCGCGAACCGCCGGCCTAGCAAACAGGTGAATCAAGTAAACGGCAACAGCACACGTTTTTTCCGGCAGAAATAAAAAGGGGACAGAACCAACCCGGCATACGGTTCTGTCCCCCAAAGCTGTAAGCACTCAATAATCGCTTTGTGCTGTGTCGGTCAGGTTAATCAATACTTTAAATTGAAAACAGGGGACAGACCACGTTTCCGCCTCGCTCCATTCTCTCTATCACTCCCCCACCAACCGCAGACACCCCGCCTCGTCCAGCACGTCGACGCCGAGCTCGACGGCCTTGTCGTATTTCGAGCCGGGGTTGTCGCCGGCGACGACGTAGTCGGTCTTTTTCGAGACGCTGCCGCTGACCCTGGCACCGGCGGCCTGCAGCTTCGCCTTCATGTCGTCGCGCGGTATGGACAGTGTGCCGGTGAGCACGAAGGTCTTGCCGGCCAGCGGGGCGTGTTTTGGTTTTTTCACGGCCGGCCAGTGAATGCCGGCCTCGATGAGCTTGTCGATGACATCGCGGTTGTGCTGCTCGGCGAAGAAGTCGACGATGCGCTGTGCCACCACCGGGCCGATGTCGTGGATGGCCTGCAGGGTCTCGAGGTCCGCCTGCATCAGGGGTTCGAGGTCGCCGAACTCGCGCGCCAGGATCTGCGCCGTGCTTTCGCCCACCTCGCGGATGCCGAGGGCGTAGATGAAGCACTCCAGCGTGGTGTCGCGGCTCCTGTCCAGCGCCGCGACCAGGTTGGCGGCCGATTTCTCTGCCATGCGCTCCAGCCCGGCGAGCTGCTCGCCCGATAACGCGTACAGGTCGCTGACATTGTCGATCAGTTTCGTCTCGACCAGCTGCTCGACCAGCTTGTCACCCAGCCCCTCGATGTCCATGGCGCGGCGCGAGGCAAAGTGCTTGATCGCCTCGCGGCGTTGCGCGGCGCAGTACAGGCCGCCGCTGCAGCGGGTTGCGGCCTCGCCCTCGACGCGCTCTACGTGCGAGCCGCAGACCGGGCAGCGCGTCGGCATTTTGAAGCGCCGCGCGCCTTTTTTGCGCAGCTCCGGGTTTACCTTTACCACCTCGGGGATCACGTCCCCGGCGCGGCGCACGATCACGGTGTCGCCGATCCTGACGTCCTTGCGGTCGATTTCGTCCTGGTTGTGCAGCGTGGCATTGGTCACGGTGACGCCACCGACGAACACCGGCTCCAGGCGCGCCACCGGGGTGAGTGCACCGGTGCGCCCGACCTGCACGTCGATGCCAGTCACCACGGTCTCGCGCTCCTGCGCCGGGAACTTGCGCGCGATCGCCCAGCGCGGTGCGCGCGCGACATGGCCCAGCGCGTCCTGCTGGTCGAGCCGGTCCGCCTTGAACACCACGCCGTCGATCTCGCACGCCAGCCTGTCACGGCGCTGTTCGTAGCGCCGGTAATAGGTGGTACAGCCCTTGAGGCCCTTGACGCAGCGGATGTCGTCGTACACCCGGAGGTGCCAGTCGCCGAGCTGTGCGAGGATCTCCGTATGCCGGCCGGCGAGCTTGCCGCCCTCC
This sequence comes from Gammaproteobacteria bacterium, assembly GCA_035527955.1. Classification (GTDB taxonomy): domain Bacteria; phylum Pseudomonadota; class Gammaproteobacteria; order UBA9214; family UBA9214; genus UBA9214. The sequence continues at coordinate 3,236 of DATKZN010000184.1, forward strand.
ACCTTGCCCACGCCGTAGCAGAACATCTCCAGCGGGCGCTGTGCGGTGATTTTCGGGTCGAGCTGGCGCAGGCTGCCGGCGGCGGCATTTCGGGGGTTGACGAAGGTCTTCTGCCCCTGCGCCGCCTGCTGTCTGTTCAGTTCCTCGAAGCCCTTGAGCGGCAGGTATACCTCGCCGCGCACTTCAAGTAATTTCGGGATACCGGTACCGGCGAGTTTCAGCGGCACGCTGGCGATGGTGCGCACATTCTGCGTGACGTCCTCGCCGGTGCTGCCGTCGCCGCGCGTCGCCGCGCGTACCAGCACACCGTCGCGGTACAGCAGGCTGACCGCAAGTCCGTCGAGCTTGGGCTCGGCGGCGTACTCGACTGTGTCGGTCTCCAGTGCCTCGCGCACGCGCCGGTCGAAGTCGGCCAGTTCCTCGTCTGAGAAGGCATTGTCCAGCGACAGCATGCGCTGCTCGTGACGCACCTCGCCAAAGGCCTTGACGGGCGGCGCGCCGACACGCCGGGTGGGGGAATCGGGGGTCAGCAGTTCCGGGTGCTGGCGTTCCAGGTCCTGCAGTTCACGCAATAATTCATCGTACTGCGCGTCGGAGATGATCGGTTCGTCGAGGACGTAGTAGCGGTGGTTGTGCTCGTGCAGCTGCTCGCGCAGCACCCGCGCGCGCTCGCGCGCGGCAGGCCGCACTTTCATGACGCGGCTTTGGCCATCCGCTGTTGCAGCTGGCAGCCGATCACCTCTTCACGCATGTGGCCGACGGTCTGCAGGGTGAGCACGCTGCGCGTGGCATCGCAGACCGAGCCGTCCAGGCTGTCCGCCAGGCTGCGCGCCGCTTCCACCATCACCTCGAAGGCCCACGCGGCATCGATCCCGGGGCGCACCTGCATGAACAGCGCAATGCCCGGGGTGGTGAAGTTCTCCATCGCCGAAAGATCGAAGATTCCGGGCTCGCGGATATTGGCCGCCGAGAACAGCGTCTTCTCCTTGCCGTCGACCACTTCGACGCGGTGGAAGATCTGCATATCGCCGTACTCGAGCCCGGCGTTGGCCAGGGCACCGAGCAGCAAGGGGCCGCGGAACGGCACGCCTGGGGGCGCGAGGACAAACAGCGAAAAGACATGATTCGGACGGACTTCCGGCTCGGGCTGCCTGGCCGGCCTGGCCGGTCTGGCCGGCGCCGTGATGACCTGCTCGTCCGGCGTGTGTGTCTCGTCACCGGGGAACAGCTCGCCCAGGTCATCGATACCGGCGTCGAAGGCGTCATCGACACTGAAACCATCCACATTCGGCACCGCCGTACGACGCTGGACGGCGGACTTTGGCCTGGCACGACGCGGCAGCGACAGGCGCACGGTCTTCAGCCGCGCGAACAGATAGATACCCAGGATGAGGACAACACCGACCAGCAACAGTATCAAGCGTATATTTTCCATCGAGCCACCTGCTGACCAAATCCAGGGATCAGCGCTTTTCTTACCTGAACTACGCGCCACGCGCAATCGATATTAGAGGATGGTGCGCCTGACATCGGGCCACCGATCCCTACACTGCCGCCAGCTGTACCGCCTCGTCGATATCCACCGCGACCAGGCGCGACACACCCGGCTCGTGCATGGTCACACCGGTCAGCTGTTGCGCCATTTCCATGGTGACCTTGTTGTGCGTGATGAAGATGAACTGCACCTGTTCCGACATCTTGCGCACCATGTCGCAATAGCGGCCGACGTTGGCGTCGTCGAGCGGTGCATCCACCTCGTCGAGCATGCAGAACGGCGACGGGTTGAGACGGAAGATCGCGAACACCAGCGCGATCGCGGTGAGCGCCTTCTCGCCGCCGGACAGCAGGTGAATGGTGCTGTTGCGCTTGCCCGGCGGGCGCGCCATGACGGTCACGCCGGTGTCGAGCAGGTCCTCGCCGGTCAGTTCCAGATAGGCGTGGCCGCCGCCGAACAGGGTCGGGAAATTTTCCTGCATGCCATGGTTGACGCTGTCGAAGGTTTCCTTGAAGCGGCTGCGGGTCTCGCGGTCGATCTTGGCGATGGCGTTTTCCAGTGTCTGCAGCGCCTCGATGAGGTCGGCATGCTGCGTATCCAGGTAGACCTTGCGCTTGGACTCTTCCTCGTATTCCTCGATGGCGGCCAGGTTGATCGGCCCCAGGCGCTGGATGCGCTGTTCCATCTTTTCGGCCTGCCCGGCCCACAGCTCGACCGTAGCCTCGGCGTCCATGTGCTCGAGCAGTAACTGGTATTCGAAGCCGGAGGCATTGATCTGCTCCAGCAACGTGTCGGCACGCGTCTTGATTTCCTGCCAGGCCATGCGGTCCTGGGCCAGCTGTTCGCGCTGGCTGCCGATGGCGCGTTCCTTGCGGATGCGTTCCTGGTCCAGTTCGCGGGTGCCGTGCTCGATGTCCTCCACCTGCTTGCGCGCCGCGCCCAGTTCGGCCTCGGACGCCGAGCGCCGCGACAGCAGCCCCTCGAGTTCCTGTTCCAGCTCGACAATCGGGGTATCGCCCTGCCCCAGCACGTCGGCCAGTTCGTCACGCCGGGTGACCAGCTGCTTGCTCTGCTCGTGCATGCGCAGCAGGGCCTGGTCGGTCGAGGCCTGCGCGGTACGCGTCGACTCGGCGCGGATGGCGAGTTCGTGCGCGGCCTGCTGGTCGGCGCGGGCCCGTTCGCGTGCCGCGTCCAGCACGCCGGCCAGCTGTTGCTGTTCGCCGATGCGCTGCTCGCGTTCGTGGGTCAGTGCCTCGGTGGCGGCCAGCGCCTCGTCGAGCCGGTTGCGCGCCTCGGCCTGCTCCTGTTCATCCTTCTCCTTTTCGGCGCGCAGCGCTTCCGATTCCATCAGCACATGCTCGCGGCGGTGCTGCTGTTGCTCCAGGCGGGAGCGGTTGGCGGCGAGGCTGCCACGCAGGTCGCTGGCCTCGCGGTGTGCGGCATTGTATTCGTTCTGCAACTGGTCGCGTTCGGCCTCGGCGCTGCGCAGGCTTTCGCGCGCAGCGTCCACGGCCTGGCGCAGCATCTCGATCTGCCCGGCCTGCTGCTCGCTGCGCCCGGTCAGCGCGGCGATGTCCCGCTCGCGTTCCAGTACGCCGGCCTTTTCATCGGTGTCGCGCGCCACGCGCAGCCACTGCCGGCCGACCCAGATGCCCTCGCGTGTGATAACGGACTCGTGCGCAGCCAGCTGGCCACGCAGTGCCAGCGCCTGTGCCAGCGAATCGGCGGCATAGATGCCATCCAGCAGGCTGGCCATCGACCACGGCGCAGTGATCTTGTCGGCCAGCAGCACGCCCTTGCCGCGATCGGCGGCAACCTCGCCCTGGCCGGCGGTCTCGAACAGGGCCACGTTGCCCTGATCCAGCCCACCCAGCACCCGCTCGGCGTCGTTCAGGCCGTCAACGCAGATCGCCTCCAGGTAGAAACCCAGCGCCGTCTCGATGGCGTGCTCCCAGCCGGCATCAACCTTGATGGACTGCGCCAGGCGCGGCGCGGACTGCAGGCCGTTGGCCTTCAGCCAGCCGCTGACCTGTTCGGAACGCTGTCCGAGTGCGGCGCGCTGCAGCGTCTCCAGCGAGGCCAGCTGGCCGCGCGTGGCATGCTGCTCGCTCTGCAGGGCATCGACTTCCTGTTCCTGCTGGTAGATCCTGGTGCGCAGATCGCTGATGTGACGCACCGCGTTTTCCAGCTTCACCTGGAAGCCGGAGACCACGGTTTCGCGTCCTTCCAGCCGTTCCGCCGTCTGCCGGATCTCATCCATCAGCGACTGGCCGCCCAGCGTCTGCTGCTCCTCGCCCATGCGCTGCAGCCGGGTATCCAGCTGCTGCACGTGGCGCTCGAGGTGATCGAGACGGGTGCGCTCGACCTGCGCCGACTGCGTACGCTCCGCGGTACGGCGGTTGAATTCATCCCATTCCGATTGCCAGGCACGCATGGCCAGCTCGGCCTCGGCCAGTTCGCTGGCCGAACGCTCGACGCGCTCGCGCGCAGCAAGCAGATCCGGCTCGATGGTCGCGATGTTCTGTGCCAGTTCCTGCAGCCGCTCACTGTCCAGCCGGATGTGCGTCTCGATCTCGCCCAGGGTCTGCTCGACGCGGCTCAGTTCCTGCTGCTGTTGCTGGCGCGATTCGCGGTTGTGCTGGATCGCCTGCTCGATGCGCGCGACGTCGGCACCCAGCTTGTAGTAGTGTCCCTGCACCTCGCTGAAGGCATCGTTGGCGTCGGCCAGGCCCTCGCGCAGTTTTTCCAGTTCCGACTCGATGCCGCGCTGTGCGGCCACCTCGGCCTCCAGCCCCAGCTCGCACTCCTGAATCGTGCGCTGGCGTTCGCTGCTCTGCTCGTGCATGGCGTGGTAACGCAACGCCAGCAGTTCCGCCTTGACCTGGCGTTCCTCTTCCTTGAGTTCCTTGTAGCGTTCCGCAGCGCGCGACTGGCGTTTGAGCTTCTCGAGCTGCTTGTCGATCTCTTCCAGCAGGTCGTTCAGGCGGTCGAGATTCTCGCGCGTGTGGCGGATGCGGTTTTCGGTCTCGCGGCGGCGCTCCTTGTACTTGGAGATGCCGGCGGCCTCTTCCAGGAAGGCACGCAGGTCGTCCGGCTTGGCCTCGATCAGGCGCGAGATGGTGCCCTGCTCGATAATGGAATAGCTGCGCGGCCCGAGGCCGGTGCCGAGGAAGATATCGGTGATATCGCGGCGCCGGCAGCGCGTGTTGTTCAGGAAATAGTTCGAGGTACCGTCGCGCGACACCTGGCGCCGGATGGAAAGCTCGTTGAAACCCGCGTACTGGCCGCCGATGGTGCCGTCACTGTTGTCGAAGGACAGCTCGATGCTGGCGTGACCGACCGGCTTGCGGCCGTTGGAGCCGTTGAAGATGACATCCGTCATCGAATCGCCGCGCAGGTTCTTGGCAGACGACTCGCCCATCACCCAGCGCACGGCATCTATAATATTGGATTTGCCGCAGCCGTTCGGGCCGATGACGCCGACCAGGTTGCTGGGCAGATGGATGGTGGTCGGGTCGACGAAGGACTTGAAGCCGGCCAGCTTGATTTTGGTCAAACGCATGGATGGTTAGCCCGCATATTGCACCAGCCTTCTGCTGGCCTGCTGAAAATGACTGAGAAGATAAGTGCAACCATTAATGACCCGATATATCTCCAAGCTTACAAAGTGCATCCGGCACGCAACCTATTCGGGCGCTGGCTTGTCCAGTCACACCTGTACTTGCGATGTACAGGGATGGACAAGTGGCGCGGGAGGCAGGATGCCGGAAGCGACCTTTTCACTCAAGTCATAGCTTCTGCTATGACTTTCGCTCCAGAGCGGCGTCCAGTTGCACCTGTCCTCGGCAACTGCTCCCTGCGTCGCCTAAGGCGCCTACTTTTGGTGCCCTACCTCCTGCGTGGCCCAGGCCAGTCTCTCGACCCGGGCTATGCCCGTAAAAATGGTCTCACCTTCTCCCTGCAGTCGTGCGCCGCATCCCGGATGCTGCTGCAACATGCGGGCTAGGGTACTCATAGCCGGTCCCGCGCACAAGTATTAGTTATCTGCCGGGGGGCTTGCACCCATCATCTTGTGTCTTGTATCGTCGCGCCATGTCGACCAAACCCAGCAAGAATCTCGAGACCTTCCCCAACCCGCAGCCGGACCGGGACTACACCATTCGCATCCGGGTGCCCGAGTTCACCTGCCTGTGCCCCAAGACGGGCCAGCCGGATTTCGCCACCCTGCACCTGGAATACGTGCCGGATGCGTACTGCGTCGAACTCAAGTCACTGAAATTATACGTCTGGTCGTTCCGGGACGAGGGGGCCTTCCACGAAGCGGTCACCAATCGCATCCTGGCCGACCTGGTCGCGGCCTGCGAGCCCCGTTATATGCGCCTGCGCGCCGAGTTCATGGTGCGCGGCGGCATCTACACCGACGTCGTGGTCGAGCACCGCCAGGGCGGCTGGCAGCCGCCCGTGCCGGTGAGCCTGCCCTGAGCTGACGGACGACCACGGCCCGCCGCCGGCAGCACCCGTGGCACACTTCCTCGGCATCGACTTCGGCACCTCCGGCTGCCGCGCCTGCGTCATCGACGCCGCGGGTGCGACACTCGCGGAGACCCGCACCCCACTGCCGGCACCGCGCCGCGCAGGCTGCGCGATCGAACAGGACCCGGCCCTGTGGTGGCAGGCGCTCACCGACACTCTCGACGGGCTGCGCCGGCAGTTCCCGCTGGACGGCATCGCCGCGCTGTGCATCGACGGCACCTCCGCCACCCTGCTGGGCTGCGCCGCGGACGGCACACCACTGACACCGGCCCTGATGTACAACGACACCCGCGCCATCGCCGAGGCGCAGCGCATCCACGCCCACGCCCCGGCCGCGAGCGCCGCGCACGGCGCCAGTTCCAGCCTGGCAAAGGCGCTCTGGTTGCTGCAGACGGAACATGGCGCGGCCATTCGCCATTTCCTGCACCAGGCCGACTGGTTGCTGGGCCGGCTGTGCGGACGTTTCGACAACAGCGACGAAAACAATGCCCTGAAACTCGGCTACGACATCCTCGTGCGCAGCTGGCCCGACTGGCTGGACGCGCTCGACGTGCCTCCCGCACTGCTGCCGCGGGTGGTACCGGCCGGCCGGCCCATCGGCACCCTGCTGCCCGAATGGTGCGCGCGCTGGGGCATGCCGGCCGGCACCGTCATCGCCAGCGGCACCACCGACAGCACGGCCAGCTTCATTGCCACCGGCGCCGGCCGGGGCGAGGCGGTCACGGCGCTGGGCAGCACGCTGGTGCTGAAGGTGCTGGCCGAGTCGCCGGTATTCGCGCCGCAACTCGGCATCTACAGCCACCGGCTCGGGGAGTACTGGCTGGCCGGCGGCGCCTCCAACAGCGGCGGCGCCGTGCTGGCGCAGTTTTTTACTGCGGACGAGATTGCACGCCACACGCGCAGCCTGCGACCGGACCACCCGACCGGGCTCGACTACTACCCGCTGCCCGCGCCCGGCGAGCGCTTCCCGGCCAGCGACCCGCAACTGGCGCCGCGCCTGACACCGCGCCCGGTGGATGACGCCGTGTTCTTCCAGGCCATCCTGGAAGGGATCGCGGCCATCGAGGCCGAGGGCTACCGCCAGCTGGCCGCGCTGGGCGCACCCTTCCCGACTCGCGTCCTGAGTACCGGTGGCGGCGCCGTGAATACAGGCTGGTCCCGCATACGGGAACGCCGCCTGGGTGTACCGGTGGTCGCGGCCATACACCAGGCGGCCGCGTACGGTGCGGCGCTGCTGGCATTGCGGGCCGTGGACTGAATAAACATTTAACATGCGTGAGGCTGTCAAGATGACTTCACGCATTGGAATACATGTTGTATTGCTGGTTTCGCCCCTCGGGCGAGATACTTTTCTTTGCTCCGCCAAAGACAAATTCGCCGGGAGCGAATTTGGACAGCCGCAGGCTGGCCCGCAGGGCGAAGTCCAGGGATGGACTTCGCATAAAGTATCCAAAAGAAAGGCGGGCCCGAAGGCTTGCCCGGCCATTCATCTGCGATGAGCCTTGATATACAAGGCTGCGAAGCGGCCTTGTAGTACAACCCGACGCGGGCACCGGGTGCCCTTCTCTTTGGGTACTTTCTCTTGGGCACGCAAGAGAAAGTACCTCGCCCATAAAGGCGAAACCTGATGAATATATTTGGCTTCACGACCTGTAAAAAAAGCTCGTGCTCACGGAATGCTCCTGCAGGTACGCACCAACCTGCGGCTGCTGATTAGCGGATAATACGCGCTCCCGGTAACATTCAAGCGAGGCAAACGACACATGGCCAGCAAACACTCCGGAATGCATTACCTGCTGCAGGGACTCAGGCTGATACGCCAGCCCGGGCTGCGCGTCTATGTGATCGTACCGGTACTGGTCAGCGTGCTCTGCTTCGGCGGCGCCATTTTCGGCCTGTTCTACTGGCTGGACAGCCTGCTTGGCCCACTGCTCGGCATGCTGCCGGCGTGGCTCGACTGGCTGCGCTACCTGCTCTGGCCGCTGTTTGCACTGACTTGCGTGCTGGTGGTGTTCTACGGTTTTTCGATCCTCACCAACCTGCTGGCGGCGCCGTTCAACGGCATGCTGGCCGAGGCCGTCGAGCAGCATCTCACCGGGCAGCCGATCGACACCGGCGGCTGGCGCGCGCTGGCACGGGACATCGCACCCAGCCTGTTCTCGGAACTGCGCAAGTTGCTGTATTTCGTGCTGCGCGCCCTGCCGCTGGGACTGCTGTTCCTGATCCCCGGCATCAATATCGCGGCGCCGTTTATCTGGGCGCTGTTCAGTGCCTGGATGCTCGCCATCGAATACCTCGACTACCCGCTGGCGAATCACCTGCTGCACTTCGCCGCGCAGCGCAAGCTGTTGCGCGGCAACCGCCTGCTGGCCTATGGCTTCGGCGGCAGCACGCTGTTGCTGACCATGATCCCGGTGCTGAACTTCATCGCCATGCCTGCCGCGGTGGCCGGCGCGACCGCGCTGTGGGTGGGCGAATTCAAAAAGGGGTCCGCTCCTACAACAGATACTCCCGCAGGCGTCGCACGCCCTCCTTGAGGTTTTCCAGTGAGGTGGTGTAGGCGAAGCGCACATGCCGCTCCGGGCTGTTGGTGCCGAAGTCGATACCGGGCGTGACCGCCACCCCCGCCTCTTCCAGCAGCTGCTGCGAGAAGGTAAAGCTGTCCGCGGTGAAACGGCTGCAATCGGCATACAGGTAGAAGGCCCCCGCCGGTGTCACCGGGATGTCGAAACCGAGTTCGCGCAAGGCCGGCAACAGGAAATCGCGGCGCTGCCGGAATTCCTCGCGGCGTTGTTCCAGGATCGCGATGGTATCCGGCTCGAAGGCGCGCAGTGCGGCATGCTGTGACAGCGTCGGCGCGGCGAGAAACAGATTCTGAGCCAGCTTGTCGAGTTCCGGCACCAGCGCCTGCGGCGCCACCAGCCAGCCCAGCCGCCAGCCGGTCATGCCGAAATATTTCGAGAAGCTGTTGATCACGACAATCTCGTCGGACACGGCCAGCGCCGTGGGGTTGGCCGCATCGTAGACCAGGCCGTGATAGATCTCGTCGACGATCAGACTGCCGTCCTGTGTCTGCGCGATCGACAGGTACTCGCGCAGCGTGGCGGTAGCGAGCAGGCTGCCGGTCGGGTTCGAGGGCGAGGCCACCAGCAGGGCCGCGGTCTGTGCGTTCCAGTTTTCGCGTACCTGCTGCACGGTCGGCTGGTAACCGGACGCGGCATCGACCGGCAGGCTGACCGGTTCGCCACCTAACAGGTGGACGTAATTGCGGTTGCAGGGATACCCGGGGTCGGCCAGCAACACGCGCTCGCCGGCATTGACCAGTGCCGCCAGCACCAGTTGCAGGGCGGCCG
>DATKZN010000185.1:0-3918 GCA_035527955.1 Gammaproteobacteria bacterium
TGTCATCTGTCATGGCAGTGCCGGGCAGATAGCGGAGCCGGTGCAGGCCGAGCTGCAGACCCTGTACCCACATGACCGGGCAGTGGGCTACAAGCCCGGCGACCTGCGTGGTGCCGTCAGCATCAAGCAGCCGCTCGACGATTGACGCGCAGATTACCCGACGACCAGTCTGCACGTATGTGCCGGACGCCAGGCGCCCGCTCACCGGTGGCAGGGTGAGTCCCGCGCGGATTCGGCGGCCCGCCTGCTATCAGCGGGTGACTCCGGTTCTCCAGGCGGTGCTGTCATGCACGAACACTACCCGGACCCCGAATTGTTTCAACGGCCAATCTTGGCGGTGCGGCAGTTATCCTGTCGGGTTGTTCCTCAGTAAACTATAGTCTTTCACCTGGCAGGGGAGAAACCGCTATGGAGCACGATGGCAATGCATGCAACGGGAATGGTGATCCGAAGACTGCAGACTGCCCGCTGAATGGAAAACCCTGCGCGCGTGTCTCGCAACATACCGTGTTGCACCAGCTCAGGAAGCCGTGGGCGAGGCGCTTGACAGCGCATGAATATTACTTTTGCCCGGACCCGGACTGTGATGTCGTATATTTCAGCCGCGAAACCACCCTGGGGCGCTCCGAGCTCAGGCAGTCGGTGGGGCAGAAATCAAGGGAAGACAATCGCACCATTTGCTACTGCTTTGATATTAGCCTTCGAGACATCATTTCTGATCGTGGATCAGACAAAGGGGATTCATGCCGGGAGTTTGTCATCGAACACACCAGGCGATCTGAATGTGATTGCGAGACGCGTAATCCGTCGGGCAGATGCTGTCTGCTGGACTTTCCCCGGCGCCGCGAGTGATACAGCCCGTTTTTCCGTGGCGCTACCCCGGCGACGCTTCCTGAATTGGAAAGTAATACCTGCGCCAGATGCGGATTCGGGCGATGGCCACAGCCCGGGATACAGGTTCAGGCCAGATACTGCCCGAAACGCTTTGAGTCATCGCTTGCATAGGAAGCTACGGCCTTGTCTGCGGTGCAGGCGTTGCGCAGTTTCTCCACCACCTCATGCAGGCGCTGCGCGGGTATCGCGCAGGTCATCTCGGTGATGGCCATGCCGGTGCGCACGCGACTCAGCATGCAGCCGACGCTGATCGCCACCTGATTCTGCTCCTTGGCGATGGCGATAATGTGGCACTGGGGCTTTCCCTGGAAGGCAATCTCCGGAACAGCATCAGAGAGAACCATTGCCTGCTTGGCATTCAGGCGCAGGAAGACGACATCGGGCTCCAGACTTGTCTCGTACAGGGGGCCATAGGTCACATGTCTGGGCGAACCCTTGACCACCGGGATCTGCGGGAACATCTCCGGTGTCACCCAGCCGGCATCGACGAGACACGCGACGTCGGAATTGTTGGCGACCGCTTCCAGCGTCTTCAGGCCATGGGTGACACTGCCTACACTGCAGTTACCGTGGTCCTCGGCAGTCGTGGTAAAGGTACGGTCCTGGGCCTTGATCCAGAATACGCAGCCTGCCGGTACGCGCCCCGTACGACCATCGGCGGTGGGTGCCGGCATGGAGGCGTCATAGGCGTGAATGCCATCAGGTGCATCCTGCGAGAAGGTGATCGCGAGCGGTGCGGTCTGCAGGCTGAGGATATAGCTGAGTTCGGAGGCAAGCGCTTTGTAGTCTTCGGTTGTCACGGCACACTCCTTCACTGGTGCATGATTGTCGGGTATCGACACGCGCCTTTGTCGCGCGCGGCCTCCTGGTGCGGCGTTGTATGGCTGCCGCTGTTCCCGGTTGGGAATCAGATAATACACCAACGCCAGAAATGAGACGCACTCGTAATCCAGCTTCCACCGTTGCGGTCAGCGTACCCGGGTGTGATTGAAAGTGTCGGGGATTGATAAGCATATCGGAATAGATGAATGATCTGATTTTACCTGGCCGCCGGCATTATTCATGGCGGTACATCGATACCTTGCTATATTTACATCAGCCTTGGCGTACAACAGGCCCGCTCGACGCGGGGCAGGAGGATCCAGTAATGAAAACAATGTTCGCGCTTCTTGCCGGCAGCGCAGCACTGGCGCTGTCGCCAGCTTGCCTTGCCGGTGTTACAAATGTCTTTGTTTCCAATATAGGCGATCAAACCCTGTCGCTTATCCGCTGTGTGACGTCCAACGGCAAGAATCCCATCAAGTGTGAGGAGAAGGAACGCATGGACGCCGGATTCGGTACCAGCTGGCCGGCCAATCAGTACGACGGTCATCCGGCCTGGTGGTGGTCAGGCCTGGGCGGTGAAGTGATCGGCGTCAAGGCCAGGGCTTCGCTGAGCCCGCTGAAAAACGCCAACAATATCGTCACCGTTGACACCTACGATCTACCGGGTGCCCCTGTCAAAACGGGCTCACGTTCCAATTTCATCGGCATATCTCCGGACGGCCGCTCGGCATGGAACTCGGCCCGCGAGATTGACGAGATTCAGGAGATCATCACCGACCCGGCCCACCCCGACTTCGGTACCATAGCCCACCGCATACCGGTTCCCGACTTCGATCCCAGCTCGGGTCCGTCAGGATCAAACGGTGCGGCGCGTCCCTGTGATGCAACGATTACCCCGAACGGGCGCTACTTCATGGAACCGGACCTCGGTGGCGAGTCCCTGACAATCGTCGACACGGAGACGAAGCAGATTATCCATCAGGTGCTGCCGCCACTGGCCGACGGCAACGAAGATAAGGTGTTGCCCTTCATGGCGACGACCAACGGCAAGATTGTACTGGTCGAAAATCTCGAACTCGACAATACCTACGATATCTGGGATGTGAGCAATCTTCCCGACGCGCCTCAGCATCTGAAGAAGCTCACGCAGGACGATGGGCTGGGCGTCGGTGCCCAGACCAGCGAGTTCACGCCGAATGGTCACTACGCTTACCTGATCATGAACGGCGTGGTGGATGCGCCGTCCGGCTCGGCTGACGCCAGTCGGCTCGATGTGCTCGACGTGATGGAGGACTCGGGCACGTATCTTCAGATCGTCAACAGCATCGAGCTTCCCCGGAATTGCGGGGCGCACACCGGCGATTTCAGCAACGACGGCCGGTATTTCTTCGTGAACTGTGAACGGACCGACGAGCTGGTTGTAGTCGACAGCGAGACGGAGACCGCTATCGCCAGCATACCGGTGGGGGACAGACCGAGAGGTGTCGTCGTCCGCTAGGCCGATCATGCGGCTGGCCCGTCTGCTCGGCTTGTTTTGTTGCGTGGTTGCGGCGCTGGCGACTGCCAGTGCCGCAACCGGTTCCGGGGCTGAATTGCTGCGGCTTGCCGTCGCCGCACCCGTGGATACCAGTCATCTCGCGTGGGTCGCATCAGCGCACCTGCAACGTGCTGCCAGGGAACACGGTATAGAGATTGCCGTCGAACCTGCATCGCTGACCCGCTCGGATGACCCGTTACCGGAGCTGCTGGTGATGCCGGTTCGCAGCCTGGCAACGCAGGTTCCCGCTCTCCAGGTTCTCGAACTGCCTTTCTTCTATCCAGACCTCGAGGCAGTGCATGAGCGCCTGGATGGGGCGTTGGGGAAATACCTCGCCGATGATGCGCGCAGGCATGGCTGGGAGGTGCTTGCCTACTGGGACGAGGGCATGCATATCATTTCGGGTCTGAAGCGCTTCGATCGGGCGCGCAATCTCAAGGCGCGGGAGTTCCTGATTACCCGGCTCGACCCGGTTGCCGAGAAACAGTTTCCATACTGGAAGGCCAGTGCACGCCGGATCGACCCGCAGGACAGGGAAACGGTGCTGAGTGAGTGCCTGATCGCGAGCCGGTCAGCAACACTGCAGCAGATCGTGCGCGAGCAACTCAACCGGGTACACCTGGCCATGTCCCTTACCAACCAACGTTACGAGGGGTGGGTGC
>DATKZN010000186.1:0-2954 GCA_035527955.1 Gammaproteobacteria bacterium
GTTGACCAGTAACGTCCGGTGTCGTTGTCGCGCACGTAAATAAATGTGCCCCAGCAATCACACGTGGCATCCTCGCGCCAACGGGTGACAGCCAGGTCGTGCCAGCGGCTGTAACCGCCACCCGCATGGGTCGCCATGACGTGATACCGGCCGTTGGACAACAGGTGTACTTCAGGTATCGGCGTGTTCGGGTCGGTAAACACGCGCATGATCGCACCTGCCTCCGCAGTGGGATAGCGTGCGGCGGCACTTACCTCTGCTGCGTGTGGATGCAATGTAGCGCCCTGCTTCGGTACACGTTCCTGCAGCAACAATTCCGTCGCCTGCGCGAGGGGGTCAGACATGAATCGGCGCTGCATCGGCTGGCTGAGCAATACCTGCTCAAAGGCCAACAGGCTCATGCCTTGGTGATGCGCCATGAAAGTACGCACGATGGCGTGATGCTTGCCCCGCGGCACACGCGATGGCGTGTAATCGACCGCCTCATAGAACCCATAGTCGCCGAGGAAACCATTCGCGGCCAGCGACTGCAGGTTGCGACACGCTTCCAGCGGCATCACCGTGAGCGCCAGTGCGCTCGCGTAAGGCGCGATGACCAGGTCGTCTCCCAGCCCGCGCTTGAGACCCAGCCCGGGCACGCCGAATGCCCGATATTGATAGACCTGGTGCATATCGGTGGCGTTATAGCAGGACTCGGAAATGCCCCAGGGCACAGCACGTTGCCGGCCGTATTCTATCTGGCGCGACACTGCAGCCTTGCAGGCCTGCTCCAGCAAGGTGTTCTCGTAACTTGGCATGATCAGCCGCGGCATGAGGTACTCGAACATCGAACCACTCCACGAAATCAGGCTCACGTCACCGCCATGACTCGTCAGCAGGCGACCGAGTGCGAACCAGTGCTTCTGCGGCACCTGTCCCTGCGCGATGAGCAGGAAACTGGCCAGGCGCGCCTCGGATGCCAGCAGGTCATAGCAGGACGGATCGCGGCGCCGTTCGCCCACGTCGTAACCTATGGTCAACAGACCGCGCGATGAATCATAGAGAAAGTCAAAATCCATCACCGCCAGTTCGCGGCAGCGATCCACCAGATCGTCGATGATCCTGATCGACTCCACCGCGGCTTTATAACGGGGCACTGCCGCCGCGTCTGCCCCGGCTGACGACGGCGATTCAGTGCCAACTGTGCGTGCTCTGGCCAATTCCGCCAGGGTCGGGATGTTGCTGAAGTTTCGTGGTTCCGGCACCAGGAAACCAAGGTCATCGCGAATTACGCGTGATTGCCGGTCGAATGCCTGCGCCCAGTAATACAGTTCACCATCGATATCAATATCCGACGGCAGCCATGAAACCAGCCCCCCGCCGGTACGGTGAATCTCATCCAGCACGCTATCGGCGGCAGCCAGTGTCCGCGGCTGACCGTTCAGCGTAAGCTGATGCAGTGTGTCCTGCAGAAACCGTATTTTTTTTGCAAGATCCGGGACTAATGACGAGGGCAGGTGTTCTGCAAGCACCTGCAAGGTATCCTGCAGACCCTGAAACGCGTTTGTTGACAGCACCGGTTGATCTTTCAGCTCGACCAGTCCCGCTTGCAGGGTGAGCAGGCTGCCCGCCAGGTTGCCGCTATCCACCGAAGAGACGTATTGCGGGCGCAGCGGTTGCAACGTGCGCGTGTCATACCAGTTGTAAAAATGGCCGCGGTAGCGTTCCAGTTTTTCCATCGTAGCCAGTGTGTTCCCGGAAAGCCGCAGGAATTCTCCGGCAGAAATGTAACCGAAATCGTACGCTGCCAGGTTCGCCAGCAGCGCCATGCCTATATTCGTAGGTGAGGTACGCGAGGCAATGACCGGCGCTGGATATTCCTGGAAGTTATCGGGCGGAAGCCAGTTGTCCTCCGGACCGACGAAGTCCGCGAAGTAGCGCCACGTGCGCCGGGCTGACGCCCGCAGGAATGCCCGTTGCTCAACGCTCAGGTTCGGTGCGGGAGACGAAAGCGGCTTGCTGATCCACCAGCCGACGAAGGGCGACACCAGCCAGAGCATCAGGACGGGTGCCCAGACAAACGCCTCTGTCGAGCGGGTATGCCAAAGTGCAAAGGCCAGCACCACCGCCAGAACAGGCGCGCTCCACATCTCCCTGTAAAAGCCGGCCAGCGTACGGCGCGCGTTGCGATTTACATAGGAGCGGAGTTGCCATAGCAACAAGCCGCGTCGAGTGAACAGCATCCGCACACCCGAGCGCAGGATCGCGTCCAGGCAAATCAGCGCGTCGTAGGGCAACAGGACCAGGGTCAGCAATGCAAGCACGATCGGGCGGCCCGCGGATTTGCCTGTCAGTACCAGGTGCACCAGCCAGTCACGTTCTTCCGGCTTGCGGATGAGCTCGATCGCGGCTCCCAGCAAAGTGGGCAGGAACACCACAGCCGAGACCAGCAGCGCCCAGAACCACGCCGGTCCCGGACCAAACAACCAGCCCCCTGCCAGCAAGGCAAGCAGCGACGGTGGCACCAGACTGCGACGAAGATTGTCGAAAATTTTCCATACCGACAAGGCCGAGAGCGGGTTCGGTTGCCGCATTGCTTTGGATCCGTTTGACCCTGACGAGACGGGCGGCCCGGGTACGCGCGGCAGCAGCCAGCCGGCAAGCTGCCAGTCGCCGCGTATCCACCGGTGCCGCCGGCTGGCCTCCATGGTGTAACTGGCCGGATGCTCTTCAATGAGGTCGACATCCGTCACCAGTGCCGAGCGCGCATAGCCGCTTTCCAGCAGATCGTGACTGAGAATGAGATTCTCCGGAAAGCGTCCGTCGACTGCCTGACGAAACGCGTCCACATCGTAGATGCCCTTGCCGATAAACGACCCCTCGCCGAAAACATCCTGGTAGACATCCGAAACCTCGCGCGTATAGGGATCGATGCCTGATTCGCCCGCGAAGAGTTTCGTAAAGCGTGACTGGCC
>DATKZN010000187.1:0-13133 GCA_035527955.1 Gammaproteobacteria bacterium
CTGGTGTCCGGGGTTCGCCGGTCTTGTCATCGACAACCGGACCCGTGGGCGTGGCCTCGACGACCGGCCCGGGTGTTTCGTCTTCCTGGCGCAGGTACCATGCCACCCCGGCCGCGATCGCCGCCAGTACCAGTATGATAACCAGAGAGCGGTAAAAGGCACCACGTATGATGGATTCCCCGTGATGCTGATCGGGCCCGGGCTGTCTCTGTTTATTCACCTGTGTTTGTCTCTCCGGCTGTTACAGGTGAAAGTGTACCGTCCCGGCCATCAAGGCGTGCTTGATCTGCATCAGGTTCATGCGCAAGTGCCGGCTGCTGTGCGCTGCAGGCCGCTCCCGCTGCAGGCCTGGTCAAGTCCGCCTGGACGCGGTTCAATTCGTAGATTGCGATGGCCGCCGCTGCATGATCGGCGGCCGGATTGCCGGTGCGATGGCGGGTAACCGCCTGTTCGATCGCGCTGTCATCACGTCGGAACTGTTCATGCAGTGTGCGATGGTGGTCCGCGAGTTCGGTGTTGCCCTGCTGCGCGTACACCAGCGCCAGGTTGAAATGCGCCGCCGCATCCTCGGGATCGATCACCAGGGTCCTGTCGAACCATCCACGTGCGCGTTTCAGCTGTATGTTGCGGTCCTGCTGATGCCGCTCTCCGCGCAGCTGCCGCGCCCGTTCGTACAGCGCACGACCGAGTTCGTTGAGCAGACGGGTGTCGCGCGAAAAATCGTAGCCGCGCTGCCGGGCCAGGTTGAACCGGTTGTCGGCGATGGATTCCAGGGTCGCTATGGCTTCCTCGAGGTGGCCGTTCTGGCGATCGATGAGGGCGCTGTACCAGGCGACAGTCCAGGGTACGGCAGGCTTTGCGGCCTTGCCTGCGCGCACTAGTGCCGTGGCCGCATCACTCAGGCGGCCTTCCTTGAAGTAGACGCGAGCCAGGTTGAGTGCACCGTACCCCTCTCCCAGCGATTCGACCTCCCGAAAGGCCTGTTCCGCCTGGCGCAGTTCTCCCTTGCCGGACCCACTGTCGCCCTCGCGCAGCAGCCCGATGCCGTAATCGTTCCAGCGTTCGGTGAGCGCTATGGCCTGTGACTGTTCCGACAGCGGCTGCGTATTGCCAGCTATCGGGATGCGCACCGTGTCACGAGCCATGACCGTGACCGGTAGCGTATTGCAATCGAAGGCGTCGCCCTGGATGTGTCTGAGATAGGTGGTGTCGAACTTGCGGTAATTGAGACGTGCGTCCAGCGTCACCTCGCCGCTGGCATCTGCGGGCACCTCCAGCAGGTAATGCACCACTGTGGCAGCCCCGGGTGGTATCTGGTGGTTGTACAGGGGTACGAAGATGTCCTGCGCGTTGCGCCGGTCTATGCGGTTGCCATCGCGGTCCAGTACGTAGGCATTGGCGAAGTAAGACCAGGGATCGACCACGCCGCTGTTGTCCAGTGCCCCGCTCCGGCCGATCAGGGTTTCCCCGTTGCGCGCTGCAAGCTCCAGCCAGAGTTCATTGGAATCCGCGGTGCCTTCGGTCATGGCATGTCCCATTCCCGTGGTGCGGATCACGACCTCGACGAGGTAGCGACTGCCCGGCTTGAGTACGGGCAGTGTCGGTCTCAACGGCGCATGCAGCACCCCGTCTATATGACCCTCCTCCTTGATGCCGAAAATATCGATACGTGCGGCCTTGCGTAACTGTTCCTGCTGTGCCTCGATGACGGTACCGGGCAGGTTCACCATGCTCGCGACGCCGGTATTCGCGCCCGGGAACTGGTGACTGTGGATGCTGTGCTTGCCGCTGGCGTCGAAATCGCGCGCAGCCGGGTCATCAGAAGCCTCGAGCGGCATGTGGCACTGGCTGCAACGTGGCACGGCACGTGGCGGGTAGTAGAAACTGTCGACCCGGTGACCGGATACCCCGCTCTGCAGGAAGCTGTCGTAGTGGTTCTGGCCGCGCAGCCAGCGGTAGTGGTTGATCTCCTCCGTCAGGCTGACCTTGTGGCAGACCGAGCAGAACTCGGCCGACTGGTGCAGGGGTTTCAGCAGGGTCTTCTTGTGCAGTTCCGGCTTGGCCCTGATCAGCAGATGATTGATATTCGTGAGCAGCGTGGAGTCGCTGAACGCAAACGGGTAGCGCAGCGGGTCGACCAGGGTGTAATCGCCATTGCCGCGCGGGCTGTTGATGCGCTCGATGGCATGACAGGCCATGCAGGTGATGCCGGCCAGTGCGGTCGGGTCATTGACCAGGTCATAGTCCGGATCATCAAAGCGGCCGCTGAATAGCGGTACGGGGTCGTGACAGGCGGCGCAGAAGCGCGACACCTGCACTGAACCGTCTCGATCGAGGACGACCTTGCGAGTCTCCTCGACGCTGAACTTGTAGGCAGGGTTGTTCATGGAACTGAAGCGATGCATGCTGTGTTCGTGCGTCTGTGCAATGTTCTCGTGGCAGACGGCACAGGCCGCGTCCGTCATCAGGTGTTCCGGCGGTATCGATTCGGTGCCGGCAAGCCGGGCGAACGAGGGCGGGAATTCGGCGCTGGTCTCCACATGCTCCTGCATGACCGGACCTGCCTGCAGTATGACCATCATGGCGGCAAAGCCCAGTGCGGCCAGTGACCAGCGCATGCCGCTGCGCCAGTGTATGGGGGGGCCGGCCAGGCGATGCAGCACGAACAGCCAGATCACCGCAAACGGGCTGATGACATGGAGCCAGTAGCCGGCACTCCGGATGGTCGGGTCATTGAGTTCGAAGAATTCGAACCGGGTCAGCAACAGGCCGGTCAGCAGCAGGACCAGCGTACTGGCGAACAATGCGAAACCGGCACGAATGGCGGCGCGGTTCGGCCGTCGTACGGCGCGCCGCATGTGGCCGGTTGCGAATGCGAGAAACGGCAGGATCAGCACCAGGCCCAGCAGCAGGTGTACCAGGAACATCAGCAGGTAGAAGTAATCCTGATACAGCCGGCCGGTGAATTCCTCCAGTAGTGTGATCGAGACCAGGTAGACCGAGTTGACCGCCATCAGGGCGAACAGCAGGAACACTGCAGTCAGCAGCTTGCCGAGACGGCGGGTGATTACCGGGTGAGTGGTTTCCATGATTGTCATAGCTTGCTGATTTAGCCGATGAATAATAACTTCATGGCGCTGGCGGATTCTTGATTTAAAGCAAATGACAATGCTGAAAGATAAAAGCGCGGGTTTACAGCCAGGGCGTCGGCGTCAACTCGTGATATTTCAGCCTTGTGCCGCCCGGGCTGAATCCGCGTGGCTTCTCGCCCGTCCCGACCCGGATAAACAAAAAAGCCCCGCAAGGAGCTCTTCGTTTATGGCGGAGAGGGTGGGATTACTCGGCCTTTGGCCCCGCCCCTGCGGGGTCGCCGTCGCACCGGCCGCGACGGCGCTGTCTCGCACTGCTGCGCAGTGCTCGGCTCGAACCCGCGTGGCTTCTCACCCGCCCTGCCCCGATAAATGAACAAGCCCCAAAAGGGGCCTGTTCATTTATGGCGGAGAGGGTGGGATTCGAACCCACGGACCGTCGCCGGTCAACGGTTTTCAAGACCGTCGCTTTCGACCACTCAGCCACCTCTCCTTAACCTGTTACTTCCGCTGCCTGGCAAGCTGCTGTCGGCAACCTCACGACGCGACTCCCCCGCCGCTTTGCTCGGCACATCCCTGTGCCTCACCCCTGCGGGGCCGCCGTCGCGAGGCTCCAGCGTCCTGAATCGCTCCCGGCGATTCAGTCGACCACTCAGCCACCGCTCCTGAATCTGTCAATATTCGTATCCGGCATGCTGCATCCCGGGCTTCGTTTTGTTCGCAGCCAGCGTCCGCGCCTGCAGGCCCGATAGACAGACCTGTGTTACGACCTGCGGGCCATCATCGTCACGGCTGGATGACGCGCAAGAATACCGGAATCCAGCCGCTCCTGGCCAGTGAAATGCCACAAAAAACTCATGTTTATCAAGTTGCTGTTTCCGGGCTGGATGTATATCCTTAGTGAACTGCTAGGGTATTGAATTGTCATACCCGGTACCAAACTGTTTCAGCCAAGGAGTTAGCAAAAGATGAGCATGATTGAAAAGACCGTTATTCGTTCTGAACAATCGGTGCTGGCCACCAACAAGGTGCTGCGCAATACCTACGCCCTGCTGTCGATGACGCTGATCTTCAGCGCCCTTTGTGCCGGTGCGGCCGTCGCGCTCAATATGCCGCCAATGGGCATGATCGTTACCCTGGTCGGCTATTTCGGTCTGCTGTTCCTGACCACGCGATTCAGCAACAGCGGCCTGGGCCTGCTGTTCGTCTTCGCCCTGACCGGTTTCATGGGTCTGACGCTGGGGCCGATCATCAGCATGTACCTGTCCATCCCGAACGGCAGCCAGATCGTGATGACCGCCATGGGCGGGACCGGCATCATCTTCCTGGGTCTGTCAGGCTATGTCCTGACCACCCGCAAGGATTTCAGCTTTATCGGCGGCTTCCTGATGGTTGGCATCCTGGTGGCGTTCCTCGCCGGCATTGCCAGCATGTTCCTGAGTATGCCGGGCCTGTCGCTCGCCGTATCGGCCATGTTCGTCCTGCTGATGTCGGGCTTGATCCTCTACCAGACCAGCGAGATCATCCATGGCGGCGAGACCAACTACATCCTGGCCACGGTGACGCTGTTCGTTTCCATCTACAACCTGTTCCTGAGCCTGCTGCAGTTGCTCGGGGCACTGGGTGGCGATGATTAAGCGCCTTAGCCTTTACCTGTACAGGCCCCGCTATGCGGGGCCTGTTTTTTATGGATGTCGACATGCACGAATCATTTGACGCACGCAACGAGCTGGAAGAGAAACTGCTGGCCGCCCAGGAGGGCCAGATCAGCAGCGAGGAGTTCATGCAGTACCTGATGGAGAACCAGGTGTTCATGCCGGTGAAGGACTCGATCGGTATCGGCGGGTTCACAGCCAGCAACAAGGCGGTACCGCTGACGCTCAGGAGCGACGACAACACCGAGGTGCTGATCCTGTTCACCAGTCCCGATCGGGCCAAGGATTTCGTGAGTGAATTTCCCGGCTACGAAGGCGGCCTGCTGGCCGAGTTCAGCTGGGTGCTGGAACGAACCGGCAGTGGCATCGGTATTTCCATCAATCCGAACTGGCCGGTCGGCTTCGATCTCGAGCCGGAGATGGTCCAGAAGCTGAAGCACAACTGACCTGCTTGAAAGCGATAACCCCGCCGGCAAGGGATT
The DNA here is from genome assembly GCA_035527955.1 of Gammaproteobacteria bacterium. GTDB lineage: Bacteria > Pseudomonadota > Gammaproteobacteria > UBA9214 > UBA9214 > UBA9214. Next base: position 5,227 of record DATKZN010000187.1, read on the forward strand.
ACCTGTTCTATATCGCGCTGCTGGCGGGCCCGGCCAGCTGGCTGGCCCTGTACCACCTGCTCGACCCCGCCCTGCGCCTGGACTGGCCGCTGCGCCAGCCCGGGCTGTTCCTGATGCCGGCGCTGGTCTACCCGGTGCTCGAGGAAGTCGCCTTTCGTGGCCTGTTGCAGGAGCTGGTGCGCGAGCACGTCAGCCGCGCCTCACTCGGGCCCCTGTCCTATGCCAACCTGCTCACCAGCGTGGTGTTCACTGTCCTGCACTTCATCTATCACCCGCCGCTGTGGGCCGCGCTGGTGCTGTTCCCTTCCCTGGTGTTCGGTTTCTTCAAGGACCGTAGCGGCGCGCTAGCGGCTCCTGTTCTGCTGCACGTCTTTTACAACGCCGGTTTTCTCTGGCTGTTCTCCGCACCCGGGTAACGGGCTTCCCGAATTCGCGGAGGTGATCGATGCGGTCCGCAAGCTCACCGCATCCTGCTCTGCTCAGAAGCATGTAGTGTTGCAGGAGCGCATCTCATGCGCGATGGGGAGTTTGACATGATCGCGGATGTGATCCGCTCCTACGGGAGCGTCTATTGGAGCAGGAGCGCAGACATGCACGAATGGTTGTAGATCTTCATTCGTCGACCGGGTCTGCTCCTACCGCAATGTATGCAAAACTCCGACGAACCGTTCATAGCGTGCTTGCAGTCCCGGGTTTGCCCGTGGCGTAAAACGTGCGACAGGTCCCGACGCCGGCCAGGCCGCGGATGCGCCGGACGCCTGCCAGGCAATGCCGCGGGCCGTGGCCTCGACCTGCGGCGGACGCTGCACCTCGAGCCCGGACAGATCGGCCAGTCTCTGGCACAGGGCATCGAGGTTGGACAGTCCGCCGCTGATACGGATGGTGCCGACGCAGGGGGCTGCCTGGCGCATCAGACCGATATTGGCCTGGATCAGGAACAGGATGCTCTCGATCACGGCCACCATCGCCTCCGCGGCGGACAGCTTGCTGCTTTCGAAATACGGTTCCGGGCCGGTACGCCACCACGGCGCACCCAGTCCGCCGACGGTGTTGATGAACAGTGCAGGTTCCGTTATGTCATTCAGCCAGCCCGGCAGTTTTTCTTCCAGGCCGGTGAGTGCGAAGCGCTGTGCCGCCCAGGTCAGTGCCGCGGCCGCCCCGTTGACCGTACCCTCGATGTAATAACGACCGCCGCCGGCGTCGCTGTGCGAAATTCCGGCCAGCAGTCCTGTCGGGCGCGTCGCGGGGTCTGCTACCGGCAGCAGCACGAAGGCACCGGTGCCGATGTTGACCAGGATGGTGTCGTCACGCGGTGCGCCGAGCGCGTACAGCGCCGCAGTCTGGTCACCGTTCACCGCGCGCAGCGGGATATCACCGGGCGTTGTGCGGCCGTAGTCGGCGCAGACAGGCCGGCACGCGGGCAGCACCGGGCGCGGAATGCCGAACAGTTCCAGCAGTTCGTCGTCCCAGTCACGCGTGTGCAGGTTCCATAACAGGGTGCGCGAGGCATTGGCATGATCCACGCAGGCGGGACGGTCCTGCAACAGGTGGAACAGCAGGTAGCTCGCCAGCGGCCCCATCAGCAGTCGCCCGGTGCGTGCGGCTTCCGCCACCGCCGGGACAGTGTCGAACAGCCAGCGCAGCTTGCCGGCACCGTAGTGCGGCGACAGGCGCAGGCCGGTGAGTTGTGCGATGCGCTTTTCGTGCGAGGCCAGCGTGGCGATCCAGGGCGCAGTACGGCGGTCCTGCCAACTGAGAACCGGTGACAGTGCCTGCCCCGTGCTGCAGTCCCAGGCCACCACGCTCGAACGCTGCGTCGCCAGGCCGGCACAGCCGACCGGCCGTCCGGTCAGCGCAGGGTCCACCAGCACCTGCTTTACCACCCGGTGCAGGGAGGCGAGGATCTCGTCGGGGTTCTGCTCTGCCTCGCTGTGGCTGCGCACCTGCAGGGCAACAGCCTGCCGTGCCTGTGCGACCACCCTGCCCTGCGCGTCGAACACGATGGCGCGCGTCGAATGCGTGCCCTGGTCGATGGCAAGGGTCAGGGCGCTCACATCAGCTTACCGGCACCAGCTTGATATCCGCGGTGTAAGCCACGGCCGTGCGCGGCGGCAGTGTATGCCTGAGCATGTGCATTACCTTTTCCGCCGTCGCGCGGTAACCGGTCAGCTTGCCGCCATAGATCGAGACCAGCCGTGGCCGTTTCGGGTCGTTGACTGTCAGCATGGTCTCGCGGGAGCGCCGGAACGCGACGTTGGTCGAGGCCGGCAGCACGCGCAGCCCGGCAAAGCGTTCGATAACCGTGGTCGGCCGTCGCGGGAAGTAATGCGCGAGTACCTCCAGCAGATAGCGTTCCTCGTCCGGTCGTGCGGCGACCGCCGCGGGATCGCCGGTATAGCGGTGTTCGGTGGTGCCCAGCAGGGCATGTTCACCCCAGGGCAGCAGGAAGACGGCGCGTCGATCCTGCGGGGCTTCCATGTAGTAGCAGCCACGCGACAGCTTGCCTGGCACGACCAGGTGCGCACCCTGTACCAGTTCGATCGGGTTGTGTGGCGGTGCCGGGCTGATGCATTCATCCACCCGGCCGGCCCACGGACCGCCGGCGTTGATAATGACGTCCGCGCTGCAGTGCTTGCCGATACCACCCTGCCGGTACTCGATGCTACAGCGCTGTGTATCGATTTCCGCTGCAGTGAACTCGGCCGGGCATGCCAGCGTGGCACCCAGCCGGGTAGCCGAGTGCATGACGGCGCGGGTGAGCTCGGCATCGTTGGTCTGGGCATCGAAATACTGGAACACCGCCTGCAGCTGGTGCGTGTCCAGGCCATCCAGCCTGTCCCATTCGCGGCGCGGCAGCGAGCGGAAGCGGCTCGAGTGGTGAATGCCGCCAAGCAAGGCGTACAGGGACAGCCCGGCGCGCAGCATCAGCGGGCGGCGCGTGGTATCGGGGTAGACCGGGATGAAGAATGGCTGCAGGCACACGAGGTCCGGCGCGATCCTGAGCAGGATACTGCGCTCGTGCAGGCTTTCCCGCACCAGGCCATAAGCGTGCCCCTCGAGGTAGCGCAGGCCGCCGTGTATCAGCTTGCTGGAGCGGCTGGAGGTGCCGGCCGCCAGCGCGGTCTGTTCCAGCACCAGCACGGAATAACCCGCGCAGGCCGCTGCCTGTGCCACGCCGACGCCGTGAATGCCGCCACCGACGACCACGACATCGAAATGTTCAGCCACTGGCGGTTCCGTCGAATTCGGGGTCGGAGAGCAGCCGGCTGATGCGGTTGGTTTCCACCAGCCGGAAACCGCGGGCGAGAAACGGCTCGATTTCACCGGCTTCATTGATCGTGTATACCACCCATTGCCACGGTCCCGGCCACAGCGGTTCGGGTGCCGGTGGCAGTCGCGTGCGGTTGCAGAACAGGAAATCCGGTGCCAGCGCGGCCGCGCTGGCAGCGCTTGCCTCCGACCATTCGGAGAGCACCCAGCCGATCCTTGGATGCCGGCGCTTGCGTGCCGCGGCGAGGACCGCGTCATCGAACGAGATCAGGATGCACTGTTCGATCACCGGCGCGAGGCAGTCCAGCACGGTATCGAGCACGACCTGCGTGCCGAACGCCTGCAGGCTCTCGCGCTTGAACTCGACGAAGGCCTGTGCATGCGGCCAAGACTGTAGCAATGCCACGAAATCGTTCAGGCGCACGATGCGCAGGTCGCTGAACGCAGTGCCGAACTGCTCCGGCTGCCCGGCGGGCAGACTGGCGATCTTTTCCCAGGTGGTACGGACGACTTCCAGGTCCTGTCCGGTGACTCGCAGCAGCGTCGGATCGTGGACGAGTATCGGTACCCCGTCGACAGTGAGCTGAACGTCGGTCTCGAGGTAGTGTGCACCGGCAGCCAGCGCGGCACGGAAACCGGCCAGCGAGTTTTCCGGCCAGCTGTCCGGCTCGCCGCGATGTGCAATCAATATCGTGTTCACGTCTCTTTCCACCAGTCCGTGATAACCCTCGCCACGTGCGGGTTGACCAGGTAGCCGTAGGACTTGTGTACGTTCAGTCCGCGACTGTCCCGGTAATAGTTGTAGACCCCGTCGGTCATGTCCGTGATGCTTTCCACGACCTTGTGCCGGACCATGCCGCCAAAATCGTCGGACAGCGTGGGATCCAGCGCGACCAGGTCGCCGCGTGCCGCGATATTAACCCAGCGGCGGATGTTTTGCGGGTAGATCCGTGGCCTGCTGTGGCCCAGTCCGATCAGGCGCCGCTGCACGTAGTGCATGCCGAGCGGGCTGCCGATGGTCAGGAAGCAGTCCGCGCACCGCTGCAGTCCTTCCAGGTGATCGAGTTCCCACAGCGAGTCATAGGCGATGACCGAACCCATGCTGTGACCGATCAGCAGTACCCGGTCGCCGCTGGCCGCTGACTCGCGCAGCGGCTGTTTTTGCAGGTTGCGGATCCGGCAACCGATATTGCCGTGGTTTCTGAAATAGATTTCGGTCTCGCGGATGGATAACTTGACCCGCCGGTCGGGGATCAATGGTAACAGCCAGGGGATATGATCAGCGACCTGGTACATGGCCCGGGTCAGCGGATACCTGACCGGCCGCGCCTCGCGGATATCTGCGTCACGGTAGCTTTCCTGCAATAGCAGATGGTCGACCCAGTGCCTGTCGTCCGCGATATCACGCTGCGTGTCATACAGCAGGCCATTCCAGGCGATCAGGGAAAAGCTGTCACTGGTCGCGATGGCGTCGGCCACGTCCGGATCGATGCGCCTGACGCCGTGCAGCAGGCAGCGCAGCAGTTGTTGACGGTGCAGGTCAGGCGGTGGCTTGGGGTTCTTGCCCGGTACGAAAATAATCCTGTTCAAAACACGGCATCCGGCTGACGTTCTTCATACTTGTTTTCAGAAGGACACGAGCTGCTCGCATGTCGGCTCTGCACAACAATACCAGTTCTCCGACAGGCGTGGAACCGGCGTGCCGGCATGCGCCAGTGCCAGGGCCGGTGCCGCCTGGCCGGCCTGTTGCCAGGCCAGTTGCCAGATGCCCTGGAATATTTCCGCGCGGGGTTTACCGGCCGTCTCTGCCCGGGTGATCCAGGCCTGCACGGCCTGCTGCAATGTGTCGACCCGCGCATCGGGATTACGCCACGGGTGGCCAAGAGTGGCCGGATCGAAAGCGCCGACGTGATCTCCGATACCGTCGATGTTGAGGATGTGCGAGCCGGCAGGAATCAGCAGGCGGATCGACAGCTGGACCGGTGCCACGGCCTCGACCAGTTGCAGTTTGGCCACCTGCCGCAGCAGGTCGATGTAGCCTTTGAGTGTCGTCCACGGCGAGAAGGCGACGAAGGTCGGCGCCAGCTCAATGCCAAGTTCGCGCATGAGCGCCAGTGCGGCAAGGAAGTCCGCGCGCGTATGGCCCTTGTCGAGTAATTCCAGGATGTCATCGTCCACGGATTCCACCGCCGACAGGATGAACAGGCAGCCGCACTCGCCCAGTTCCCTGATCTGCCCTGGGTACTTCACCAGGTGTTCGATCTTGATGGTGGCGTCGAAGGTAAGCGCAGGAAATTCCGCATGCATGGCACGCACGATGCGCAGCGCATGGCCCGGGCCGTTGAAAAAATCGGGATCACCGAATGAGACGTGTTCTGCCCCGGCGGCGACCTGGCCTCGGATATCGGCCAGTACGATGTCGGCCGGCACAACGAAGAACTTGCCGCGGTAGACCGGCACGATCGGGCAATGACGACAGAAATACTTGCAGCCGCGGGTTGCCTCGGCGAAACCGACCGTTTTGTGTGTGCCATCCGGCATAATCAGGCTGGCATATTTTTCAAGGGGCGGCAGCTTGCTGCGGTCCGGGACGATGAATTCTGTCTTGCCGAGGTTGATCAGTGGTATGCCCTCGCCTGCAAGCTCGCCGGACTGCAACTGCCTGACCATCGCCACCAGGCCGGTTTCGTATTCTCCACCGATGACGGTCTGCACGCCGAGCGAGCGGAACAGCTCGACATTCATCGGTGCGTAAAGCCCGTAAACGCACAGGTGCGCGCGCGGTGCGAGTTGCCTGATCTTCGGCAGCGCCTCGACGGCGATTCGTGTCGCGGTGTGCATGGCAACATAGATGGCCACGACGTCGGTTGCCGGGCCCAGGCAGTCGTCGAGCTTCTGTATCGACAGGTCGCAGCAGTCGACGCTGCAACCTTCCCGCACCAGCCAGGCCGCCGGTTCAGCCAGGCCGAACGGCTGGCGACCGAGTTCGTAGGGATTGATTAATGTAATATTCATGTAAATGATAACATAATCAGTATGTTGTGTAGCACTTCGCGTATTGGTGCAGGTGGCCGGAATAGCTGCTGTCCGGGACCCGTTAATGGCGGTTCACGCTGCAGCAGTGTAACGCGTTTGTACGACGTACCTGTAACTGTAGTTGCCTGCTGATTGCTTGTACCATACACACCAGCCGGCTGCTGCGATTACGCATATGACGACTGAGCGGCAGAAACATATTGGCTGCAGACAAGGGATTTCCCTGCACCGGACAGCGCGTCGACGAAGCGATCTCCAGCTGATAGATCATGAAATCATACAGGCAGCTTCGCTGCAATCGCCAAGACGAGACACATGAATACTGCCTGGGTTATCCCAAAGGAAGGTGCTGTTTGAACAACTGTCCGCGTGGTGTGCTGTGAACGACGATACCCCGATCCAGTATATCGACACCGCTGCCGGGCTTGCTGCATTTTGCTCGCGCCTGTCCGCTGTCGACTGGTTCGCGCTCGACACTGAATTCCTGCGTGAGAAGACCTACTATCCCAAGCTGTGCCTGCTGCAGATTGCCACCTCGGATGAGGTCGCCTGCATCGATCCGCTGGCGCTCGACGACCTCGGGCCGCTGCTAGCAGTGCTTGCCGACCCGCGCATCACCAAGGTGATGCACTCCTGCCGCCAGGACATGGAGATCTTCTACCAGCTTGCCGGCCAGGCGCCCGCCCCGGTATTCGACACCCAGGTCGCTGCTCCGCTGCTGGGTTATGCGGACCAGATCGGTTACGCCAACCTGGTGAAGGAAATCGCCGGTGTCTCGCTCGACAAGCTGCATACGCGTGCCGACTGGTCGATACGTCCGCTGACGCAGGCACAGATCCGCTACGCGGCGGATGACGTGATCTACCTGGTGGACATCTACCGCAGGATCGTTGCGCAACTGCAGGAGCTCGGCCGGCTTGACTGGCTGGCGGAGGATTTCCGGCAGCTCTCGGATGCGGGGCTCTATGACATGGCGCCGGCCAGCGCGTGGCTGAAGGTCAAGGGCGTCAATCGCCTCAAGGGCGCGAGCCTGTCGATCCTGCAGGCGCTGGCGCAGTGGCGCGAGGTAAACGCACGCCAGAAGGACCGGCCTCGTGGCTGGCTGCTGCGCGATGACGCCATGCTGGATATCGCCCGCCACAAGCCGGTCACCCTGGAGGCCCTGAAGGCTATTCGCGGCCTGAGCGATGGCCTTGTCAATCGCTCCGGCGAGGAGTTGCTGGAACTTGTCAGCCAGGCTGTCGCGCACAAGCCGGCACCCCTTCCGGATAGCGGTACGCGGACAAAACTGTCGGCGGCGCAGGAGGCCCTGGTCGACGTGATGATGGCCGTGGTGCGCATTACGGCGGACGAGAACCAGCTGAACCCGAGCGTGCTGGCCGGGCGCAGGGATCTTGAGGCTCTGCTGCTGGACGATCCCGCCAGCGCCGTGCTGCACGGCTGGCGTCACAAGCTGATCGGCGAGCGCCTGCAGCGGCTGCTGTCCGGGCAGCAGAGTCTCACGGTGCGGGACGGCAGACTGGTGCTTTAAGGCGTGTGAGCTGAAAGGTAATGCTTGAGAGGTAGCGGGTCCAGGGTTTCCATTCACGTCTCACGTCTCA
>DATKZN010000188.1:0-7263 GCA_035527955.1 Gammaproteobacteria bacterium
AGCGTCCTGCGGACAGTAGATTACGCAGTTGTCGCACTCGAAGCACATGCCGCAACTCATGCAACGCTCGGCCTCGTTGACGGCCTGTTCGGGTGTCAGGCCGATGCCGCGTTCCTCGAAATGTCCCAGTACTTCCTCGGCACTCGGACCCTTGGCGGAACGTTTGTTGCGCGGGGTGAAAGGGAAGTGGCCCAGGAACAGGCGCTCGGAGGAAATGATTTCCGAGCTGGAGCGGTCCTCGTAGTTGTGAACCGCAAACCGGGCATGATCGGTACCACGCATGTCGCCCATTTCGTCCGCCTTGAACGGGACCGGCGCATGGTTGGTCTCCTGCAGTTTCTTGAGCAGCTCGAAGTGGTGCACGTCGACCTTCGGGCGCTTCTTCTGCTCTTCCTGCTTCAGGTAGTGAACGATACTCTCGACGGCAATGGAGGCCTGACCGATGGCCGTGGTCAGCAGGTGCGGACGGATGATATCGCCGGCGGCAAAATGGCCCTTGCGGCCCGGGACCTGGTAGAAGGCATCGGCGTCGATCAGGCCGCGGCCGTTGTCCAGGGACTCGAGCCCCTGGGACAGGTCGCCGCCCTGGCCGATGGCGGAGACGACGAGATCGCATTCGACCTCGAATTCGGTACCTTCAACCGGGGTCGGACGGCCGTCCTTCATCTCGCACTTGGCCATCTTCAGGGCGCAGGCGCGGCCCTCGTCATTGAGTACGACTTCGATCGGCATGACGCCGTTCAGGATCGTGACACCTTCGCGCAGCGCGTCCTCGACCTCGTGTTCGGTGGCGGTCATTTCCTCGCGCTGGAACAGCGAGGTCAGCGTCACCTCGGCACCCTCGCGTGCGGCCGCAAAGGCCGAGTCATGCGCGACATACCCGCCGATGACCTGTTCCGGACGTTCTTCCTTGTTGATCTTGCTGATCTTGCCGAGGCGGCGTGCGACGGACACGACATCGATAGAGGTGTCGCCACCGCCGACGCAGACCACCTTGTCGGTGGTGACCTGCAGGGTGCCCTTGTTGAAGGCTTCCAGGAAGGCAACGCCGGACACGCAGTTGGGTGCGTCGCTGTTGGGTACCGGCAATTTCCGGCCCGACTTGCAACCCATCGCCCAGAGGATGGCGTCGAATTCCTTTTCGATCTGCTCGATGCTGATGTCCTTGCCGACGCGGGTATTCATGCGCAGTTCGATATCGCCCATGTCGACGATGCGCTGGCATTCATGGTTGAGCACGTCGCGCGGCGTACGGTAACCCGGGATGCCATAGCGCATCATGCCACCGAGTTCCGCGTGATCGTCGAAGATGGTGCTGGCATGGCCGAGACGGCGCAGCTGGTAGGCGGCTGCCATGCCGGCCGGACCGCCACCGATGATGGCGATCTTTTTACCGCTGAGCTTGGGCGGTGCCTCGAAGGTGAATTTCTTCTCAAAGGCGGAGTCGCCGATGAACTGCTCGACGGAATTGATACCGACGAAATCCTCGACATTGTTACGGTTGCAGCCGTCTTCACACGGCGCCGGGCAGACGCGGCCCATCATGGATGGGAACGGGTTGGCGTCGGTGGAGCGGCGGAACGCATATTCTTCCATGCTCAGGTCACCGGTAGGCTTCTCGATGCCGCGCACGATCTGCAGCCAGCCACGGATGTCCTCGCCGGACGGGCAGCTGCCCTGGCAGGGCGGCGTGCGGTGCACGTAGGTCGGGCATTTGTAGGATCTGTCTTCATTGAAGATGTCGTCACCGATACGCGAATAGGTGTGGTCGCCATCCTTGAACCGACGGAACGAGAGCTTGTCTTTTGCCATGTCTTCTTTTGAAGTTGCCATGCCTGTTCTCCTGTTATCTGATCAGGTGATACCTGAGCAAAACTCAAAAATTACTGTTTGTTGCCGAGCACGATCGCGTTGCTCACCAGCTGGTGCACGCTGACGATGCTGTCCATCCTGAAGCCGTAGTAGGGCAGGACCTTGGCGAACTGGCTCTTGCAGATGGCGCAGATCGCGGCCATGTGCGTCACGCCGTGGTTTTCGACCACGTGTTTCAGGGCTTCCATGCGCGGCAGGGCGCCCTTGACGCGCAGTTCCATCAGGTCGTCGGTCAGCAGACCGCCACCGCCGCCGCAGCAGTAGGTGGCGTCGTGGATGGTGTCCTGCGGCATGTCGTAAAAGTGATTGCAACTGGCCTTGATGACCTCGCGCGGCAGGATGAACTGCCCCCCCGGCATCGGCCCCATGCGCGAGGCACGGGCGACATTGCAGGAGTCGTGATAGGTCAGCACCATATCGTCATTGGCCGACTTGTCCAGCGTGATCGCGTTGCGCTGGATCAGGTCATAGGTAAATTCCATGATGTGCTGCGGTACCGGGTATTTCGGGTCGAGGAAATCGAACGGCCCGGCCAGGGTGTTCAGGAAGCTGTAGGCAACACGCCAGGCATGACCGCATTCACCGAAGATGATGCGTTTCACACCGAGATCGAGCGCGGCCTCGCGGATGCGCAGCGACACCTTGCGCATGTTCTCGTAGCTGCCGATGAACATGCCGAAATTGGCAGCCTCGCTGGCATGCGAACTCAGCGTCCAGCTGATGCCGGCCTCGTGGAAAACCTTGGCATAGCCCATCAGGCCGTCGACGTGCGGTTCGGCGAAGAAATCCGCCGACGGGGTCACCACCAGTATGTCGGCGCCTTTCTCGTCCAGCGGCAGGCGCACCGCGACGCCGGTCTCTTCCTCGATGTCCTCTTCCAGGCCTTCCAGGGTGTCGGCCAGGGCCGGTTCCGGCAGACCGAGATTGTTGCCGATCTTGTAAACCTTGCCGATGATTTCGTTGCAGTACTTCTGGCCGACACCGACGGAATCCATCACCTCACGTGCAGCCATGGAGATTTCGGCGGTGTCGATGCCGTACGGGCAGAACACCGAACAGCGCCGGCACTGCGAACACTGGTGGAAGTAGCTGTACCAGTCGTCCAGTACTTCCTTGGTCAGGTCGGTCGCGCCGACCAGCTTGGGGAAGTACTTGCCGGCGAAGGTGAAATAACGGCGATAGACCTTGCGATACAGGTCCTGACGCGCAACCGGCATGTTTTTCGGGTCGCTGGTACCAAGGTAGTAATGGCACTTGTCGGTGCAGGCGCCGCACTTGACACAGGAATCGAGAAATACGGCCAGAGAGCGGTATTTGCCGTTGAGCTCTTCCATCTTGTCGATGGCGACCTGCTGCCAGTTGTCGACCAGCTCGCCCGGGAAGCCCAGCTGCTGCTGGAACTCTTCCTTGGCCACAAACGGCTTGCTGTGTGCCATCACCCCTTCGCGAATGGTCGGGATGACGGGATATTCCTTCAGCTCCGGTACTTCGAAATCAGCCACGCTCTGCTCCTGGTACGATCGTTATGCCGGTTGTTATTTCTCGAGTTCTGCCGCCCACGGTGCCAGGTGGCGCTGTTCGCGCGGGTTGTCCACCTGGTTGCGCGTCGGGCTGAAGAATACACCCGGGGCATGCAGCAGTTTGCTGATCGGGAAGATAATCATCAGCGTGGCAACCAGCCCGAGATGCACCAGCAACAGCGGATCCTCGGGAATGGGCTGCCAGTTGAAATACATAAGGCCGAGGAAAAAGGCCTTGAGCGAGACGATATCGGTATGCGTGATGTAATCCATACTCATGCCGGTCAGTGCAATGCCCATCAGCAGCGCCAGCATCAGGTGATCGGACAGGGCGGAGATATAACGCACCCGGTCCACCAGCACGCGGCGCGCCCACAGGCCGGCGAGACCGGCGGCCATGGCGAAGGCGGCATACAGGCCGAACGGCTGGATGAGCTCGACCCAGGTCCATACCGGGTTGGTGAAATAACGCAGGTGGCGTGCCAGCACCAGGAACATGCCGAAGTGGAACAGGTAGCCGAAAATCCAGATCCACTTGTTGGAACGGAACAGGCTCTCGAAGAACGCCACTTCCCGGAACATGCGCAGCACGACGCCCTGGCGCGTGACCGGTGCCGGGGTGGTCGGAATCTTCAAGGGTGCCGGTGTTTTTGCATACTTCCTGATCTTGTAGGCCAGGCCGCCGATCAGCAGGGCGGTGGCAACATAGAACAGAAGTGCATACACAATGGTCCAGAACGGCATGCTACCGGGCTCCTGTTAGGGTTGGTACGAATCAGAAGCGCTGCAGGGGAGGTCCCCTGCAGCCTTCGGTTGTTGTGTCAGACGCAGCCGGTCGGCTTCGGCAGACCGGCGTACTTGCAGGCCTGTTTCGCGGGACCGTACGGGAACAGCTCGTACAGGTACTTGCTGTTGCCCTTGTCCTTGCCCAGCTTCTTGCCGATGGCCTTGGTCAGCACGCGAACGGCCGGGGCAATCTGGTATTCCTCGTAGTATTCACGCAGGAAATTGATAACTTCCCAGTGGTTCTCGGTCAGTTCACAGTCGTCGAGCTTGGCCATGACATCCGCCACGTCCTTGTCCCAGGTATTCAGGTCAGCCAGGTAACCTTCTTCGTCAGTTTCGTAAGTCTTGCCATTCGCTTCAATTGTACCCATGTGAGGTCTCCTCGTTGGATGACGCTAATCAAAAAAACAGAAAATCAGAGCCAGGACTGTACCTTGTCATTGGCTGTAACCAGATCGACGAACCCGCCGTAATCGATGACGTCGACGCCATCCAGCAGCTTGTCTTCCGTGATGCCGCGCGCGGCCAGGTCCGGCCCGAGCACGGCGACCTTGAGGCCTTTCAGCAGGCCTGCCGCCTTGCCGTTTTTCATCGCTCCGTAAATACCATCCTCGATGAGCAGCAACTGGTCGCCATCCTTCATGATGGTCGATGCCGTGTTCAGGCTGCCAGTGTCGTAGGGTGACTTGTTTACCAGGTGTAACATTGTCATTGTTCCGGGCTCCCTGTACTAGAAGTTGAACAGCACGTCTTGCTCGGCGAGCACGTCTGCCATTTCTGCGCGCGTGACCAGGCGGATGGAATCCTTTTCCGCGTAGTCCTCGTCCTCGTCTTCCCAGACCAGGTGCTGCAGGTCATCCAGGGTCAGGCCGCGTTCCTCGAGGGATTCCTTCTCGACGTAGATCTTGTTGACCTCGTAGTCACCCAGCGCGGCGTAGGTGGGCGAGAAGTTCTTCATGCCGATGCCCGAGGTGTCCTGGCCCTTGACGAGCTGGAACACGCCGTCGTCCATGAAGGCCATGCTGACGTCCTGCTCGAAGGCGGCACCGATCAGTACCACTTCCAGCGATTCCCACGCATAGATCGTCCCGTAGGGCGCCCTGCGGTTGATGTACATCATCTTCTTTGTTTCTTCAGACATTGCCGCTCTCCCGCTCAGTCGCCGAACACGATCAGCCGATCGCTCTGAACGCCGCCTTCGATCAGCTGGCCCAGTCCGGAAATGCGGAAGCCGGGTGCGATGTTGGTTGCGTCCTTGCCGTTACGCTGCGCCTCGCCCTCGTCGACGATGCCGCGCCGCTGGGCGGCCGCCACGCACACCACCATATCGATGTTGTGAGCCTGTCCCAGTTCGCTCCAGCGCTTGACGATATTGCGATCGTCCTGCGGCGGTGTCGTCAGACGTGTGCCGTTGTTGACGCCGTCGTGGTAGAAAAAGATACGAAAGATCTCGTGTCCTTTTTCAATGGCCGCCTTGGCGAAAAAGTAGGCCGTGTCCGCGGACTGGTGCTGGTAGGGCCCCTCATTGACCTGGATTGTAAGCTTCATGCATAACCCCTGTGTCGATCAGAAACGGATATGGGTTGAAGCGTTCAGGCTTGCACGTGCACCACGCCAGTTGTCGATATGGTACTTGGTGAACGGCAGCCCGGTCTTCTCGAAGAAACGCGGCCAGCCGATACGCTCGATCCAGTCGTTGATGCGCTCCCAGTCCTTGGCGTCCTCCTTGTAGACCTTGAGAATCTTCTTCACCACGGCGGTGGCTTCCGGCCAGCGCGGCGGGTTGTTCGGGATGCCGGAGGCGACCAGCTTCTGGAAGGTCGGCTTGCTGCGTGCGTTGGAGTGGTTGCCGCCCACCCAGATGGACAGCTTGGAGTGCTCGGCGTCGTTGATCTGCATCGGCGGGCAGGGCGGGTAACAGGCGCCGCAGCAGATGCACTTCTTCTCGTCGACTTCCAGCGACGGCTTGCCGTTCACCAGTGCCGGGCGGATGGCCGCGACCGGGCAGCGTGCCACGACCGACGGGCGCTCGCAGACATTGGACACCAGGTCGTGATTGATCTTCGGTGGCTTGGTGTGCTGCACGTTGATGGCGATGTCGCCCTGGCCGCCGCAGTTGATCTGGCAGCAGGAGGTGGTCATGTGCACGCGGTTCGGCATGTTCCAGCCTTTGAACTCGTCGATCAGCTCGTCCATCATGGACTTGACCACGCCGGAGGCGTCGGTGCCCGGGATGTCGCAGTGCAGCCAGCCCTGGGTGTGTGACAGCATGGCCACGGAGTTGCGGGTGCCGCCGACGACGAAGCCGGCATCGGTCAGCGCCTTGATCAGCGGTTCGACCTTGGCCTCGTCGGATACCAGGTACTCGATGTTGCTGCGAATGGTGAAGCGCACATAACCCTCGCCATAGGTGTCACCGATTTCGCACAGCTTGCGCAGGGTGAACAGGTCAAGGATGCGCTGTGTGCCGGCGCGCACGGTCCAGATCTTGTCGCCATTATTGGAAACGTGCAGCAGGACGCCCGGCTGCGGATCTTCGTGATAGGCCCACTGCCCGTAGTTCTTCCGCATTACCGGATGCATGTACTGGAATCCGTCAGGACATCCGGATTCAATCGGCGAACGCATATCTTGTGCCATGTGATTCTCCTGAAAATCTCTTCAAGTTTTTGAACAAATCCCGGCGTCTGTACGCCGGGATTGTCATATATGAACGGAATGCCCGGCTTACGCGGAGGCGGCCTGCTCCTCGGCCTTGCGCGCGAACCACTTCTCGGCCTCTTCGTCCCAGCCGTCCATGCGGACGTAGGAAGACTGGCGCGGGTTGCTGACCATGTTCGGGTCCACTTCGACGCCGATGCCCTCGAGGAAGTTGACCAGGCCGATACGCTCGATCATTTCGCCGCAGCGCTCGTGTTCCAGGCCGTTCTCCGCCCAGAAGTCGATGATCTCCTCGGCCATTTCCTGCAGGCTTTCGTAGTCTTCCTCGGTCTCCAGCTTCTTGAACGGGACGACCACGGTGCCCATCAGGTCGCCGATCTTCAGCGTGCGCTTGCCACCGATCAGGATGGTGACGCCCTTGTCG
>DATKZN010000189.1:0-11725 GCA_035527955.1 Gammaproteobacteria bacterium
GGGATACCGAAGTTCATGTCGATGCCGCGCGTATCGGTGGTGTATTCCGTTAGATTCGCCTGACTGGCATCTGTTTCCCGGAAGTAGGCGCCGAAGCCGCGACTGACGCCGTCGATGGTCCAGTACGGGTTGACGTAGCTGAAGCTGTAAACGGTATTCACGTCGCTGTTGTCGAAGGTGAAAGCGACACGTTTGCCGGTGCCGAGGAAATTGTTCTGCTGCACGCTGGCGTTGAACAGGAAGCCGGAACTCTGCGAATAACCGACGCCCGCCGTGATACTGCCGGAAGAGGTTTCCGTCACCGAATAATCGACATCCAGCTGGTCGGTGGTGCCCGGCACCGACGGGGTCTCAACATTGACCTTTTCGAAGAAGCCGAGGCGGTCCAGACGGGTGCGCGAGCGTTCCACCTTTTCGGCGGAGTACCAGCCGCCCTCCATCTGGCGCATTTCGCGACGCAGCACCTCGTCACGCGTGGTGTTATTGCCGGCAAAATTGATGCGCCGGACATAGACGCGTTTGCCAGGGTCGACGAAAAAGCCGAGTTCGACCTGGTTGGTCTCCTCGTTGATTTCCGGCACGGTGTTGACGTTCGCGAAGGCATAGCCCTGGTTGCCGAGCAGGGAACTGATCTTGTCGACCGACTCGGTGACGCGTTTGCGCGAGAACACGTCGCCGGGGTTGATGTTGATCAGCGGAAAGATTTCCTCGGCCGGCACGACCAGGTCACCGGACAGCGTTACCACCTTGATGGTGAATTGCTCACCCTCGGTGATATTGATGGTGATGTAGATGTCCTTCTTGTCCGGCGTGATAGAGACCTGGGTCGAATTGATGTTGAATTTCAGGTAACCGCGGTCCAGGTACCAGGTGCGCAGCACCTCGAGGTCCGCCGACAGCGCCTGCTTGGAGTACTGGTCGCTCTTGGTGAACGCGGAAAACATTCCCGGCGTGGTCAGGCTGAACTCGTCGAGCAGTTCCTCGTCATTGTAGCGGTGGTTGCCGATGATGTTGATCTGCTTGATGCGGGCGACCCGGCCTTCCGAGATATCGATCTTGATGCCGACCCGGTTGCGTTCCAGCGGCGTGATCGTGGTATTGATCTTCACGGAATACTTGCCGCGGCTGAAATACTGCCGCTGCAGTTCCTGCTCGACCTTTTCCAGCAGCGAGCGGTCGAAAACGCGACCCTCCGCCAGGCCGATCTGCTTGAGGCCGTCCAGCAACTCCTGGGTATCCAGGTCCTGGTTACCATCGATCTCGATACTGCTGATCGCGGCCCGTTCCCGCACGAATATCACCAGCACGTTGCCGTCGCGTTCCATGTAGACATCGTCGAAGAAACCGGTCTTGAACAGCGCGGTGATGGCCGCGATGCTGGCGTCGTTATCCAGGGTCTGGCCAATCTTGACCGGCAGGTAATTGAATACCGTGCCGGCGGCGATGCGCTGCAGCCCCTCGACGCGGATATCCTCGACAGTGAAAGGCGCAAAGGCCTGCGCAGTCCCGTTCAGAAGCAACGACAACAGCAGTATCCGGCACGCCAGGAGCAGACGATTTACAGACATCCCTATTCTCATTCAGTCAATCAGTCGTACCAGATCGTTATAGAAAGCCACCGACATCAGCATGAGGAGCAGGAAGATGCCGACCTTCTGCCCCGCCAGTTGCGCCGCCTCGGACACCGGGCTGCCCTTGACCATTTCCACCAGGTAGTAGAGCAGGTGGCCACCGTCCAGCACCGGTATCGGTAACAGGTTCAGCACACCCAGACTGACGCTGACGATGCCCAGGAAGGCCAGGAACGTCGTCAGGCCAACCGCGGCCGACTCGCCCGCGTACCTGGCTATGCTGATGGGACCGCTCAGGTTCTCGACCGAAGCCTTGCCGGTCAGCATCTTCCACAGCGTACGCAAGGTCAGGGTGGTGACTTCCCAGGTCTTGCCGACCGCCGCAGGCAACGCCTCCAGCGGTCCATGGCGCACAACGACGCGCATTGTAGCATGCTGGCCGGCGTCCGGCAGGCGCACCGATGCCCCAATAAAACCGTGTGCCTTGCCACCCTCGGTCACCCGTTTGGGTACCAGTTCCAGCACGTTCGTCGCACCGTCACGCTGCACTTCCACCTGGATGGACTGCTCCGGGCGTGCGCGCACGTACTCCACCCAGTCGTTCCAGCCGGCGATCGGCTTGCCGTCGGCAGCGAGGATGTGGTCGCCGCTGCGCAGGCCGCCACGCTCCGCAGCCTCACCGGCCACCAGTTCATCGAGCACGGCAGGCAGTTGCCAGGGCGCCAGGCCGAAGTTGCGCAGCACGCCACCCTTCTCGAGCAGTTCCGCGGACTGCACAAGCCGCGCCTGCAGGTCACGCTCGACGCCGCCGGGATCGCGCACGTTCAGCTCGATGGCATCGCGCTCGTCGAGACTGGCGTCGAGCAGCGACATGACGGCGCTTTCCCAGGTCGGGGTCGGCGCGCCCTGGATGGCGATGATTTCATCGCCGGCGACGATGCCTGCCTGCGCGGCATAGGACCCGGGCGTGACATCACCCACCACCGGACGCAGGCCGGGAATGCCGACCACGAACATAAGCCAGTAGGCAGCGATGGCGAACAGGAAATTGAACAACGGACCCGCGACCACCACGGCCACCCGCGTGGAGACCGGCTGGCGGTTGAAGGCGCGCGGCAATTCCTCGGGCGCGACCTCGCCTTCTCGCTCGTCGAGCATCCTGACGTAACCGCCCAGCGGCAGCGCGGCGATCACGAATTCACTGCGATCGGCACCGAAGGTCTTTTTCCAGAGCGGCTTGCCGAAGCCGATGGAAAAGCGCAGCACCTTGACACCCAGCCGGCGCGCCACCCAGAAATGCCCGAACTCGTGCACCGTGACCAGCACACCGATGGCGAGAATAAAGGCCAGCAAAGAGAAGAGGACGCTATTCATCGTGCCAGTGTGACCTTGCCGTTAGTGATGAGTTCAGCCGCGCACTCGCGCGCGGCGGCGTCATCGACAAGGATATCCTCCAGATTGCCGGCGGCATGCGCCGGGCAGCGTTCCAGCGTATCTCGGATCAATCGCGCGATGGCGGTAAACGGTATGCGGCGTTCCAGGAAGGCCTGCACTGCCACCTCGTTGGCCGCGTTCAGCAGCGCGGGCGCCGTGCCGCCGGCCTGCAGGGCCTCGTATGCCAGTTCCAGGCAGGGATAGCGTGCCAGGTCCGGGACCTCGAACTGCAGGGTACCGATCGCCGCCAGGTCAAGGCTGCCGGCGCCGGAATCGATGCGCTCCGGCCAGCCCAGTGCGTGACTGATCGGGATACGCATGTCGGGATTGCCAAGCTGCGCCAGCACCGAGCCATCGCGGTATTCCACCAGCGAATGCACCACCGACTGCGGATGCAGTACGACCTCTATTCTCTCCAGGGGCAAATCGAACAGTCGGCTCGCCTCGATGACTTCCAGGCCCTTGTTCATCATGGTGGCCGAATCCACCGAGATCTTGCGGCCCATGACCCAATTGGGATGCGCGCAGGCCTGTTCCGGTGTCACGCTTGCCAGCCTGTCGAGCGGCAGCGTGCGAAACGGACCGCCCGAGGCGGTCAGCAGGATACGGCGCACGCCGCGCGGCACACTGCCGGTGATGTAGTCATCGGGCAGGCATTGCAGGATGGCATTGTGTTCGCTGTCGATCGGCAGCAGCGTGGCGCCATGACCGCGCACCGCCTGCATGAACAGGTCGCCGGACATCACCAGCGCTTCCTTGTTCGCCAGCAGCACGCGCTTGCCGTGGCGCGCCGCGGCCAGCGCCGGCAACAGGCCGGCCGCGCCGACAATGGCCGCCATGACGTACTCAACGCTGTCCAGCGCCGCGACCCGGGCCAGGCTGTCGGTGCCTGACAGCACCTCGGTCTCCGGCGCCGTATGTTGCAGGTGTCGCGCCAGTTGCCCGGCGGCAGCCGCATCCGCCATGACGGCGTAGTCTGGCCGGTAGCGCACGCACTGTTCGGCGAGCCGCTCGACGCTGGCGTTGGCGGTCAGCGCCACGACCCGGAAGCGCTGCGGATGGCGCGCCACCACGTCCAGGGTACTGGTACCGATCGAGCCGGTGGATCCGAGGATGGTGATGCCGGCCTGGCCGGGCGCGGATGCGGTCATTACAGTTTCAGCCACAGGAAGCCGGCGAGGAACACCGGCGCGGCGGCCACCAGGCTGTCGATGCGGTCGAAGATGCCGCCGTGTCCGGGAATGATGCTGCCACTGTCCTTGATGCCGCTCTGGCGTTTCATCAGGCTTTCCACCAGATCACCGACCACGGAAAACAGCATGGCCGGCAGCGCGACCAGCACGAAGCTCAGCGTCCAGGACGGTGAGTGGCTGTACAGCCAGCCGGCGATGCCCGCGAACAGCAGGCTGGCCAGCAGGCCGCCGTACACACCCTCGCGTGTCTTGCCCGGGCTGATCTGTGGCGCGAGCTTGTGCCTGCCAAAGCGGCGACCAGCGAAATAGGCGCCGCTGTCGGCCAGCCACACCATGACCAGCAACAACAGCGTCAACAGCGGTCCGTCCGCGCCGCGCGCATGCAGTACGACCAGCGCGGTCCACGGCGGCACGCTGACCAGCGCGCCGGCCAGCAGCTTGAGTGCGCTGCACGGGACCGACACCGTTGCGCAGTGCTGCGGGTGCGTCAGCCAGTAGAGTGCGAACAGCCACCAGGCGCCGGCCGCGGCCAGCACGTAGACGACCAGCCAGGACGGACCCAGCAGCCAGGTCAGCGCCAGCAGGCAGAGGATCGCCGCGGTGTAGAGGATGCGTGCAGGATAGCCCGACAACGGCACCAGCCGGGTCCATTCCCAGATCGCCGCAACCAGGATCGCCCCGAGGATCGCGGCAAAGGCTGGCGTCGACAGGCGCAGTACGCCATAGACGACCAGCGGCACCATGATGGCCGCGGAAATCAGCCGCCATTTAAGCACCCCTGAGCTGCTCCACCTGCTCACCGGTACGGCCGAAGCGCCGTTGCCGGTTCGCATACCAGAGCAGCGCACGGTCGAGTTCTCCGGCGTCGAATTCCGGCCACAGCAGGTCGGTGAAATAGAGCTCGGTATAGGCCAGCTGCCAGAGCAGGAAGTTGCTGATGCGCTGTTCGCCGCCGGTGCGGATAAAGAGGTCCGGCATCGGCAGGTCCGGCATCGACAGTGCCGCGGTGATGTCGTGTGTGCCGATGTCCTGCGGCTGCAGCTCGCCGGCCGCGACCCGCCGGGCAACCGCCTGGCACGCCTGGGTGATATCCCACTGCCCGCCGTAGTTGGCCGCGATCACGAGTTCGAGACGGCGGTTGTCCGCGGTTTGCTGTTCGGACTGCCTGATCAGCTTGCGCAGGTTGTCGGAAAACGGGGTGCGCTCGCCGATGAAACGCAGCCTGACCCCGCTCTGGTCCAGCGCATCCACCTCTTTCCTGAGCGTATTCACGAACAGGTCCATGATCAGGCTGACCTCTTCGCTGGGGCGGCGCCAGTTTTCGCTGCTGAAGGCAAACAGGGTGAGCGCACCGACACCCCGGTCGATACAGTCCTCAACGACGCGGCGCACCGACTTGACCCCCTCGCGGTGACCGATCGCACGCGGCAGCAGGCGCGCACGCGCCCAGCGGCCATTGCCGTCCATGATGATGGCAATGTGGCGCGGCAGACTGCCCGGCTTGTCCTGCGGTGATTTCAATTCAGTTCCGCTTTCGGTCAACGTTGTATGTTTTCTGCCAGCTGGCTCGAGTCCGGCCATAACGGGCAAGGTCCGCGGACGGGTCTGTCGGCGCACGTAGTCTTTCCGACTGCTACATGACCATCAATTCGGATTCTTTTTTCTCCAGCACCTTGTCGACCTCGCCGATGCGCTGGTCGGTGAGCCGCTGGATCTCGTCCCCTGCACGCCGTTCCTCGTCCTCCGAAATCGCCTTCTCCTTGAGCAGGTCCTTGAAATCGCTGTTGGCATCACGCCGGATGTTGCGTATCGCCACCTTGGTGGACTCGCCTTCATGACGCACCACCTTGACCAGGTCACGGCGCGTTTCCTCGGTCAGCGGCGGCATCGGAATGCGGATGACGGTACCCGCGGTGGCCGGATTCAGGCCGAGATCCGAACTGAGAATTGCCTTCTCGATTACCTGCACCATCGGCTTCTCCCATGGTGTCACGGTCAAGGTACGTGCATCCTCCACACCGACATTGGCGACCTGCGAAATCGGCACGTCCGAGCCGTAGTAGTCGACGCGCAGATGGTCCAGCAGACTGGGATGCGCGCGCCCGGTTCGCACCTTGCCCAGCGACTGCTTGAGCGTATCAATACTCTTGGTCATGCGGACGCCTGCGTCCTTGACGATATCCTCGATCATTCCTTACCCCTTTACTGAACCAGTGTGCCGACATCCTCGCCGGCGACTATCCTGCCGAGCTGGCCGGCATCGAAAACATTGAATACCCGCAGCGGCATGCCGTGCTCGCTGCACAGCACCAGCGCGGTCGCATCCATCACCCCGAGTTTCTGTTCAAGTGCCGCGTCATAGCTGATGCGTTCGTAGAGGATGGCATGCGGGTTGGTGACCGGATCGGCCGAGTAGACGCCGTTGACCTTGGTGGCCTTGAGCAACAGGTCGGCCTTGATCTCGATCGCGCGCAGGCTGGCCGCCGAATCCGTGGTGAAGTACGGGTTGCCTGTACCCGCCGCGAAAATGACCACGCGCCCGGCCTCCAGGTGGCGGATGGCCTGGCGCGCGGTGTACGACTCGCATACCTGGTCCATGGTCAGCGCCGACATGACCCGGCAGTCGATACCGAGCTGTTCTAGCGCATCCTGCATGGCCAGGGCGTTGATAACCGTGGCCAGCATGCCCATGTGATCGCCGGTCACCCGGTTCATGCCGCGCGACGCCAGCCCGGCACCGCGCAGGATGTTGCCGCCGCCAATCACCAGCCCGAGCTGCACGCCGCGCCCCGCCTCGGCGTGGATTTCCCCGGCCAGCCGGCTGATGATCGCGGGATCGATACCGTGCGAACCCTGTCCCATCAGCGCCTCCCCGCTGAGCTTGAGCAGTATGCGCTGGTATTTCATGTCAATTACCCTTTATATTCAGCCAGATATCGAAGCTTTTCTGTCCGTCGCCCCGGCCGGCATTGTCTTACTTTTCCACGCGAATTGCCATAAAAAAACGGGGCCGCATCACGGCCCCGTTGGTACTGACAACATGTCATTGCTGCGGGGGCGGCCGGAATAGCTGTCAGCCGCCCTTGACCTGCGCCATAACCTCGTCGGCGAAATTCTCGGACTTCTTCTCGATGCCCTCGCCGAGCTCCATGCGCTCGAAGCGCGTCACCATGGCGTCCGCCTCTTTCAGCAGCTTGTCGATGGTCGTGTCCGGATCCTTGACGAAACCCTGACCCAGCAGGGTGATCTCCGAGAGGAACTTGCGAATGCGGCCCTCGATCATCTTCTCGATGATGTTGTCCGGTTTGCCGCTCTCGCGGGCCTGGGCCGTGAAGATCTGGCGTTCGCCGGCCACCAGTTCCACAGGCACCTCGTCTTCGGACACGCACACCGGGCGCGGATCGTGTGCGGCGATGTGCATCGCCAGGTCCTTGCCCAACCCGGCATCGCCGCCGGAGTAGTCCACTACCACACCGATGCGCGCGCCGTGGCTGTAGGTGGCCAGCGGGTTGCTGCTCTCGATGCGCACGAAGCGGCGCACGGTGATGTTCTCGCCGATCTTGGCGATCAGGCCCTTGCGGGTGTCTTCGATCGACGTGGCGGCAGCGTCCGTCAGCGGCAACGCCAGCAGCGCATCGATATCTTCCGGGTCATTGGCCAGCACGCGTTTGGCGATGGCGCTGGCGAATTCCTTGAACTCGTCCTTCTTGGCGACGAAATCGGTTTCGCAATTGACCTCGACCAGCGCCGCCGTCTTCGCATCGTCGGAGAGTTCGATCACGACCAGGCCTTCCGCGGCCACGCGGCTCGCCTTCTTGTCGGCCTTGGCCATGCCGGCCTTGCGCAAGGCCTCGATGGCGGTCTCCATGTCGCCGTTGGCATCGACCAGTGCCTTCTTGCATTCCATCATGCCGGAGCCCGTTCTTTCGCGCAGTTCCTTCACCAGCGCTGCAGTTATAGCCATTTCAAATTCCTCTGTCAGATCTGTTCTGTGCCTTGCAGCCCGCGAGCGAGCCTCATTCGCCGGTTACGTCGGCCCCGGTCGGTGCTGCCTCGGTCTCGGCCGGCGCCTCGGCCGCAACCGGTTCCTCGTCCACCGCCGGCGTGGCAGCCGCCTTCTTCTTGACCGTCACCTTGCTGGGCTTTTTCGGCGCGGCAGTGCGTGCTTTCTTGCGCGCCGGCCGGGTGCCGCCCTCTTCATCCAGCTCGACGAACTCGTCGGTGGACTCGGACACGGCCTGGGCCACGCTCAGCTTGCCTGTGGTAACCGCATCGGCAGCGTTCTCGACGTAGAGCTTGACGGCGCGGATGGCATCATCGTTGCCCGGAATGACGTAATCGATGCCGTCGATGGAGTTATTGGTATCGACCACACCGACTACCGGGATACCCAGTTTCTTTGCCTCGCTGATGGCGATCTTCTCGTAGCCGACATCGACCACGAACATGGCATCGGGTATGCCGCGCATGTCCTTGATGCCGCCCAGGCTGCGCTCCAGCTTGTCCATCTCGCGAGTCAGCATGAGCGCTTCCTTCTTGCCTATCTTGTCGAATGAGCCGTCGCTGGACATGGTCTCGAGATCCTTCAGGCGCTTGATCGACTGGCGCACGGTCTTGAAGTTGGTGAGCATGCCGCCCAGCCAGCGGTGGTTGACAAAGGGCATGCCGCAGCGGACCGCATTCTCCACGATCGTCGTCTGCGCCGAACGCTTGGTACCGACGAACAGCACGGTGCCGCCGTTCGCGACCAGGCTGCCCAGGTAGTTCATTGCATCGTTGAACAGCGGAAGGGTTTTTTCGAGATTGATGATGTGAATCTTGCCACGCTCGCCGAAGATATAGGGGGCCATCTTCGGGTTCCAGTAGCGGGTCTGGTGACCAAAATGCACGCCCGCTTCAAGCATCTGGCGCATCGTAACGTCTGCCATTGTGTACTTCTCCGTTTTCAGGGTTGGTCTTGCCTGTACCCCAATGGCTGCAACCCGGCACCGACTGGCGGCTCCCCGGGCACCCTGCAGCATGTTCCGGTACAGGCGTGAATTTTGTTCAGTGGCACCAAATCAGGCCACTTAACAAGCCCGCCTTTATACCATACACTCCCTGTCACGGCAATCTTCCACACCACCCGGCCTTTCGAAATTCCGCCAACGAATCAGGACCCTGGATGCCAGTCACTATCAAGACAACGGACGAGATCGAGAAGATGCGCGTCGCCGGCCACCTCGCCGGCGAGGTGTTGCAGATGATCAGGCCGCACGTGCAGCCCGGCATCACCACCGAGGAACTGGACCGCATCTGCCACGACTACATCGTCAACGAACAGCAGGCCATCCCGGCACCGCTCAACTACCGCGGCTTCCCCAGGTCGATCTGCACCTCGATCAACCATGTCGTCTGCCATGGCATCCCCGGCAACAAGAAGCTCAAAAAGGGCGACATGCTGAATATCGACATCACCGTGATAAAGGACGGCTATCACGGCGATACCAGCAAGATTTTCTTCATCGGCGAACCCTCCGTGGCCGCGCAGCGCCTGGCACGCATCAGCCACGAATGCCTGCGCATCGGCATCGACATGGTCCGGCCCGGCGTGCAGCTCGGCGACATCGGCCACGCGATCCAGGCACACGCCGAGTCCAACCATTGTTCCATCGTGCGCGAGTACTGCGGCCATGGCATCGGTCGCGAATTCCACGAGGACCCCCAGGTCCTGCACTACGGCAAGCCGGGTACCGGCCTGCGCCTGGAACCCGGCATGACCTTCACCATCGAACCCATGGTCAACGCCGGCAAGCGCCACACGCGGCTGCTGCCGGACGGCTGGACCGTGGTCACAAAGGACCACAGCCTGTCCGCACAGTGGGAGCATACCATCCTGGTCACGGCGGACGGCCACGACGTCCTGACCTGCCTGCCCGGCGACGAGATCTAGGTAACTGTCACATCCGCAATGACCGCTCACCGCACAGCCACGGCTGACCCCCAGGACTTCGAGTCGTGGTTCGACCTGGCACCGCTGGCCAGCCACTACGACAACAGCGCGAAGCTGATCAGTGCCTACAAGACCTGCCTGAATCACGGGCGCAGCGCACTCAAACAGCAGTTCGACACCGGACGCGACACCCATACCCTGCTGCTGGGACGCTCGTGGCTGGTCGACCAGGTGCTGGCGCATGCCTGGCAACTGCACCTGGACGATGCGTCGGAGATGCTGGCCCTGGCCGCGGTCGGCGGTTACGGGCGCAGCGAACTGATGCCCGGCTCCGACATCGACCTGCTGCTGCTGTTGCCGGATTATGCCGGCGACCGCTTCAACACACGGCTGGAGGCACTGCTCACCTTCCTCTGGGACATCGGCCTGGAAGTGGGTCACAGCGTGCGCAGCGTGGACGAGTGCGTGGATCAGGCGCTCGCCGATATCACCGTGATCACCAACCTGATGGAGGCGCGCTGGCTGGCGGGCTCGCTGGAACTGTTTTTCGAGATGGAGGACGCGATCGAGCCCGAGCGAATCTGGAGCAGCAGCGACTACTTCCGGGCCAAGCGCGAGGAACAGCGTATCCGCCATCTCAAGTACAACGACACGGCCTACAACCTCGAACCCAATATCAAGGAAGGCCCCGGCGGACTGCGCGACATCCAGATGATCGCCTGGGTCGCCAACCGGCATTTTGGAACCGACTCGCTGGAGAAACTCGTCGACCGAAACTTCCTGACCGCCGCGGAATACCGCACGCTGGTCGATGGCCGCGAGCAGCTGTGGAAAATCCGCTTCGCGCTGCACATGCTCACCGGGCGCGGCGAGGACCGCCTGCTGTTCGATTACCAGCGCACGCTGGCCGATCAGTTCGGCCACGAAAACGACGCGAACCGACTCGGCGTCGAGGCGTTCATGCGCCAGTACTACCGCACCATCATGACGCTCAACCGGCTCAACGAGATGCTGCTGCAGCTGTTCTACGAGGACATCCTGTTCCCGGAAGGCCCCGGGCAGCCATTTGCGATCAACAAGCGTTTCCAGTCACGCCACGGCTTCCTCGAAATCGCCTACCCGACCGTATTCAAGCACTACCCGTATGCGCTGCTCGAGGTATTCCTGATCCTGCAGCAGCACCCTGAGCTGAAGGGCGTGCGTGCCGACACCATCCGCTCCATCCGCGAACACCGACATGTCATGGACGACGGGTTTCGCAACGACATTCGCGTGCGCAGCCTGTTCATGGAAATCCTGCGCCAGCCGTATGGCGTCACCCGTGCCCTGCACCGCATGAATAACTACGGCGTGCTGGCCCATTACCTGCCGGTGTTCGGCAACATCGTTGGTCTGATGCAGTACGACCTGTTCCACATCTACACGGTGGACGAGCATATCCTGACCGTGGTTCGCAATCTGCGCCGTTTCACCGTGCAGGAACACGCGCTCGAATTCCCGCTCTGCAGTCATATCGTGGCCACCATTCCCAAGCCGGAACTGCTCTACCTGGCGGGCCTGTTCCATGACATCGCCAAGGGCCGCGGCGGCGACCA
>DATKZN010000190.1:0-25517 GCA_035527955.1 Gammaproteobacteria bacterium
GCTGCCGAGGCACCGGGTGTCACGACAATGCGTAGTGGGTCGACCTCAACGCCGTAGCGCGCGCGATAGAACGTGGCAATACGCCGGCGCAACTCAGGCAGACCGGTCGCCGGGGTGTAGTGCGTATGCCCGGCCGTCAGCGCAGCATGCCCGGCATCGATGACCGGTTGCGGCGTGACGAAATCCGGCTCGCCAATCTCCATGTGGATGATGGAGCGCCCGGCCGCTTCCAGTTCGCGCGCGCGCGCCAGCAGCGCCATGACGTGAAACGGCTGGATGACCTGCATGCGACGGGCGATCTTCATATAGCGCACTCCATCAGTTGTGGACGGCCCGTGCGTGCAAGCGCACCAGGAAGGCGGCATCGACCATGCCATCCGGCTGTGGCCCGCCCGCCAGCACCGAGCAAGGCATACCGGGCTCGCCCAGGTGATCGAGCACCAGCGCCGCACCGGTAAAATCCTGTTGCGCGGTGTACGGATTGACGGTCACCAGCGTGAGCACCCCGGCGGCCAGCGCGGACTGCAGGCCGTTGAGCGAGTCCTCGATAGCGATGCAGGCCTGTGCCGGCAGGTTCAGTTGCGCCAGTGCGTAGTCATAGATATCCGGGGCCGGTTTTTTACTCGGCACGACGCTGCCGGCGGCGATCACCTCGAACCAGTCGTGTGCCGCCTCGCTGAAGGAATGCTCGAGCAGGGCGGTGATGTTGTCCGGTGTCGTGGTCGTGACGATGGCCAGGCGCAGCCCGGCGGCACGGATGTCCCGCAACAGGCGCTCCACGCCGGGCCGCAGCGGCACCTTGCCGCTGGCCAGCGCCCCGACGTAATAGCCGGTCTTGCTCTGGTGCAGACCGGCAATGAATTCCCCGGCGTTTGCAGGCAATACGAACCCGGGCCTTTCGCGCTGCAGGTAATAGCGGATGCGCTCCTTGCCGCCGGTCACGGCCAGCAACTCGTGATACAGCTCGCGATCCCATTCCCAGTCGAGCCCCGCCTCGGCAAACGCCGCATTGAAGGACTGGCGGTGAATCTCCTCCGTGTCCGCCAGCGTTCCATCCACATCCAGCAGCACGGCTTGCAATACATGCTTCATCGATTACCCCACTGTAGTGCTCCGGCACCACCGTTCTCGGCAGACACCGGCAAACAGGCCGTTTTTCCGGCCTGCCCGTATCCTTGACTAATGGTAAAAGTGGCGTATAAATAACGCCCCTGTAATGGTTCCCCGCCGGATATGATACCTGAGCGCGGCAATTATTGAATCGAAATATCAACTCAAACAGTGAGTTAAAAAGCACCACGCGGAGAGCTTACAGATGGCCGTTAAAAAGAAGGCAGTAAAGTCAAAGGCAACGAAGAAGAAGGCCGTCTCCAGGGCAAAGCCGGCCAGGAAAACAACTGCAAAGAAAGCCGCCTCTGCCAAGAAAGCCGCACCGAAAAAAGCCGCCCCTGTAAAGAAAGCCGCGCCGAAAAAGGCCGCCCCTGCAAAGAAAGCCGCACCGAAAAAGGCCGCCCCTGTAAAGAAAGCCGCGCCGAAAATGGCCGCCCCTGCCAGGAAAGCCGCGCCGAAAAAGGCCGCCCCTGCCAGGAAAGCCGCGCCGAAAAGGGCCGCTGCAACCACCGGTGCAGCCACGACGGGGCGGAAAAAAGTCAGCGGGCAGATCGGACCGGTGCCCGGGATCGCCGCGTACGCCGAAAAAAAGGGCGAGGAATACATGAATGACAAGCAGGTCGAGCACTTCCGTAATATCCTCCTGGCATGGAAGCGCAGCCTGATGGAAGAAGTCGACCGCACCGTGCACCACATGCAGGACGATGCCGCAAATTTCCCGGACCCGAACGACCGTGCGACTCAGGAATCCGAATTCAGCATGGAACTTCGCGCACGCGACCGCGAGCGCAAGCTGATCAAGAAAATCGAGGAATCGATTCGACATCTCGACAACGACGATTTCGGTTACTGTGAGGCCTGCGGCGTGGAAATCGGCGTCAAGCGGCTCGAGGCACGTCCGACCGCAACGCTGTGCATCGACTGCAAGATCCTCGACGAGATCCGCGAAAAGCAGATGGGCTGACAGCCCCGTCGCTGTGCCTCATGGACAAAGCCGGCCCGCGCCGGCTTTTTCATTGGTCGAGAAAATGGCTTCGATTCGCACATGACATCCAGCCCCGACTACCGCGGCCGTTTCGCGCCTTCGCCGACCGGCCCCCTGCATTTCGGCTCGCTGGTCGCCGCCGTCGGCAGCTACCTCGATGCGCGCCATTACCAGGGGCGCTGGCTGGTACGCATGGAAGACCTCGACCCGCCGCGCGAGATCCCCCGCGCCGGGGATCAGATTCTGCGCACGCTGGAAGCGTTTGGACTCGAATGGGACGAGACCGTCGACTATCAAAGCCGGCGCGGCACACTGTACGACGCGGCGCTTGCACAGCTGGAACGGGACGGTCACCTCTACCACTGTGCCTGTACGCGCAGGGAAATCGCGGACAGCATGACGGGGCCGGACCGCAGCTCCATCTATCCGGGTACCTGCCGCAACGGCCTGCCACCCGGCAGGCAGGCACGTGCCGTGCGGGTGCGCGTGTACGATACGGCCATTAACATGACAGATTTGCTGCAGGGCGGCATGGTCCAGGCACTCGGAACGGAGGTTGGCGATTTCGTATTGCGCCGCGCCGACGGCCTGCATGCCTACCAGCTTGCCGTGGTGGTAGACGATGCCGAACAGCGCATTACTCACGTCGTGCGCGGCGCCGACCTGCTCGGCTCGACGCCACGCCAGGTTTACCTGCAGCAACTGCTCGGCTACGACACCCCCGCCTACCTGCACCTGCCGGTCGCCGTTAACGCCGGCGGGGAGAAACTCGGCAAGCAGACCTTCGCACCGGCCATCCCGTCCACGCACGTGATCGAGACCCTGCTGCAGGCACTGGTGTTCCTGAACCAGCCGTTGCCGGATGGTGCCCGGGATGCCACGGTGGCCGAATTGCTCGCGTGGGCCGGGACACACTGGGACAGGCGTGCCCTGCCCGCCCGGCAGCGGCTGGTGGCACCGAGGGTATTTCAACAAGTCACACCGGCAGGGCTATAATCAGGCCCTGTCAACCCGACACCAGTCCCAGCGGAGCAGAGTATGTCCGAGAGCAAGATCTACGATGTACCGGAATCATTCGCAAGAAAAGCACACCTCGACGCAGCGCAATACCAGGCCATGTACCGGCAATCCATCGAGGACCCTGACCGATTCTGGGCAGAGCAGGCCGAGAAATTTCTGACCTGGGAGCAGCGCTGGGACAAGGTGGTGGACTCGGATTTCAGCAAGGGCTACATCCGCTGGTTCGAGGGCGGCAAGCTGAATGCCTGCTTCAACTGCGTCGACCGGCACCTGGAAAAGCGATCCACGCAGACCGCGCTGATCTGGGAGGGCGACGACCCCGCCGACGACGCACACATCAGCTACGGCGAACTGTATGAGCACGTCTGCCACCTGGCCAACGCACTGAAGGCACGCAATGTCGGCAAGGGCGACCGCGTCTGCATCTACATGCCGATGATTCCGGAAGCTGTCTACGCCATGCTGGCCTGCGCGCGTATCGGCGCTATTCACTCGGTGGTATTCGGCGGCTTTTCGCCGGATTCGCTCAAGGGCCGCATCCTCGACTCGGACTGCCGGACCGTCATCACCGCCGATGAAGGCCTGCGCGGCGGCAAGACCGTCCCGCTCAAGGCCAATGTCGACAAGGCGCTGCAGGGCTGCCCCGATGTACACAGCGTGATTGTCGTACGTCGCACCGGCAGGAGCGACATCGGCTGGCACGAGGAGCGTGATGTCTGGTATCACGATGCGGTAGCGGCCACGGGGGCCGAATGTCCGGTCGAATGGATGGATGCCGAGGATCCGCTGTTTATCCTCTACACCTCGGGCTCCACCGGCAAGCCGAAGGGTGTGCTGCACACCACGGGCGGCTACCTGCTGTTTGCGGCCATGACGCACAAGTACGTGTTCGACTACCACGATGGCGATATCTACTGGTGTACCGCCGATGTCGGCTGGATAACCGGTCATACCTACATCGTCTACGGACCGCTGGCCAATGGCGGCGTGTCGCTCATGTTCGAGGGGGTGCCCACCTACCCGGATGCCTCACGCTTCTGGCAGGTATGCGACAAGCACAAGGTCAACACGTTCTATACCGCACCGACGGCCTTGCGCGCGCTCATGCGTATGGGCGACGAGCCGCTGAAGAGGACCTCGCGCGGCAGCCTGCGCCTGCTGGGCACGGTCGGCGAACCGATCAACCCCGAGGCATGGGAGTGGTATTACCACAAGGTCGGTGACGCACGCTGCCCGATCGTCGACACCTGGTGGCAAACCGAAACCGGCGGTCACATGATCACGCCACTGCCAGGCGCCACCCGTCTGAAACCCGGTTCCGCCACCCTGCCTTTCTTCGGTGTGCGACCGGCCATCGTCGATGGCCAGGGCAATATCCTGGAGGGGGAGGCCGAGGGCAACCTGGTGATTACCCACAGCTGGCCGGCGCAGATCCGCGATGTCTACGGCGATCACCAGCGTCTCATCGACACCTATTTCTCGGCGTTTCCCGGCATGTACTTCACCGGCGACGGCGCGCGGCGCGACGCGGACGGTTACTACTGGATCACCGGCCGCGTGGACGACGTACTGGTCGTGTCCGGCCACAACCTCGGCACCGCGGAGCTGGAAAGTGCACTGGTGCTGCACGCGGCCGTGGCCGAGGCAGCGATCGTAGGCTATCCGCACGACATCAAGGGCCAGGGCATCTATGCCTATGTCACGCTGGTCGACGGCGTGGAACCTACCGAGGCACTGCGCAAGGAGCTGATCAATCACGTGCGCCAGGAGATCGGGCCCATTGCGACACCGGACGTCATCCAGTGGGCGCCGGGGCTGCCGAAGACACGCTCGGGCAAGATCATGCGCCGCATCCTGCGCAAGATCGCAGCCAATAAAATGGACGAGCTCGGCGACACCTCGACCCTGGCCGATCCCCACGTGGTCGACGACCTGGTCACCAACCGGATCGCCACCTGAGCCGCCGGCATCACCAGCCGGCCGCGCGGGGCGCATGATCACAGCCAGCGCCTTCCGGCCGGCCTGGTGGCTGCCCGGGGCGCACCTGCAGACGCTCTACCCGTCACTGTTCCGCAAGCGCATCATCCCGCGCCTGGAACGCCAGCGCCTGGAATTACCGGACGGTGACTTTATCGACATCGACTGGACCGATGCCGGTAGCGGCCTGCAGGTGCTGGTGCTGCACGGCCTGGAAGGCTCGCTCGAATCCCACTACGCCGGCGCCCTGCTCGCCAGACTGGCGCAGGAAGGCTGTCATGCGGGATTGATGTACTTCCGCGGCCGCAGCGGCGAGGTCAACCGGCTGCCGCGCAGCTACCACTCGGGAGACACCGCGGATCTCGATTATGCCATTCGCGCACTGCGCACGACCCATCCGCAGCGGAAACTGGCTGTTATCGGCTTCTCGCTCGGCGGCAACGTATTGCTGAAATGGCTGGGCGAACAGGGCTGCGACGCGCCCGTCAGCACCGCGATAGCGATTTCAGTGCCCTTCGATCTCGACAGCGCGGCACGGCAGCTCGAACGCGGCCTGTCGCGCATCTACCGCAATTACCTGCTCGGCAAGCTGCGGCAATCGGTCATGGCGAAATCGGCCAGACACAAGCCGCCTCTGCCTATGCAGGAACTGCGCGGGCTGAACAGCTTTCGCGCCTTCGATGATGCCATAACCGCACCTTTGCACGGATTTGCCGGTGTTGACGACTACTACTCACGCTCCAGCAGCGGGCAGTTCCTGCGCTCGATCTGCATTCCGACCCTGATCCTGCAGGCACGGGATGACCCGTTTCTTCCGGCCGACGCCCTCCCGGGCGAGTCCGACCTCAGTCCGGTCGTCACCCTGGAACTGGCGGAACACGGCGGCCATGTCGGGTTCGTATCCGGGCGCACCCCGGCGGCACCCGTATACTGGCTGGAACAACGCATCGCGGAACATCTGGCAGGCTATACCTGATCGACGCGGCGCTGGCTGCACTAACGCCAGCCTGTCAGTACAGGCCGGTCTCCGGCACTCTCAAGCAGTCAGGCCCGGCGCCGATAACGCCACTATATAAGGTATTCCGGCACGTTAAACCTCGAGCCACGGACAACACGCATGTACAAAATCATTTCCGGTATCACCTTGCTGCTGGCATCCGCCATTTGCATGGCCCAGGGCGACATCTGGAACAACCTGTTCCAGGAGAAGCTGCGCGAGGCCAACCAGGGCAATAGCGAGGCACAATACGACGTTGGCACCATGTACCAGAACGGCCGCGGCGTAAAGGCGAGTCGCGCCAGCGCGGTCGAATGGTTCAGCAAGTCCGCAGCCCAGAACAATTCGCAGGCCGCCTCGCGCCTGAAACTCATGTCCGAAAACGAGACACGCTTCGACCGTACACTGACGGAGGCTGAGCAAGGCGACCGTGTGAGCCAGTATGAACTGGGCAATATGTACACCAAGGGTATCGGTGTGGATATCGACTACAGAAAGGCGATCGCTGCCTACGAGAAGTCGGCCGGCCAGGGTTACGACAAGGCCGCCTACAAGCTGGGACTGATCTATAACGAAGGCAGCGGTATTCCGGCTGACATGAAAGCCGCGTTCAAGTGGTTCAGGATCGCCGCGACCAATGGCTACCCGGCCGCCCAGTATTATCTCGGGAAAATGTACGCTGCCGGTCAGGGAACCGGCAAAGACAATGCACTGGCACTGGAATGGCTCAGCAAGGCGGTCGAGGGCGGATTCGACCAGGCACGCGGCGCGATGATCAATGTATCGGAAAACATCGCCATGGAGGCTGCGGCAGCCCGGTCTGCCGGATCCACGCGGGCCGAACCGGAACCCGCGCCTGTCGTCACTGCACGCAAGCCAGCCAAACCCGTTGTCAGCCGCGCGAGCAAGATAGAGAAGCCCGCAAGCAAGACCTGGAGTCTCGAGAACCTGATGCTCGCCGCGTGGTACCGCGACACCGATCCCGTCACCTACCTGCCGTCCGCGGTCAATAACTGCAGGATCGAGGACGACCGGCTCGTATGCCTGAGTGACGACCAGACACGACGCACCGCCGCCAACCTGATCAAATACAAGACCAAGGCAATCATCGAGAATTTCACCGACAAGGGCACGTTCGAGGTCACCTACCGCAACCTGGTCATCGATGCCAGCCGGATCGAGTCGGCGGAATCCGCTGATGAAACAGGCGACAGCAATGATGAAAACGCCTATACCGTCAAGACCGGCTGGGGCACGCCACACAACCTGGAGTGCCAGTTCAAGGATCATGGCACGCTCACCTGCGTAAAAAACAAGTCGCACAGCTTCGAACTGATCTCGCCGCAGAACCTCGCAGCCGGCAAATAACAACCCTCCACCCGTCGCCCTGCACTCCAGCGGGGCCGGTACATATTGTCAGCACCGCGCGGTGCGGGCATCATACTTGCCTCCGACATGCATCGACGAACTGCAGGACCGCCCGCCGGCAGTCGGCAACCATAACAATCGGCACCATCGTGGAGGAGAACATGCTTGCAACAGGCGATAGCGCACCGGCTTTCGAACTGCCGGACTCGGACATGAAGATTCGTTCACTGGCGGAGCTTTCCGGCTCCTGGGTCGTCCTGTACTTCTACCCGCAGGATGACACACCCGGCTGCACCATCCAGGCCAACGAATTCACCGACCTGATCGACGATTACGCTGCCGAGGGTATCCAGATACTGGGCGTCAGCCCCAACGACTGTTTCAGTCACCAGGCGTTTCGCCAGAAGTACGGTCTGAAAATCGTGTTGCTCGCCGATGTCGACCAGGAAGTTTGCGAACTGTACGGGGTGATTCAGGAAAAGGAGAAGAACGGCGTGCGCAAGATCGGCATTGTCCGCTCAACTTTCATCATCGACCCGGCTGGCCGGCTGGCCCACGTTGAATACGGCGTCACGCCCAAGGACCATGCGCACAAGATGCTCGAACGGGTCCGGCAGCTTGCAGCAGGCCAGGCCTGACAGCAACGCCCCGTTTCGGCAGGTCTGCTACAGTCGCTCGGGAAGGTGCCCGCGTATTTCGTGCGCGGTGTATTGACCCAGGTTTTTCTCCAGCTCGGTAACCTGCACGTCCGCAGGCAGATCGAGATGCTGCCTGAGATGTCCGAGCAGGTGCGGTCCGGCCACCAGCAACAGGCGGTTGCAACGCCCGTCCTGGCAAGCAGTCTTCAGGTGCTCGCCGACCTGCTTGGCGAAGCGGATGAGTTCCTGTTCCATGGGGTCCACCGAAACGCCCATCGAATGCCTGCCCTTCCCCTTCGAGTCGAAACTGCGCCCGGGACGGTCGGCATTGATATCGCGGGCGTGCTCGCGTCCTTCCGGATGCTCCAGCGCACCGATCTGCTGTAACCCGCCCTGCGGATCGTCAGTGGTGAAGATCCGTGCACTACTGTTGTCTGCGACAACGATCCAGTGTTTTGACATAAAGCCCCTCTCCGTTACATATCCAGATGTCTGCCTGACCTGCCCGTACATTATACATAGGAAATCGCGAACGCATTGACCGGGATCATCTTTGCTCATACCGGGACGATGCAAATCACCGCCCGCTCCGACGTGGCACGAACCAATCGAGCCCCGGGTGACTGCCGCGACGCCAAAACACGGCCGGGCCAGGTTCCCGACGACACGTGGCCGCCGGGCAGCAGGAGAAGTCCGCGCGGGAACGGCCCTGTAGCGGGGCAGGATCTCCTGCTGGCACGCACTCATTCATCGGCAGGTGTACCGGCCCTGCGATCTGTTCTTTGCTTCGATCTGCGACGTCCTTCGATCCCGGTTTTTTGTCTGCCTTGCTGTGGTGTACAGGTATCGAGGTCGATCATGATGTCGTTTGCGTAGTCGGTATCCGGCCCGGTACCGTGCCTGGATATCTCCTGGTGAGCCTGCCCTTGCGGCGCTGATTCCTTGCCTTGTTGAGATGCCCCCGGTGAGAAGAATGACGACATCAAACCTTGCGTGTGGTGGCCGCTATATATGTACCACCAGCTGTCAGACTCGAGCGAATTATTGTTACTGTTTTATTTCACGACCCGGACAGCATGCGGCATCGGGAGAAGGTTCGTGCAGCCATTCAGCGGGTTAACTGGCCTCGGCGCCAGGATTTGTCCATTTAGCGCAAACGCGGGATAATGCCAGTGCAAGATAATAATTCTGATATAGCAGCATTGATAATAACAAGCAGGCGCCCTGCTCCGTAGGTTGCGGCATGAAATTCCGACTCGGCAAAAGCGAACCCGCCAGTAAAGGCATCGCGCGCATCAATCGCGAGTTGTGCGAGCACGCTTCCGGGATGACCGGAAGCGACAACACCCTGACCGAAGACACGGCATTCGAACTGCGCAAAACCGTGAAGAAGCTGCGGGCGGTGCTGCGGATCAGCCGTCCCGCGCTGGGTAACAGTGCGTATCGGGAACTCGACCGATGCATGCGCGACTTCGGCAGGCAACAGGGCCCGCTGCGCGACAGCGCGGTGCTCATCGAAACGCTTGATGCATTGCTGGAACACTTCAAACCGTTTCCGGATGAGATCGCCATGCAGACGGTAAGGAATGCATTGCACTGCCGCTACGAGCTTGCGCTGGAAGCTTTTATGCAGGCCAATGATGAAATGTCGCTGACGATGCGATTCACTGATATCGAGCAGCGGGTTCGGGATCTCGATCTGCGGCGACTCTCGCGTGCGATGCTGCTGGAGGGCATCGGCAAGACCTACCGGCGTTGTCGAACCGGGCTGCAGAAACTGCACGAAATCCCCAGCACGGAAAACAGCCACGATCTGCGCAGACAGGTGAAATATGCATGGAACCAGCTGCGGCTGATACGCAGATGGCAGCCCGGCACATTCAAGCCGGTGATTACCGGACTGGACAGGCTGGGCAAGCTGCTGGGCCAGGACAGTGATCTCGCCATGCTGGCTGACACTGTCCAGCGCCACCCGGAACTCTGCTGTAACCGTATCCGCGCCGAATTCATAATCGCGCTGGTGGAGGCACGCCGTGTTGCCTTGCTGACTGCAAGCCTGCGCCTGGCGGACCGGCTCTTTGCCGAGCCGCCTGACGAATTCGCCCGGCGGCTGAAGCACGACAGCGGCGGCAAACTCCGCTGAGACGCAGGCAACAAAAAAGGGGCCGCAGCCCCTTTTTATCGGTTCAGGACCGGTCTCAGCCCTGGCTGTCCTGCCCCACTGCCTTCATACTCAGTCGGATACGGCCCTGCTTGTCGACTTCCAGCACCTTGACCTTGACGATATCACCCTCTGACAGCTTGTCGCTGACGTTCTGCACGCGCTCCTCGCTGATCTGCGAGATATGCACCAGACCGTCCTTACCGGGCAGGATGGTGACGAATGCGCCGAAGTCCATCAGCTTGGCAACCTTGCCGTCGTAGATCGTACCGACCTCGACGTCGGCAGTGATCTGCTCGATGCGACGGCGTGCCTCGTTGCCGGCATCGAGATCGACCGAGGCGATCTTCACGTTGCCGTCGTCATCGATATCGATGCTGGTACCGGTCTCATCGGTGATGGAGCGGATGGTCGCACCACCCTTGCCGATCACATCGCGTATCTTGTCCGGGTTGATTTTCATGGTGATGTAACGCGGGGCATACGCGGAGACTTCCTCGCGTGACGTGGCGATCGCCTTGTTCATCTCGCCAAGGATGTGCAGGCGCCCGGCATTGGCCTGTGCCAGTGCCTTCTCCATGATCTCGCGGGTGATGCCCTGGATCTTGATATCCATCTGCAGCGCGGTTACGCCTTTGCCGGTACCGGCAACCTTGAAATCCATGTCTCCGAGATGATCCTCGTCGCCCAGGATATCGGTCAGCACGGCATAGCCGGCATCCTCCTTGATCAGGCCCATGGCCACACCGGCAACCGGTGCGCTAAGCGGCACGCCAGCATCCATCATCGACAGACTGCTGCCGCAGACACTGGCCATGGAACTGGAGCCGTTCGACTCGGTGATTTCAGAGACCACGCGGATGGTGTACGGGAAGCTTTCCTTGGACGGCATGACCGCGCTGACGCCGCGCTTGGCAAGCTTGCCATGGCCGACCTCGCGTCGCTTGGTGCCACCGATGCGGCCCGTTTCCCCGACGCAGTACGGCGGGAAATTGTAGTGCAACATGAAGGATTCCTTGCTGTTGCCGGCCAGGGTATCGATCAGCTGCGCATCGCGCTCGGTACCGAGCGTGGTTACGACCAGTGCCTGGGTCTCGCCGCGGGTAAACAGCGCGGAACCGTGGGCACGCGGCAGCACGCCGGTACGGACAGTGATCGGGCGCACCGTGGTGGTGTCGCGACCGTCGATACGACGTTCACCGGCAATGATGCGGCTACGGACGATTTTCTTTTCCAGCTTGCCGACCGCGGCCTTGACCTCATCGGCCGTGTAACCGCTGTCTTCGGTGGCGACCTTCTCGACGAGCCCGGCGCGGACGGTGTTCAGGGCGCCATAGCGTTCCAGCTTGTCGGCGATCTTGTAGGCAGCGGTAATGCTGTCGGTGCCGGCCGCGGCAACCGCATTCATCAGCGCCGTATTCTCTTCCGGCGCCGACCATTCCATGGCCGGGGTGTTCACCTGCGCGGCAAATTCCTTGATGACGCTGATCACGGCCTGCTGCTGATCGTGGCCAAACACCACCGAACCCAGCATGACATCTTCAGGCAGTTCCTTTGCCTCGGACTCCACCATCAGCACGGCGTGTTCGGTACCGGAGACGATCAGGTCGAGCTGCGATGACTCCATCTGCGCGGTAGTCGGATTGAGCACGTAGCTGCCGTCGATGTAACCGACGCGGGCGGCACCGATCGGACCGGCAAAAGGCAGACCGGAAATCGACATGGCGGCGGAGGCACCGATCATGGCCGGGATATCCGGATTGATCTGCGGATCGTAGGAGATGACGGTCAGGATGACCTGTACTTCATGCGTGAAGCCCTTCGGGAACAGCGGGCGCAGCGGGCGGTCCACCAGGCGACAGAGCAGTGTTTCTGTCTCGCTGGGCCGGCCTTCGCGGCGGAAGAAATTGCCGGGTATCTGGCCGGCGGCATAGCCCTTTTCCTGGTAATCAACCGTGAGCGGGAAAAAGTCGCGTCCCTCCATGGGATTCTTGTCACCAACCACGGTGGCGAGTACCTGCGTATCACCCATGCTGACAATGACCGCACTGCACTGGCGGGCAATCTCACCTGTTTCTAGCGTGACCGTCTGGTCGCCGTACTGGAAGGACTTTTTAATTACACTCACGAGTAGTTTCCTTTGATTTGGATGGTCATCGGTCGGGCGAGCTGTGCGACTGCGTCGCCGGCTAGCGGCGCAGACCCAGGTTTTCGATCAGGTCCTGATAGCGCTTGCTGTCCTTGCCCTTGAGGTAGTCAAGCAACTTGCGGCGCTTGTTGACCATGCGCAGCAAACCCTGGCGAGAATGATGATCAGCCTTGTGTTTCGCAAAATGGTCTGTCAGATCGGTAATGTTGGCGGTCAGCAGGGCCACCTGCACTTCCGGCGAGCCGGTATCGGCCGCGCCGCGCTGGTGCGTCTTGACGATCTGTCCCTTTTTCTCGGCATTCAAAGCCATGGATAGAACTCCGTGAAATTACGATAATTTCTTCAAAATTGAGTGAGCTGCGTATTCTAACTGCCGTTGGGGCCAGCCACAAGTCATACCGAGGTGGTAGGCCGGCCGGGCCGTTCCCCGGCTTCCCGCAAGTCTCCCGGTATGTCCGCCTGGCCCGCATTTCTCACCGGGCGGCTGGTGACGGACATAATGAATTGAAATCATGAAAGTGATGCACATTCAGCAACAAACAGCGTGTCATCGGGTGGTGCCTATCCCGGTGAGAAATGCGGGCTAGCGACCGACCGCCATCAGCCGGCGCGGTGCGACCCGGCCGTCGTCCAGGATCTCGCCCATGCCCATGAACTCCCGGTCGCCCTCGTACAGCCGCACCCAGCCCTGCGACGGCGCCTGGGGCACCTGGACCGGCTGGCCCTGACGGAGGTAGAAGGCCGCATCCCCGCTCAGGCGCACCCCCGGCCACTGGGCCAGGCCGCTTTCCATCGGCAGCAGGATGCCATCCAGCGCCGCAAAACCCTCGGCGGCGAGGCCCTGCAGGGCCTCCAGGTCATACAGGCAGCTGTCGTCGAACGGTCCGACACCGAGCCGGCGCAGGCCGGCGACATGCGCCCCGCAGCCCAGCACCGCACCCAGATCCTCAACCAGGGTGCGTATATAGGTGCCCTTGGAGCAATGCACGCTGATCTCGGCGATGTCGTCGTTGTGTGACAGCAGTTCCAGGGCATGGATGGTGATGCTCCGCGGTTCACGTTCCACTTCGACGCCCTGGCGGGCCAGCTTGTAAAGCCGCTCGCCCTTGTGCTTGAGGGCCGAGTACATGGGCGGCACCTGCTCGATTTCACCCCGGAAGTCGTCCATGGCCGCGCGGATCCGTGCCCCGGTGACCGCGTCCGTCGGCAAGCGCTCGACGAGCTCGCCCTCGGAGTCGCCGGTCGTGGTCCGCTCGCCAAGCTTGCAGAAGACGTGGTAACGCTTGTCCGCGTCGAGCAGGAACCCGGAAATCTTGGTCGCCTCGCCGAAGCAGACGGGCAGCAGGCCGGTCGCCAGCGGGTCGAGGCTGCCGGTGTGACCTGCCTTGCGCGCCTGGTAGAGTTTCTTGACCACCTGCAGGGCCGCGTTGGAGGTCAGCCCGGCCGGCTTGTCCAGCAACAGGATTCCGTTGACGTTGCGCAGGTTGCCGCGTTTTTGATGTCTGCCCATGTAACCTCAAAGGGACTCTTACCCTGTTCTTTCATCCAGCACCAGGGAAGCCCGGTTAAACCGTTATTGCAAGGAACGAAGTGACGCATTGATCAGAGGTTCCCTGGATCATCCATTCCCTGCATGCATGTCCAGGCATACCTTGCCCGCTGTATAAATAACTACTCCTCGCCCTTGTTGCCCTTGTCGCTGGCGATGGCCTGGTTGATCAGCGCGCCAATCCGCGCGCCCTCTTCCAGTGACCGGTCATGGAAGAAATGCAGCTCCGGTATTACGCGCATGTGCATGCTCTTGCCCAGCTTGTGACGCAGGTAACCCGCAGCATGCTTCAACACGGTCATCGATTCGGCGACCTGCACCTCGCTGCCGAGCACCGAAACGTAGACCTTGGCATGCGCGAGGTCGCGCGAAACGCTGACCGCCGAAATGCTGATCATGCCCAGCCGTGGATCTTTCAGCTCGTTCTGGATCAACGCGGCAAGCTCGCGCTGGACCTGCTCGCCGACACGGTGCGTCCTGGGAAATTCTCTGGGCATGATAATTAAATCGGGGACCGTTATCGGGAACTGTCTAGTGCACAGCAATAAACAGTCCCCGGCCTGTCTGCCCCCTGTCTGATCCAGTCTGCTACAGCGTGCGCGCCACTTCGACGCGCTCGAATACCTCGATCTGGTCGCCGGGCTTGACGCTGTAGTTCTTCACCCCGATACCGCACTCGGTACCGGCCTTGACCTCGTTGACGTCGTCCTTGAAGCGGCGCAAGGACTCTAGCTCGCCTTCGAAGATGACCACGTTGTCACGCAGCACGCGGATCGGCGAACTGCGTCGCACCACACCGTCGAGCACGATACTGCCGGCGATATCGCCCAGCTTGCGCGACTTGAACACTTCCTTCACCTCGGCCAGCCCGATGATATCCTCGCGCACCTCGGGTGCCAGCATGCCGGTTGCTATCGCCTTGACGTCGTCGATCGCATTGTAGATCACGCTGTAGTACTTGAGATTGACGTTGTTCTCCTCGACCAGTCGTTTCGACGAGGCATCCGCGCGCACGTTGAAGCCGATGATCATGGCGTTGGAGGCGCTCGCCAGGTTCACGTCGGTCTCGTTAATGCCGCCGACGCCGGATGACACCACCTTGACCTTCACGTCCTCCGCATCGGAAGTGATATTGGTCAGGGCTTCCCGCAGCGCCTCCGCGCTGCCCTGCACATCGGCCTTGAGCACGATATTCACGGTCGGGCGCTCACCCTCGGCAGCCGCGGAGAACACATCTTCCATGCGTGTCACCTGCTTGGCGAGGCGCTGGTCACGCGAGCGTTCCTGGCGCAGCTGCGCCAGCTCGCGCGCCTTGCGCTCGTCGGCCACCACCATGACCTCTTCGCCCGCACCCGGCACGGCCGACAGGCCCAGTACCAGCGCCGGAATGGACGGCCCGGCCTCGTCGATCTGGCGCCCGCTTTCGTCGAACATTGCGCGTACGCGGCCGTACTCGCTACCCGTCAGGATCAGGTCACCCCTCCTCAGTACGCCGTTCTGGACCAGGACGGTAGCCACGGCACCGCGGCCCTTGTCGAGACTGGATTCGACCACGATACCGGTGGCCGGGCAGTCGTACACGGCGCTCAGTTCGAGCACCTCGGCCTGCAGCAGTACCGCGTCGAGCAGGTTATCGATGCCTTCACCGGTCTTGGCCGACACCGGCACGAACATGGTGTCGCCACCCCAGTCTTCAGGCACTACCTGCAGCGCGGCCATCTCGCTCTTGACGCGCTCCGGATCGGCGCCCGGCTTGTCGATCTTGTTGACCGCGATCACCATAGGCACACCGGCCGCCTTGGCATGCTGGACGGCCTCCCTGGTTTGCGGCTTGACACCATCGTCGGCGGCAACCACCAGGATGACCACGTCGGTCACGCCGGCGCCGCGTGCGCGCATTGCGGTAAAGGCGGCATGGCCCGGGGTATCCAGGAAACTGATCATGCCCTTGTCGGTCTCGACGTGATAGGCGCCGATGTGCTGGGTAATGCCGCCCGCCTCGCCCTCGGCGACGCGGGTGCGGCGGATATAGTCGAGCAGCGATGTCTTGCCGTGGTCGACATGGCCCATGATGGTGACCACAGGCGGGCGTGGCAGACGCTCACCGCTGACTTCCACGATCTGCTGCTTGAGTTCCTGCTCCAGCGCATCTTCCTGCACCGGCTTCGCGACGTGTCCCATTTCCTCGACCACCAGCGAGGCCGTATCCTGGTCCAGCGCCTGGTTGATGGTGGTCATGACGCCCATCCTCATCAGCGTCTTGATCACCTCGGCGGATTTCACCGACATCTTGCGGGCCAGGTCGGCCACCGAAATGCTTTCCGGGATACCGACTTCGTGCACGACCGTGGCTGTCGGCATTGCAAAACCGTGTTCGCCGGTCGATTCGATGGTGACGCGGCGCGATGTCTTGGACTTCTTCTTGCGACGCCCGCCCTTGCCGGCAGTGACGTGCAGTTCCTTGCGGCCGTACTTGGTACCGCGCTCATCGCTGTCGCTGCGCACGTGACGCGCCTTGCGGTCCCCTTCAGGCGCCTTCTTGTGGCGTCCGTCGTCCGGCTCCGTGCGCGTGCGCGTATCGCTTGCTGCCAGCGACTGCTTGCGCGCCTCTTCCGCGGCCTGCTGCCGCGCCTCGCGCTCGGCCTGCAGGCGCTGTTCCTCTGCGGCCTTTTCTTCCTCCAGCTTGAGCTGCGCCTCCTCGCGCTGCTTGCGCTCGGCCTCGTCGCGCGCCTGTATTTCGGCTTGCTGTATTGCCTTCTCCTCGGCCTCGCGGTCAAGGCGTACCTTCTCCTCGGCGACCAGATCGGCGCGTTTGACGTAAGTACGCTTCTTGCGCACTTCCACCGTCACAGTACGTGCCTCGGGTCGGGCGGTGCGTAATGCACCCCGGCCTGCCGGGCCGCGCCCGGCGGGCACGGTAGCGCGCAATTCGCTCTGCGTCTTGCGCTTCAGCGAAATCTTGCTGGGGCCCGCTGCCGAAAGCGCGTCGCGCTTGCCGTGGCTCTTGCGCAGGAAATCCAGTAACTGCGTCTTCTCCGTATCCGAGATGGTCGCATTCTCGTCGTTGATCTCGAGACCGGCCTCGCTCAGCTGCGTCAGCAGCCGGTCAGTGGGCACACCAACCACTTCGGCGAATTGTTTTACCGTGACATTCGTCATTGCCTGTCTTGCTCCTCGATGCTTCAGTCAGTCGCCTCTGCGGCGAACCAGGGCGCACGCGCCGCCATAATCAGCGTACCGGCCCTTTCCTCATCCATGCCTTCGATATCCATCAGCTCGTCGACCGCCTGTTCCGCCAGGTCCTCCATGGTGATCACGCCGCGCCCGGCCAGCTCGAAGGCCAGCGCCGTGTCCATGCCTTCCATGCCGAGCAGATCCTCGGCGGGCTCGGCATCACCCAGCTTTTCCTCTTTCATGATGGCCTGTGTCAGCAGCACGTCGCGCGCACGGCCACGCAGCTCATTGACCATGTCTTCATCGA
The DNA here is from genome assembly GCA_035527955.1 of Gammaproteobacteria bacterium. Classification (GTDB taxonomy): domain Bacteria; phylum Pseudomonadota; class Gammaproteobacteria; order UBA9214; family UBA9214; genus UBA9214. The sequence goes on from DATKZN010000190.1 coordinate 17,436, forward strand.
ATTCCTCGATGGCGAGCAGCTCGCTGTTGGGTACGTAGACGATCTCCTCGATGGTGGAGAAGCCTTCCTGCACGAGGATTTCGGCAATCTCCTTGTCGACGTCGAGTTGCTCGACGAACAGCTGCTGCAGCCGCTGCGCCTCGGCCTCGCTCTTCTCATCCGCCTGCGCCTCGTCCATCACGTTCAGTATCCAGCCGCTCAGCTGGCTGGCCAGCCGCACGTTCTGCCCGGCGCGTCCAATCGCCTGCGAAAGCTGGTCCTCGTTGACGGCGATGTCCATGGTGTGCGTCTCTTCGTCGACCACAATGGAAGCCACCTCTGCCGGCGACATGGCATTGATCACGAACTGGGCCGGATTGTCGTCCCACAGGATGATGTCCACGCGCTCGCCGGACAGTTCCGTCGACACGGTCTGCACGCGCGAGCCGCGCATGCCGACGCAGGCGCCAACCGGATCGATGCGTGGATCATTGCTCTTCACCGCGATCTTTGCACGCAGGCCCGGATCACGGGCGGCGCCCAGGATCTCGATCAGGCCCTGTCCCACCTCGGGCACTTCCAGCTTGAACAGCTCGAGCAGGAATGCCGGGGCCACGCGGCTGACGAACAGCTGCGGTCCGCGCTGCTCCGAGCTGACCTCGCGCAGGTAACCGCGCAGACGATCGCCCGGCCGCACGGCCTCGCGCGGAATCATTTCCTCGCGCAGGATGATGGCCTCGGCATTGCTGCCCAGGTCCATGTAGACATTGCCGCGTTCGACACGCTTGACGATACCGGTCACCAGTTCGCCCACACGGTGCCTGTAGGCCTCAACCACCATGGCACGTTCCGCCTCGCGCACCTTCTGCACGATCACCTGCTTGGCGGTCTGGGCGCCGATGCGGCCGAACTCGATATTGTCCATCGGTTCCTCGATCCAGGAACCGTGTTCCAGCGACGGGTCCATTTCCTTGGCGGCGGCCAGGGTAAACTGGCGCTCCGGCGCATCGAATACCAGCACGTCCTCGTCCGCCTCGGCGTCAGCGGCCCCGGCCTCGGTCTCGGCCAGCGTCTCGTCGACGACCTGCCAGCGGCGGAAGGTATGGTATTCACCGGTCTTGCGGTCGATTTCCACGCGCGCGTCGATATCGCCGGTCGCGCGCTTGCGCGTCGCCGTCGCCAGCGCACTCTCGATGGCCTCGAATATCACTTCCTTGTCGATACCCTTTTCATTGGATACCGTGTCCACGACCAACAGTATTTCTTTACTGTCCATTAACGACCTCCACGTGCCGCATCAGTATTCGGGTACCAGACGCGCCTGTTCAATCTGTTCATAAGGCAGGCTGACCTGCGCTCCATCCTGTTCGATAACTACCGTGTCATCCTGCAAGCCCAGCAGACGTCCCTTGAACTTGCGCTGCCCTTCGAGCGGGAAACGCATGCGCACGCGCACCTCATGTCCGGCAAAACGCTCGTAGTCCTGCGGCCGGAACAACAGGCGGTCGAGCCCGGGGGACGATATCTCCAGCGTGTAGTGCCCCGGTATCGGGTCCTCCACATCGAGAACACCGCTGACCTGGTAGCTGACGCGCTGGCAATCTTCCGCCGAGATGCCCTGCTCGTTGTCTATATAGACACGCAGCAAACCGCCAGCCGTGCCACCGTGGTATTCCACGCCGACCAGCTCATAACCCATCGACCGGATACCCGGTTCCAGCATTTCGCCGATATGCAACGGATCCTGCTTCATGCCGTTCTCCGGAAACAAAAAATGGGCCAAAGGCCCACTCCATGAACTCCGAAATTGTTCTTCCGGGAGTATAGCAAAATCGCATACTCCAGCCCAAACCTCACGCCGTGGAATCCGTTCCGGGCTACTAGAACCGTGTGACGGGTTCTGTCAACAAAATTGGTAGCGGGGGTAGGATTTGAACCTACGACCTTCGGGTTATGAGCCCGACGAGCTGCCAGACTGCTCCACCCCGCATCAACGGCGATGAAGTGTAGCGACTGACTTGCATGTTTTCAAGAGTCGGCGAGAAAAAAACCAATAGAAATCAGCATAAATCCTGTAAGGCCGCGATTAACCGAACGGAATCGGCCTTTGCGGCCTGTGGCCGCGGCATAGTGCGGGCCGGTTTACCCCCGGCTTATTTGCGTGGCACGTAGGCGAGATTCTTGTGCCAGAACTCGACCACGTAGTTGATCCGCGGATGAATCTTTTCCCGGAACTGGCCGAGATCGCACAGGTGCACCCAGCGGCATTCGATGATGCCCTCTTCCACCTGCGGGCGGACATCGTCGTTATGGCCGTTGTAATGCATCATGTACCAGTGGGTTTTCTTGAGGTATTTCTGCATGCCGTGGCGCGTGGTATGCCAGGTAGGCACCAGCTTGCCCTTGATCACGAGCTTTTCCTGTTTCAGGCCGGTCTCCTCGTGCACCTCGCGCAATGCGGCCTTTTCGTAGCCGTCCGCCTCGACACGTCCCTTGGGCAAATCCCACTTGCCGCGCTTGAAGATCATCAGGATACAGTTGTCGTCGCTGCACACCAGTCCGCCGGCCGATTCGATCATTGGCAAGCCGATCGTGTCCTGCAGGTTGTACTTTTCAACTGCGTCGCTTGGCATGGTCTATCCCGTCTCGAGCGGTGCTGTCAGGGTTTCAGGGCAGGTGCATCTTACCAGCAATTTCGCGCCTGGCCGCCTTTTTGTTGCCGGGGCGCTGGCGTCGGTGACACGCCGCAGCCCGCTCCGGCCAGGTCGCAATATCTTTATTAAATACAAACAGTTAAGTATCCAGACACCAAGCGGGCGGATGCCGACTCCACCCGATAAGTATCCGCTCGTTTTCTGGTGTCAGGTCAGTACGCTGTTGCAGAGGGCGAGCAGGCCACCCGGGAACAGGCCAAGACCGAGCACGGCGAGGCTGTTCACGCTGACGACGATACGCAGGTCGGTGTTGACCGCCAGCGGTGCGTCGGATTCCGGCGCGTCGAAGTACATGAGCTTGACGAGGCGGATGTAGTAGAAGGCCCCGATGATGGAGAAGAATACCGCGACCAGTGCCAGCCACAGCATGTCGACGTTGATCACGGCCTGCAGCACGGACAGCTTGGCGTAGAAGCCGACCGTCGGCGGCACGCCGGCCATCGAGAACATCAGGATCAGCATCATCAGCGCGAACCACGGGCTGCGGTCGTTCAGGCCCTTGAAATCATCCAGGCTATCGGCCTCGTAACCGGCCCGGCTCAGCAGGATGATGACACCGAAGCCGCCGATCGCCATCAGCGCGTAGGTGATGGCGTAGAACATGGCGGCGGAATAGCCCGGCGCGGTCCCGGCCAGGATCCCCAGCAGCAGGAAGCCGACATGCGAGATGGTCGAATAGGCAAGCATGCGCTTCAGGTTGGTCTGCGCGATGGCGGCAACGTTGCCGATGGCCAGCGAAAGCACGGACAGGATCGCCAGCATGCCCTGCCAGTCGACCACCAGCCCGCCCAGCGTCTCGGCCAGCAGGCGCATGGCCATGGCGAAGGCGGCGATCTTCGGCGCGCTGCCGATGAACAGGGTCACCGCCGTCGGCGCGCCATGGTAGACGTCCGGCACCCACATATGGAAGGGCACGGCACCGAACTTGAAGGCCAGGCCAACCACGATAAAGCACAGTCCGAACACCAGGATCATCCCCTTGTCCTGGCTCTCCGCGATCACTGCGGCGATGCGGGTGATATCCAGACTGCCGGTCGCGCCGTAGATCATGGACATGCCGTACAGCAGCATGCCCGAGGCCAGTGCACCGAGCACGAAATACTTCATCGCCGCCTCGGAGGCCGGCGCGGAGTCACGGTCGAAGGCCACCATCGCGTATAGCGAAAGCGACAGCAGTTCCAGTCCGAGATAGATCGTCAGCAGGCTGTGCGCCGACACCATCACCTGCATGCCCAGCACCGCGAACAGGCCCAGCACGTAGTACTCGCCGCGCAGGGCGCCCTGCGTGGTCAGGTAGCTGCGCGCATAGGCAAAGGCGCCGACCACCACCAGGAAGATGCTGGTCTTCAGCAGCGCTGCCATCGGATCGTGCACGAACATGTCGCCCAGCGCCAGGGTGCGCCCGGTATCCAGCGTACCGGCACTGATCAGGGCGGCGGCCAGCAGGGTCAGCTGGGCCAGCACATAGCTGAGCTGCGGCCGGCGCTGGCCGAAGAAGGCCTCCAGCACCAGGATGGCGCAGGCCATGCAGAGCACGAACACCTCGGGCAGGAACAGCGCGAATTCGGTCAGCGGAATACTCATCGTGTTCACCTCAGGGCTGTATGGCCTGCAGCAGCGCCACCCCGGTTTCGGCGGACGGCAGCTTGCTCACGGACAGGTGCAGCAACAGGTTGTCGACGCTGGCATGCATCACCTCGACCAGCGGTGCGGGCCACAGGCCGAACAGCAGCACGACCACCGCCAGGCTGCCAAGAATGAAAAACTCGCGGCCGTTGATGTCCTGCAGCTGGCGGACATCGTCATTGGCGATATCGCCGAACACCACGCGCTTGACCATCCACAGGCTGTAGGCGGCACCGAGGATCAGCGTCGTGGCGGCCAGCAGCGCGAACCAGAAGTTCGCCTTGAAGCTGGCCAGGATCACCATGAACTCGCCGACGAAACCGGAGGTGCCGGGCAGTCCCGAGTTGGCCATGGCGAACAGCACCATGAAGGCGGCGAACACCGGCATGGTATTGGCCACGCCGCCATAGGCGCTGATCTCGCGGCTGTGCACGCGGTCATACAGCACGCCGACACACAGGAACAGTGCGCCGGAGATGAAACCGTGCGAGATCATCTGCACCATGCCGCCTTCCATGCCGAGCGCGGCGCCCTCGACGGAGCCAGTGTTGTCCAGCAGTGTGAACACGAGGAAGATGCCGAGGGTCACGAAACCCATGTGCGCAATCGACGAATAGGCAATCAGCTTCTTCATATCGCTCTGCACCAGCGCGACGAAGCCGATATACACCACCGCGACCAGCGACATGAGAATGATCAGCCAGTCGAGCGCGTGGCTGGCATCCGGCGTGATCGGCAGGCTGAAGCGCAGGAATCCATAGCCGCCGATCTTGAGCATGATGGCGGCCAGGATCACCGAGCCACCGGTCGGCGCCTCGACGTGCGCGTCCGGCAGCCAGGTATGCACCGGCCACATCGGCACCTTCACGGCAAAGGCCATCAGGAAGGCCAGGAAGATCAGCGTCTGCTCGGTCATGCCCAGCGGCAGCAGGTGGAAATCGAGGATGCTGAAGCTGCCGGACTGCAGGTACATATAGATCAGTGCGACCAGCATGAACACCGAACCGAGGAAGGTGTAGAGGAAGAACTTGATGGTGGCGTACACGCGCCGCGGCCCGCCCCACACACCGATGATGAGGAACATCGGGATCAGCATCGCCTCCCAGAACACGTAGAACAGCACCGCATCCAGCGATGCGAACACGCCGTTCATCAGTCCCTCCATGACCAGGAAGGCAGCCATGTACTGCGCGGTCTTGTCCCTGATCACCTGCCAGCCGGCCAGCACCACCAGCACCGTCGTGAACGTGGTAAGGATAATCAGCGGCATGGAGATACCGTCCACGCCGAGGTGATAGTTGGCATTGAAGGCGGCGATCCAGGGGATGATTTCCTGGAACTGCATCGAGGCCGTGCTGGTTTCGAAGCCGATATAGAGCGGGACACTCAGGATGAAGGTCAGCACGGACACGACCAGGGCCATCTCGCGACAGGCCTTGTTGCCCAGCGCGTCCATCACCAGCAAGGCGGCGCCCCCGGCGATCGGCAACCAGATGAGCAGACTCAGTAGCGGGTAATCGATCATGCCGCCGCCCCCGTTGTGCGGAACACGAACCAGAACAGCATCAGCAGCAGGCCGATGATCATGCTGAAGGCATAGGTGTAGAGATGCCCGGTCTGGATACGGCGCACGACGCCGGCAGTCCAGCCCACCACGCGCGCACTGCCGTTGACGATCAGCCCGTCGATCAGCGCCACGTCACCGACACGCCAAAGCAACTGGCCGAGACCGCGGGCACCGCCGGCGAACACGACCTCGTTGAAATCGTCCGCGTAGTACTTGTTGATCAGCAACTGGTAGATACCGCTGAAACGCTGCCGGACATTGTCAGCCAGCTGCGGGTTCTTCATGTAGATGTACCAGGCCGTGGCAACGCCGGCGATGGCCAGGTAGATGGCCGGGCCGCCGAAGGCATGCAGCACGAAGCTGGCCGGGCCGTGATAATGCTCCGCCATCGCGGCCAGCACGTCGTGGTTCGCGGCGACATGAATCACGCCGTTGAACCAGTCGCCGAATACCACCGGGTCGATCAGGTAGCCGGCCAGCACCGACGGAATCGCCAGCATGATCAGCGGGCCGGTCACCACCCAGGGCGTTTCGTGCAGGTGTTCGCGGGTATGGTCATCCATGCGCGGCGCACCGTGGAACACCAGAAAGTACAGGCGGAAGCTGTACAGCGCGGTGATGAATACGCCGGCCAGCACGGCCACATATACCACACCCGCATATGGCAGGTGCGAGTGGTGCACGGCCTCGATAATGGTGTCCTTGGAGAAGAAGCCGGAGAAGAACGGTGTGCCGATCAGCGCCAGCGAGCCCACCAGGAACGTGATCCAGGTGATCGGCATGTACTTGCGCAGCCCGCCCATCTTGCGGATGTCCTGCTCGTGGTGCATGGCGATGATCACCGAGCCGGCAGCGAGGAACAGCAGCGCCTTGAAGAAGGCATGCGTCATCAGGTGGAAGATACCGGCGGCATAGGCTGACACGCCCAGCGCCACGGTCATGTAACCGAGTTGCGACAGCGTGGAATAGGCCACCACGCGCTTGATGTCGTTCTGCACAATGCCGAGGAAACCCATGAACAGCGCGGTGATGGCGCCGATCACCATGACGAAGACCAGCGCCGTCTCGGACAGCTCGAACAGCGGTGACATGCGCGCCACCATGAAAATGCCGGCGGTCACCATGGTGGCCGCGTGGATCAGCGCAGATATCGGGGTCGGACCTTCCATGGAATCCGGCAGCCAGACGTGCAGCGGGACCTGCGCGGACTTGCCCATGGCACCGATGAACAGGAGGATGCAGATCACCGACATCAGCGACCAGTCGACGCCGGGGATCACCTGGTACATGGTACCCTGCTCCGCCGGCGCGGCGGCGAACACCGTCGCATAGTCCAGGCTGTTGAAGGTCGCGTAGATGGCCGCGATGCCGAGCAGGAAGCCGAAGTCGCCGACCCGGTTCACCAGGAAGGCCTTCAGGTTCGCGTAGATAGCGCTCGGGCGCGTGTACCAGAAACCGATCAGCAGGTAGGAGACCAGGCCAACCGCCTCCCAGCCGAAGAACAGCTGCAGGAAGTTGTTGGACATCACCAGCATCAGCATGGAAAAGGTAAACAGCGCGATGTAGCTGAAGAAGCGCTGGTAGCCCGGGTCGTCGTGCATGTAGCCGATGGTGTAGATATGCACCATCAGGGAGACGAAGGTCACCACCGTCATCATCAGCGCGGTGAGATTGTCGATCAGGAAGCCGACCTCGAAGCGCACACCGTCCGAGACCATCCACTGATATACCGTCTCGTTGTAGGGCGCGGCGCCATCGATGGCGAACTGCTTCAGCACGACGAGCGACAGTACGAAGGCAATGCCCACGCCCAGGATGGTGACGGTGTGCGCACCGGCACGCCCGATCTGTTTGCCGAACAGGCCGGCGATAATGGCGCCGAGCAGCGGTGCAAGCGGTATGGCGAGGTAGAGATTTTCCATCACGCTATCCTTTCAGGGTATCCAGGTCCTGGACGTTGATGGTGCGCCGGTTGCGGAACAGCACCACCAGGATGGCCAGGCCAATGGCGGCCTCGGCGGCGGCGACCGTGAGGATGAAGAACACGAACACCTGGCCGGCGGTATCGCCGAGGAAATAGGAGAAGGCGATGAAGTTCATGTTCACCGCCAGCAGCATCAGTTCGATCGCCATGAGCAGGATGATGACGTTTTTCCGGTTCAGGAAAATCCCCGCCACGCTCAGGCCGAATAGGAT
>DATKZN010000191.1:0-12804 GCA_035527955.1 Gammaproteobacteria bacterium
TCACTGCGCGGGCGTTATGAATGGAACGAACGCGGTGGTGTCATGCACTGGACGCACCATGATCCACAGGGCCAGGAACAGGGCGGCTGGATCCGCAGGGATGGTACGCTCTACAAATAGCAGTCTGCTGCCAGGGGCGGCGCTGCCGGCGGCCGGCCACCGGTGTGGCCTGGTACTGGATTGAATTCTCCGGAGGATATGTACATGAATCTGCTTGGTATGCTACTCGATGCACAGGGCTCTCCGGCCCTTAAACAACTGACGTCGACATTCGGCGTCAGCGAGGGTGATGCAAAAAACGCCCTGTCCGCGCTGGTGCCGGCACTGGCGCGCGGCATGCAGAACAACCTGGCAAAGCAGAACGGTGTTGAAGACCTGCTCGGCGCGCTCGCGAAGGGTCAGCACCAGCGCTATATCGAGCAGCCCGATGCCCTGCCTGCACAGGTGGTCACCGCGGATGGCAATGCCATTCTCGGGCACCTGTTCGGCAGCAAGGACGTCAGCCGTCGCGTGGCCAGCCATGCCGCGGCACAGACCGGTCTGGATGCCGGCCTGCTGAAGAAAATGTTGCCGGTTATCGCGGCGATGGTGATGGGATCGGTGAGCAAGCAGGCCGGGGCGCAGAAAATGCCGGGCGAGATGGCCGGCATGGCGGGAGGTGCCGGCATCGGCGGCCTGCTGACGCAGTTTCTCGATGCCGACAAGGACGGTTCCGTGATCGATGACCTGATGGGCATGGCCAGGAAATTCCTGTAGCCGGCCTTACATGTCACGGGTGGGAGATAAAGATGGCTGAGCTGGAAAATTTCTACGAAGAAATCATCAAGGGCGTCGGCGAGGATCCCGGGCGCGAAGGGCTGCTGAAAACGCCGGAACGTGCTGCCCGGGCGATGGAATACATCACGCGCGGCTACGGCCAGTCACTCGATGAGGTGGTGAACAACGCCATCTTCGAATCGGACAATGACCAGATGATCCTGGTGAAGGACATCGAAATGTATTCGCTGTGCGAGCACCACCTGCTGCCATTCATCGGCAAGTGCCACGTGGCCTATATTCCGACCGGCAAGGTAATCGGCCTGTCGAAGATCGCGCGTATCGTGGATATGTACGCACGCCGTCTGCAGATACAGGAAAACCTGACCAAGCAGATCGCGGACAGCCTGATGCAGACCATCCAGCCATCCGGCGTCGGCGTGATCATCGAGGCACAGCACCTGTGCATGATGATGCGCGGCGTGGAGAAGCAGAACTCGAAGATGACGACTTCCATGATGCTCGGCTCGTTCCGGCATCATGATCGTACACGCTCGGAATTCCTGCGCCTGGTAATGGGCTGAACGAGCAGCGTGCGTGAATAATTGCAACAACCACAACGGAGGAGAACGCCATGAGTATAGCCAAGGTTACCGAAATCACCGCTTCGTCGAAGAAGTCATTCGAGGATGCCGTGAGCAGCGGCATCAAGCGTGCCGGCAAGACCCTGCAAAACATCAAGGGGGCCTGGATACAGGAGCAAAGCGTCGTCGTGAATGACGACAAGATCACCGAGTACCGGGTCAATATGAAGGTCTCGTTTGTCCTGAAAGACTGAACCTGTCACAGGCGTCAGATGCGGTAGCTCCTGTCGATATCCTCGCGTGTCAGGATGCCGTAGATCCTGCTGATGCCGGGTACGGTAATGCGGGTCACGTAGAGTGCCTCGGCCTCCCTGGACTTGAGTATGTCCAGTGCCTCGTGCAGTGTGGCCTGGAAATCAACCGGTTTGATTTCCAGGCGCACCGCCGGGATTTCCATCAGGTCGATTTCCGTGCTGTCGGTATCACCCTGCAGGTGGCGCGCCAGGTCCGCCGCGGGCATGGCGTAGAGCGGCTGGTTTTCCTCGCGGATGAGGATCCAGCGAGGTTCGCCGGACAGCACTTCGACAACCCGTTCCCGTGAGACGCGGCGCGGCATCGTCTCCAGCCGGCGCTCCATGACGCTCGCCACGCCAATGCGGCGCAGGGTCTGGGCCACCGGGCTGTCGCGATAGTCTGATTCATTTGCGCCGAGCAGCACCAGGTAAACCGACTCCTTGCCGAACAGTTCCCGGCTTACCAGGCTGGCCGTGATCAGTGCCAGCATGCCGGGCAGGATGATGTGCGGGTTGGCGGTCAGCTCCAGCATGGCGGTCAGCGCCGCCAGCGGGGCTTGCAGGGTCGCGCCCATGAAGGTTCCCGCGCCGATCAGCGCGAAAAATGCCGGCGTGGAGAGGTTTCCCGGCAGCCAGTTATCCGCCAGCAGGCCTATGGCACCACCGGCCATGGCGCCCATGACCAGGGTGGGGCCGATCAGTCCTCCGGGAAGCCCGAGACCGAGCCCGATGGCCGTGGCCAGAATCTTTGCCAGCGCCACACTGACCAGGGTCGCCAGTCCAATCTGTCCAAGCAGCGCTGCATTGACCGTGTCATAGCCAATACCCATGACCTCGGGTACGACTATGGCGATGACGCCGACCAGACTGCCGGCCAGGGTGCAGCGCATCCACACCGGCCAGCCGGGTACAAGCCGGGTGCTGCTTTGCTGAAGCAGGTGAATGAACAGCGCCGACAGGCAGCCCAGTACGAGACCGGTGAGCAGGATATAGGGTAATTCCATCAGCGAACCAAGCTGCATACCGGGTATTGAAAACACCGGCGCGTCACCGAACACGGCCTGGGTCAGCGTCGTCGCGAATACCGCCGCCAGGATTACCGGGGCGAAGCTGGCCAGCGAATACTCCATGACGACCACTTCCATGGCAAAAATAACGCCGGCCAGCGGGGTGTTGAAGGAGGCCGCGATCGCCGCGGCAACGCCACAGGCAATCAGCGTCCTGCTGTTGTTGTTGGGCAGGTGCAGCCACTGGCCGAGCAGGCTGCCGCTGGCGGCGCCCAGATGCACGCTCGGCCCTTCGCGGCCGACGGAATGCCCGCTGATGATGCACAGGGCGGCGCCGGCAAACTGCGCAAGCGCATTGCGCAGCGGCAGCCGGCCCTCGTAGTGGGCCAGTCGCTCCATGACATGCACGACGCCCACCTTGCGTGTTTCGCTGTCCAGGTATTGCCAGATCAGCCCGATCAGCAGCCCGCCGCCCGCCGGCAGCAGCAGCCTGACCGGGGTCGACAGCTGTTCGAAGTTCTCCGCGGTGCCACCCGGCAGGAACTGGCCCTGCATCGCCTCTACCAGCAGCCGGAAACAGATGACAACGGCGCCCGACAGCAAGCCAACCGGGATCGAGAGCATGGCCAGCTGTGGCAATGTGTCGATCCCGGCGAGGTGCAGGCCGAGATTATCCAGCCATTGTTGCCAGCGTTGCCGCAGCATGGTGCTCCCTGGTGGTGGCGTTGCAGTAGCGGGCCTCTGCGCGGTTGCTGTCCGTGACCCCATGCATGAATGCCGGCTATTGTAGAATGATTGCCCGGTGGATGGTGTACTATCTCCGGCGTTTTGCATGACAGCAGCAGGTGACTGAACAATGATCAAGACAGGCGTGGTTGGCGGCACCGGTTATACCGGCGTGGAACTGCTGAGGCTGCTGGTTGGCCATCCGGACGTGGAACTCGGCGTAATCACGTCACGTTCCGAGGCTGGGCGACCGGTTGCGGACCTGTTTCCGAATCTCCGGGGACACACCGGGCTGGCCTTTACGGCGCCCGACGCGGGCGGGCTCGAATCCTGTGACCTGGTATTTTTCGCCACCCCGAACGGCACGGCGATGACCATGGTACCTGCACTGCTCGAGGCCGGCGTGCGCATCATCGACCTGGCCGCCGATTTCCGCCTGCACAGCGTGGCCGGCTGGGAGCAGTGGTATGGCATGCCGCACAGTTGTCCGGACCTGCTGGCGGAGGCCGTCTACGGGTTGCCCGAGGTCAATCGGACGGCTATCGCCCGGGCGCGCCTGGTGGCGAATCCGGGGTGTTATCCGACCGCGGTCCAGCTTGGCTTTTTGCCGCTGATCGAAGCGGGGCTGGTGGACGCCGGACAGCTGATCGCGGACGCCAAGTCGGGTGTCAGCGGCGCCGGCCGCAAGGCGGCCACCGGCAGCCTGCTGTGCGAGGCCAGCGAGAATTTCAAGGCCTATGCCGTGCCCGGGCACCGTCATTTGCCGGAAATTCGCCAGGGCCTGGAGCAGGCAGCCGGTGGACCGGTCGGTCTGACCTTCGTGCCGCACCTGACGCCGATGATCCGCGGTATCCACGCGACGTTGTATGCTCGCCTGAAAGATACCGCGCCGGACCTGCAGGCGCTCTACGAGACGCGCTATCGCGACGAGTACTTTGTGGATGTATTGCCACCCGGCTCCCACCCTGAAACCCGCAGCGTACGTGGCGCGAATCATTGCCGGATCGCCGTCCACCGTCCGCAGCAGGGCGATACCGTGGTTGTCCTGTCGGTCATCGACAATCTGGTAAAGGGTGCCGCCGGGCAGGCGATACAGAACATGAATCTGATGTTCGGCCTGGCAGAACAGACCGGTCTGGCGGATATTGCGCTGCTGCCCTGAAGTGCCTTTGCGATGCATTATCTGTGAACTGCACCCGGCCGGGCGCATGATCGGTGGTCATAATTGCATGGCGCTACGCCATGACGGGGTATGCGCATGAATCGCGCCGTAATGACGCGTCTGGTGGTGGCAGCCGGTGTGGCGCTACTGCTGTTGTATGTCGGCTGGCGGGTCTATGACCTGGGCAAGCTGCGTGGCGTCGGCGAGTTGCAGTCGCTGCGCACGGAAAACATGTTGCTGGAAGAGAGTAATGACAAACTGGAGAACGATACCGAGGAGTTGCGCGAACGGGTCGCCATCCTCGAACGTTCCAGCCAGATCGATCGCCAGGCGGCGCAGGCGGTAAAGTCCGACCTCGGCCAGCTCGAGGAAGAGCTGCAGGCGGCACGCGAGGAAGTGGAATTCTACCGCGGTATCGTTGCGCCGGGCGACGTGAACCCGGGCTTGCATATCCACCGTTTCACGCTGGAGCGCGGCCTGGTCGAGGGTGAGTATCACTACGACCTGGTACTGACGCAGCTGAAGCGCAACGATCAGTACGCCAGTGGCGAGGTTGACTGGAAGATCTCGGGACAACTGGCAGGCGAGCAGGTCATGCTGACGCTGGTGGACGTTACCCGGCCGGCAACGCAACAGATCAAGTTCCGTTTCCGCTATTTTCAGGACCTCGCCGGAACCATCAACCTGCCGGTGGGGTTCGAGGCCGACAAGGTGGTGCTGACGGTCAGGCCCCAGGGCAAGGGCAAGGGCAAGCAGGAGCCGGTAGTGCAGCAGTTCGACTGGCCATAGCAGGGGACTTAACACAGGAGAAGGCGTTATGTTTGGAGACAGCAAGAAACCGAAGAGTGGTGGCGCCAAGGTTGACACCATCATCGGCCAGCAGACCCGCATCGAGGGTGATATCCACTTTACCGGCGGCCTGCATGTCGATGGCATGATCAAGGGCAACATCATCGCCGAGGCGGGATCGTCGTCGGTTCTGACGGTCAGCGAGCACGGGCGGATCGAGGGCGACGTGCGCGTGCCCACGGTCATCCTCAACGGCACGGTCAGCGGTGATGTCCGCTCCGACGAACGGATCGAACTCGCTGCCCAGGCCGAGGTCAATGGCGATGTGTACTACAACCTGATCGAGATGGCGATGGGTGCCGCGGTCAACGGCAGCCTGGTACACGAGACCGGCAAAAAAACCTCGGTGCTCACTTTCGAGCGCGATACTCCGGAATCGGGTGCCAGCCAGGAGTAATACTTGACCAATTTGCTCAGGATATTCATACTTGCTGGCAATCTGGAACCGGTTTTGAAGAGGCAGTGATCTCATGAGTGAAGCAGCAAGTGCGATAAATGTGGAGCTTACCTTTTCCGATGCGGCGGCAGGCAAGGTCAAGCAGTTGATTGATGAGGAAAAAAACCCGAAGCTCAAGCTGAGGATCTATATTACCGGCGGCGGGTGTTCGGGCTTTCAGTACGGCTTTTCCTTCGACGAGAACGTTACCGAGGGCGATATCACGGTCGAAAACAGCGGTGTTGAGCTGGTCATCGATCCCATGAGCTATCAATACCTTATTGGCGCCGAGGTGGATTACACCGAGGGTCTCGAGGGTGCACAGTTCGTGGTCAGGAATCCCAATGCGACCACCACCTGTGGCTGCGGGTCGTCGTTTTCGGTCTGATCAGGCCTGGAATCTGCAGGCAGACGCGGGGGCATTTTGCCCCCGCGTTGCGTTGTGGCCGCGCAAGTCAACGCCGACAGGCCGGGATCAATGCCGGAATAGCCTGCCCAGCACCACGGCCCGGCCGGCGCCGGTGACTGCCGGTATATTGCCCGGCCTGGCAGACAGATGCTGTTGTGCCAGCCAGGCAAAGGTCGCGGCTTCCACCCAGTCGGGATCAAGCCCGCAGGCAGCGGTCGATGCGACGGTCATCCCGGGCAGGCCGGTCACCAGCCGCTTCATCAATTGCGGGTTGTGCACGCCGCCGCCGCACACCAGCACCCGCTGCGCGGATGCGGCATGTGCCAGAATATCCCTGGAAATGCTGCATGCCGTCAGTTCACACAACGTCGCCTGTATGTCCTGCGCCGGGCAGCGGCTGTCCTGGAGGTGCGCAGACAGCCACCCGGCATTGAAGTATTCGCGCCCGGTACTCTTGGGTGGCGGCAATCTGAAATAGGGATCATCCAGCAGTGCTTCCAGCAGTGCTGCATTGACATGACCCGAGGCCGCCCAGCGCCCGTCGGTATCCATGCGCGTTGCCAGGTGACGCACCGCCCAGATGTCCATGAGGGTATTGCCCGGACCCGTGTCGAAGCCGCGTACGGCCTGATCGGAGTCTGCACCGGGCAGGATGGTGATATTGGCGATGCCGCCGATATTCAGGATCACGCGTGTTTCTCGCGCGTCGGTGAATACGGCCTGGTGAAAGGCGGGCACCAGGGGCGCGCCCTGGCCGCCGGCTTCGATATCCGCGGTGCGGAAATCGGCCACCACATCGATACCGGTCAGACGGCTGATGGCGCGGGGTGCGCCAATCTGCAGGGAGTAGGGTGCGGGCGCGTTCGGCTCGTGGCGGATGGTCTGGCCGTGGCTGCCGATCGCGGTCACTGCGCCGGGTTCGACGGCGGCGTGTGCCAGCAGGGCATTGGCCGCGCTGGCAAAGGCTTCTCCTACCGCGGTATCCAGTTCATCAAGATCGACTGCGAGCGGGTTTTCCAGCAACAGGGCGGCATCCAGCTGGCGGCGCAGTTCGGCTGAATACGCACCGGCATGGGTTGCGATGACCTGTGGGTGTGGCGTCGAGCAATCGAGCAATGCCGCGTCGACGCCGTCCATGCTGGTGCCGGAGATAAGACCGATGAATAACTCTGCCATAACGGACAGCTAGCCCGCATTTCTCACCGGGATAGGCACCGCCCGATGACACACTGTTTGTTGCCGAATGGGCATCACTTTCATGATTTCAATATTTTATGTCGTCAACAGCCGCCCGGTGAGAAATGCGGGCTAGCCTAGTGTAACCGGGTCAGCAGGCAGCTTGGCGGGAGCTTGCGTTACTGCGTGCTGGCCAGTTGTACGTCCCGAACCAGGTCGAGTTGTGCCATGAGGGCCTCGGCCTTTTTATCGAAATCGGAGCGGTACTTGTTGGCCAGCGGGTCGGCGCCCGGCAGTTTCACGCGCAGCGGGTCGCGGTGTACGCCGTCGACCCTGAATTCGTAATGCAGGTGCGGACCGGTGGCGAGTCCCGAGCTACCCACGTAGCCGATGATTTGGCCCTGCTTGACGCGGCTGCCGGTGGCCAGTCCGCTGCGGTACTTCGACATGTGCGCGTACAGCGTGCTGTACTTGTTGCCGTGCTGGACAATGATGGTATTGCCGTAACCGCCTTTCTTGCCACGGTGCACGATCTTGCCGTCACTGGTCGCCTTGATCGGCGTGCCCGCGGAGGCGGCGTAATCGACACCCTTGTGCGCGCGGATGGTGTTCAGTACCGGGTGTTTGCGGCCCAGGCTGAAGCCGGAACTGATGCGGCTGAATTCAACCGGCGTACGCAGGAATGCCTTGCGCATGCTCTTGCCGTCCAGCGAGTAGTAATCGGTCTTGCCACCGGCGTCGGTGTAGCGAATAGCCTGATAGCGTTTGCCATGGTTGATGAACTCCGCGGCCAGGATGGAGCCGTTGCCGATGTTTTCGCCATCGGCATACATCTCCTCGTACAGCACGGTGAACCTGTCGCCCTTGCGGATATCGAGTGCGAAGTCGATATCCCAGCCGAAAATGCCGGCCAGTTCCATGGTCAGGGTATCGGACAGACCGGCCTTGCCGGCGGCGAGGAACAGCGAGCTGTCGATGACGCCGCTGGCATTCTTGCTGCGAAATTCAGGGGTGAGGGTGACAGTGCTGACATCGAACGCATCATCGTTGCGTGCGATCTCCAGTGTGCTCAGGCGGTCGATCGGGTAACTCAGTCGCATCAGGCCCTGTTCCGCGCTGGACATGATGCGCAGCGTCTGGCCCGGGTAGATCTTTTTCAGGTGTTCGGTCGGCCCGCCCTGCTGTAGAAGTGTATGTAACTGGCGTGGCGGTATGTCGAAGCGCGCGAAGATGGCGGCGATGCTGTCACCGGACTTGACGGTGACTTCCTGCCAGAGAGCGAGCGGCTCCTGTGGTTCGGATGCCGGCGCGGGTCCGGCCGCCGGCAGCGGCAGATTGTAGGCCGTTTCCTGTAGTGTGGATTCAGTCGGGGTTTCTACCAGCGGCTTGACCTGCT
This sequence comes from Gammaproteobacteria bacterium, assembly GCA_035527955.1. GTDB lineage: Bacteria > Pseudomonadota > Gammaproteobacteria > UBA9214 > UBA9214 > UBA9214. Next base: position 8,795 of record DATKZN010000191.1, read on the forward strand.
GCGCGACATCTGATTCCAGATCGGTGGTCGCTGGCGGTGGCAACGTCAGGACAGTGTTGCGTGTCGCGCGCGCGGTATGCGGATTCAGATACAGCGATGCCAGCAGTACAATGATGGCCGCACCGGCAAGAATCAGGAAGCTGGGCCTGCTGAATACCGACCTGGTTTTTATTGCCGCGCCGAGCGACTTGATGTCGCGATTGATAAGGTAGTGGGTATTCACGATAAGCCCTTGTAAAGGTTTGGCATAAGTTAAACCTTGACAGATGACTGGTCAACAGGTTCCTTAACCTGTATCGCCAGCGACAAGGTCTATCTTGAATATCGGTGGCGACAAAGTTCCGGCTTACCTGTTCGGGTCCGTATGTTAACCTTTGCTGATAAAGCGACCCCGGGAGAAGGTTACAGATGATGATGTCCGATGAGCTTGCGCAGATACGCCGCGGTGTACAGGAGTTGCTGGTCGAGGCCGAGCTGGTGGAGCGGCTGTCAACCGGTGTGCCGCTGCGGGTAAAGGCAGGATTCGACCCGACCGCCCCCGATCTGCATCTGGGCCACACGGTATTGATCAACAAGCTGCGGCAGTTTCAGGACCTGGGCCACGAGGTGTTGTTTCTGATCGGCGACTTCACCGGCATGATCGGCGACCCTACCGGCAAGAATGTGACGCGCAAGCCGCTCACTCGCGATGAGGTGCTGGCCAACGCGGCCACCTACGAGCACCAGATCTACAAGATACTCAATCCGGAAAAGACCACTGTCATGTTCAATTCGCAGTGGCTGGGCGAGATGGGTGCGGCCGACCTGATCCAGGTTGCGGCGAAATACACTGTGGCGCGTATGCTCGAGCGCGATGATTTCAGCAAGCGTTATGCCGCCAACCAGCCGATCGCCGTACACGAATTCCTCTATCCGTTGATCCAGGGCTATGACTCCGTGGCCATGAAGGCGGATGTCGAGCTGGGCGGTACCGATCAGAAATTCAACCTGCTGGTCGGGCGTGAATTGCAGAAACACTATGGCCAGCGGCCACAGACTATTCTGACCATGCCGATCCTGGAAGGGCTGGATGGCGTGCAGAAGATGTCCAAATCGCTCAATAACTACATCGGCATCAACGAACCGCCGGAAGAAATGTTCGGCAAACTGATGTCGATATCAGACGACCTGATGTGGCGTTATTTCGAGTTGCTGAGTTTCCGTCCCATGGATGACATCGCCGCGCTGAAGCGCGATGTCGAGGCTGGCGCCAACCCGCGCGATATCAAGTTTCAGCTCGGCCGCGAGATCGTGGCGCGTTTCCATGACCAGGGAGCGGCCGAGGCGGCCCAGGCGGCATTCATCGCACGCTTTCAGAAGGGTGCGCTGCCGGATGACATGCCGGATGTCACGCTGCAGGCGACGGACGGGTGGCTGGGTATCGCCAACCTGCTGAAAAATGCCGGCCTGGTGGGTAGTACCTCGGAGGCTTTCCGCATGATCAAGCAGGGGGCGGTGCGCTGTGACGGGGAGCGTGTCGAGGACAAGGACCTCGCGATCGCGCCCGGGAACACCCATGTCATCCAGGTCGGCAAGCGCCGTTTCGCACGGGTAACCGTCGTTTCAGACTAATCACCAAGACAAATCATAGAGTTATGATCGGGGGCCGGAACGCCTGCCGATGCTGGCGGGCCTGCAAAAAATATTCCGGCAAACTTTCCCGTTACCGTGCACAAGCGGCTATACTGATTGGCCCAACCGGGTGTTTCTCTGGAACTGCCCGGGGGGGGATTCAGGCTTCACAAATAAACTGATTTTTTATGCATTCAGTTGTTGACAGGCCGTGAATCACGCGTACAATTTGCGCTCCTTGTCGGGCACCGTTCCCGGCAAAAGTTCTTTAAAAATTCGATCAGGTAATTTGTGTGGGCGCTTACGTCGACGAGTTGTGTATGCAACACATTTCGATGAGAGCGTCTGAGATCCGGAAACGGATGTCAATTTTGTACAGTAATCATCGAGCAAGGATCCGGTTGCTCCTCAAAGCAACCAAGCAAACTTGAAAGTGAAGAGTTTGATCCTGGCTCAGATTGAACGCTGGCGGCATGCCTAACACATGCAAGTCGAACGGCAGCGCGGAGAGCTTGCTCTCTGGCGGCGAGTGGCGGACGGGTGAGTAATGCATAGGAATCTGCCCAGTAGCGGGGGACAACCTGGGGAAACTCAGGCTAATACCGCATACGCCCTACGGGGGAAAGCGGGGGACCTTCGGGCCTCGCACTATTGGATGAGCCTATGTCAGATTAGCTTGTTGGTGGGGTAAAGGCCTACCAAGGCGACGATCTGTAGCTGGTCTGAGAGGACGATCAGCCACACTGGGACTGAGACACGGCCCAGACTCCTACGGGAGGCAGCAGTGGGGAATATTGCACAATGGGCGAAAGCCTGATGCAGCAATGCCGCGTGTGTGAAGAAGGCCTGCGGGTTGTAAAGCACTTTCAGTAGGGAGGAAACAGTAACGGAACAATACCCGTTGCCTTGACGTTACCTACAGAAGAAGCACCGGCTAACTCTGTGCCAGCAGCCGCGGTAATACAGAGGGTGCAAGCGTTAATCGGAATTACTGGGCGTAAAGCGCGCGTAGGCGGCTTGGTCAGTCGGATGTGAAAGCCCCGGGCTTAACCTGGGAATTGCATTCGATACTGCCAGGCTAGAATGTAGTAGAGGGAAGCGGAATTCCAGGTATAGCGGTGAAATGCGTAGATATCTGGAGGAACATCAGTGGCGAAGGCGGCTTCCTGGACTAACATTGACGCTGAGGTGCGAAAGCGTGGGGAGCAAACAGGATTAGATACCCTGGTAGTCCACGCCGTAAACGATGTCAACTAGCCGTTGGGACCTTGAGGTCTCGGTGGTGCAGCTAACGCGTGAAGTTGACCGCCTGGGGAGTACGGCCGCAAGGCTAAAACTCAAATGAATTGACGGGGGCCCGCACAAGCGGTGGAGCATGTGGTTTAATTCGATGCAACGCGAAGAACCTTACCTGCCCTTGACATTGACAGAACCCTGGAGAGATCCGGGGGTGCCTTCGGGCCTGGAAAACAGGTGCTGCATGGCTGTCGTCAGCTCGTGTCGTGAGATGTTGGGTTAAGTCCCGCAACGAGCGCAACCCTTGTCCTTAGTTGCCAGCATTCAGTTGGGCACTCTAGGGAGACTGCCGGTGACAAACCGGAGGAAGGTGGGGATGACGTCAAGTCATCATGGCCCTTATGGGCAGGGCTACACACGTGCTACAATGGACAGTACAGAGGGTTGCCAACCCGCGAGGGGGAGCTAATCTCACAAAGCTGTTCGTAGTCCGGATTGGAGTCTGCAACTCGACTCCATGAAGTCGGAATCGCTAGTAATCGCGAATCAGAATGTCGCGGTGAATACGTTCCCGGGCCTTGTACACACCGCCCGTCACACCATGGGAGTGGGTTGCAAAAGAAGTAGGTAGCTTAACCTTCGGGAGGGCGCTTACCACTTTGTGATTCATGACTGGGGTGAAGTCGTAACAAGGTAGCCCTAGGGGAACCTGGGGCTGGATCACCTCCTTTAAAGAGAAAGCGTCGCAGCCAGCGGCGTGAGTGCCCTCACAAGTTACCTGATCAAAAAGATAGGCTGTAGGAAAGCAACGGCCGTCAGTCTTATGCTCTGCATTGAGCCGGACCGGCATATGCATACACCGGGTCTGTAGCTCAGTTGGTTAGAGCGCACCCCTGATAAGGGTGAGGTCGGTGGTTCAAATCCACCCAGACCCACCATTTTGCGCCACATTCTCCGCTACTCTGCGTTAAGAAATTGCTCGTGTGCACCAGCACACTTCACAATTCCTTGCCTTGATTAGCGAAAAATGTGACACAAAATGTCACCCCTTACCAAGTGGCGGCTGATAGAGTTGTGATCGCTGAAGGCAAGAAAAGAGCCTGACGCAGGATGTTTTTCGTCAGGCAAGGCGCGCGACGAACGAGGGAGGGAGCATACACCAG
>DATKZN010000192.1:0-2220 GCA_035527955.1 Gammaproteobacteria bacterium
TTTGATTCTTAACGGTATAGATCTCGGGTAGCAGAGCGCTTCTCGCGCTGCGGACTTTGATGAGAAACGCTGCGAATGTCCGCTTCCCCGCCCATTGCGACCCTTTGCAGATTCGCTGGCATGTCTCGATCAGGTTTCAAAAGTCTTTCTCTCCACCAACCGAAAACGCCCCTCCGGAATGTCATACCGTGCCTCAACCGCGGCCGCCGCTACCACGGTCAGCAACCCGTTCGCCTCGTCCGGTACGTTCAGCCCGCCCATGACGGCTGTTACTGTCACCGTGCCATAGGGCAGTTGTTTCGCGACGGCATCCGTGTCTACCTGATCGGGTTTCTGTACGCCGATGGTGACGTTGACGACCATCTTTGCCGGGTCCAGGCCGAGCGACCTGTACAGCGACAGGGATGAATGGTGCAGGCAGTCCTGCACCGCGCGGATGGCGGCCTTGGAGTAGTCTTCGCCGTATAAATCATTGCCGGTACCCATTTCCAGGATGAGGCGTTTTTCAGTCATTGCGTTCACTTCCTTCAGCGATATCGAAGTAAACCACTGCTGCCGCATTGGCCATCACCGTGATGTCACCATTGTCGTTTGCAATGTCGAGGCCGCCCTGCTCGACGAGAACTGTCGCTGACCCGTAAGGCAGCACGGCAGCAACTTGCGCCTTGTCCACCTTGTCAGGCCGGGCCACACCGATCAGCACGTCCACCTGCATGGCATCGCGTGGAAAACCGAAGGCATCTGCCATGCTGAGTGAGTTGTGCCACAGCGCATCCTTCAGGGCGCGCACCGCTGCCTTGGTGTAGTCCATGCCGTGCAGGTCGGTGCCCATGCCGAATTCCATGGCAACGCGTTTTAAGGTCATAGTGGAAACGGTCCTTCTGAATTCTGGTCTAGTGTTTTGCCGCCAGCACACATTCGCGGATTATGCGGCCGATCAGGTGGCAGTCAGCATCAGAAAACGTCAGCGGCAGGCGCATGTCTATCAGGCTGGCCAGCACCTGGTCGGTCTTCGGCAGGGACTGTTTGCCGGCATAGGTCCAGCTGTCATGGCGAGAGGTGAATCCCACCGGTTGTTCAGCACCAAACCATTTCAGTTCGACTCCGCGCCCCAGCGCTGTCCTGAGCAGGTTTTCGATCTGGTCAGTTGAAAAGGCCGGCACCCTGAACTGGAACGAGCTGGCGACAAACTGTTCAGCCCCGGGCCGGTGCGCCAGGCGCACATCAGGCACGTCGGAAAGTTCAGACGCCACCGCTTCATACTGGGCATTCCAGCGCCGGCAATTGTCGTCCAGCAGTTTCAGCTGAGGGCGTAAAATCGCGGCGCGCAGATTGTCCAGCCGGCCGGAACAGTTGGGTGTTTCAAGGCGGATTTTCAGAAACACCTCTTCCGGCGGCGAGGCCAGATGGCGGCCATACAGCATGTAGGAGCCCGACAGGACGGTGGCCCGCGCCATCAGCTCTGCGTCCCCGGAGATCAGAAAGCCGCCCTCGCCGGAATTCATGTGCTTGTAGGTCTGGGTGGAATAACACGCCGCCAGCCCGTGCCGGCCGGATTTCACACCCGCCCACGAGGCCCCCATGGTATGGGCGCAATCCTCGATCACCGCCACACTGGCCGCGTTGCAGATCGCCATCAGCCCATCCATGTCGGCGATATGGCAGCGCATGTGCGACAGCATCAACACCCGCGCTTGGCTGGATTTTATCTTCGCTGCAAGGTCATCCATGTCGATGACCAGGTCTTGCGTCACCTCCACCAGAACCGGATGCCCGCCGGCACCGGCAATGGCGCCCGGCACCGGCGCCAGGGTAAAACCGTTGGTCAGCACCGCCTCGCCGGCCTTTAGGCCGAAAGCACGCAGCGCGGTTGTCAGGGCATAGCCGCCCGACGTCACGGCCAGGCAGTAGTTTACGCCCATGTAAGCTGCAAATTCCTGCTCCAGCAGGGCGGTTTCCGCAATTTCGCCGGGTGCAGTATTGTAGCGGTGCAGGCGGCCGGAGCGCATGATCTCAACGGCGCGTTCAATGGCGTCGTCGGGGATCGGTTCCTGCTGGGTGAAACTGCCGGTGAAACTGTCTGTCATCATGCCAGCATAGCTTTCCTGAGCCGCCCTTGCATCCGCCCAGTGCCGGGAAGGTTTGGTACCAGCTGTTCAACCGGATCCGATGATGGCGCTGATCTCTTCGGCTGAAAATCCGGCTTCAGCCAGTACCTCT
>DATKZN010000193.1:0-4733 GCA_035527955.1 Gammaproteobacteria bacterium
GAGATCAAGATCAAGTACGCCTGCGCGCTGACCCATATGGTCAGCGCGGATGAAAGCATCGAGGTGCCGAGTGTCGGCGATCGGCCGCCGCGCCAGCTGGCGCGCCATACGCTGGCCGAGGTGGTCGAACCGCGCTACGAGGAATTGCTCACGCTGATCCAGGCCGAGTTGCGCCGCAGCGGCTTCGAGGACCTGGTGGCGTCGGGTATCGTGCTGACCGGTGGCAGTGCCAAGATCGAGGGGCTGGTCGACCTCGCGGAAGAGGTCTTTCACATGCCGGTGCGGCTGGGCGTTCCCCAGTACGTCACCGGCCTGGTTGATGTAGTACGCAACCCGATATTTGCGACCGGTGTCGGGTTGTTGCTGTTCGGTCATCACAATCGTGACCAGCGGTCATTGGATATCGGTCTGGGCAAGGGCGTACGCGGGGTGTGGGACAGGATGAAAGGCTGGTTTCAGGGCAATTTCTAGAGTGAACGTAATTGTTGTCGTGATTGGCGAGGTTGTCACGGCGTTTGTTAATCATATTTCAGGGCTAATTTTTGTTGTTTCTTTCAGGAGGAGACATCATGTTTGAATTACTGGATTCATGCGGACAAAGTGCAGTTATCAAGGTAATCGGTGTCGGTGGTGGCGGCGGTAACGCCGTGCAGCACATGGTCGATGCCAACATCGATGGCGTGGAGTTCATCTGCGCCAATACCGATGCACAGGCCTTGAAGAACATGTCGGCACGCACCACCTTGCAGATCGGCGGTTCCATCACCAAGGGTCTCGGTGCCGGTGCCAATCCCGATGTGGGTCGCCAGGCCGCACATGAAGATCGGGAACGCATCGCGGAAATTATCGAGGGCGCCGACATGCTGTTCATTACCGCCGGCATGGGCGGTGGGACCGGTACCGGTGCGGCACCGGTGGTGGCGCAGATCGCCAAGGAAATGGGCATCCTGACGGTGGCAGTGGTGACCAAGCCGTTCACCTTCGAAGGCAGCCGCCGCCTGCACGTCGCGCACAACGGCATAAAGGAGCTGAGCCAGTACTGCGATTCGCTGATCACGATCCCGAACGAGAAGCTGCAGCTGGTACTCGGCAAGCAGATCAGCCTGCTTGCCGCCTTCAAGTCCGCCAACGATGTGCTGCTGGGCGCGGTGCAGGGTATTGCGGAGCTGATCACCCGCCCGGGCCTGATCAACGTCGACTTTGCGGACGTGCGCACGGTGATGTCCGAGATGGGCATGGCGATGATGGGTTCCGGTACCGCGAAGGGCGACGATCGCGCACGCGAGGCCGCTGAGGCCGCCGTTGCCAGCCCGCTGCTCGAGGACATCGACCTGATGGGCGCCAATGGCATCCTGGTGAACGTCACTGCCGGTCTGGACCTGGGAATCGGCGAGTTCGAGGAGGTCGGCAACACGGTCAAGGAATTCGCTTCCGAGAACGCGATCGTGGTGGTCGGCACCGTCATCGATCCGGACATGCGTGACGAACTGCGCGTTACCGTGGTCGCGACCGGTCTCGGCATGCAGCCGAAGCGACCTGCCGAAAAGCCGGCAGGCCTGCATTTGAAAACGGTTACCCGGGAAGCACCGGAAGGCAGCAAGGAGCCCGAGAACTACGATATTCCGACCGTGAAACGTCGGAGTGCGGCTCAGCGTGCCCAGGCGATCGGCGGTAATTCGGCCGAGGACATGGATTATCTCGACATCCCGGCGTTTCTGCGCCGTCAGGCCGACTAGTCGCGCGGGTTGTGCAGGTCCCGGGCAAATCGCCCGGGATCCGGCGCGGCGCATGGCAGATACATGAAGCTGATATACGGATAAGTGTTTTTGATGGTGAACTTATGCTATGTCAGAATATCAGATTGTGACCGTATTCTAGGCAGGTTAATGAGCATGTGCTAATATTGCCGCGGCTTTCCTGGTACTTGTCTGAGAATAAGGCTCATTATTAGAGGAAACGTAAGGCCATGATTCGACAACGTACTCTCAAGAACGTGATTCGTGCGACTGGCGTGGGTCTGCATACCGGCGAGAAAATCTACCTGACCTTGCGTCCGGCACCTGTGGACACCGGTATCGTGTTTTGTCGTGTCGATCTGGAACATGTCGTGCAGATTGCCGCGCGCCCCGAGAACGTGGGCGACACCCGTCTGTCCACGACGCTGGTCAGTAACGGTGTCCGGATATCCACGGTCGAACACCTGCTGTCGGCAATGGCCGGTCTGGGAATCGACAATGCCTACATCGATCTGAGCGCGGCCGAGGTCCCGATCATGGACGGCAGCGCCGGCCCGTTCGTATTCCTCATCCAGTCGGCAGGCATCGAGGAACAGGATGCACCGAAGCGGTTCATCCGCATCAAGCACCCGGTGCAGGTCGAGGACGGTGACAAGATTGCCCGCTTCGAACCGTTTGACGGTTTCAAGGTGGGTTTTACCATTGAATTCGATCACCCGGTTTTCAAGTCCAATACCCAGCATTCCGAGATCGATTTTTCCACGACCTCGTTCGTCAAGGAAGTCAGCCGGGCGCGTACCTTCGGTTTCATGCACGAGATCGAACAGCTGCGCGAGCGCAAGCTGGCGCTGGGTGGCAGCCTGGACAATGCCGTGGTGCTGGACAATTACCGGGTCCTGAATGAAGACGGTTTGCGTTACCGTGATGAATTCGTGAAACACAAGATTCTGGATGCCATTGGCGACCTGTACCTGCTCGGCCACAGCCTGATTGGCGCCTTCAAGGGCTTCAAGTCGGGACATGCGCTCAACAACAAGTTGCTGCGTGCGCTGGTGGCGGATGAGTCGGCCTGGGAAGAAGTAACATTTGAAGACATGAGCGAGGCGCCGATCTCGTTCCTGCAGCCGGTACCCGCCAGCTGATCTGATACGCCCCTGCCTCTGCCGGTCCCGTCCTGCCCCTGGGGTCAGGTGCGCCTGGCCGGTGTAAATACTGCAGTTTTCACTCCAGAGTCCGATACAGTCTGAGAGACATGCCCGTGCGGTTCACCGCCCGGGCTATCAGCCGGGCGATGTCCCGGCTGGCACGTCTAGGGGGCTGTTGTTTCAGGCGGACGCACCCGGATACGAATACTACGCAAGCTTACGCCGCCAGGCAGCGTAAGTTTCTTAACTAGTTGATGCGTATGAAATCGTAGCCGGACGGCCCAGGCCGGGGAATCCGCTGCAAGTACCAGAATCTTGCCATTGACGGCAAGCAGACGGCAGTGGGCCTGCAGCGGCTCGGGTAGTAACTGTTGCAGCTGTGCCTCCAGGTTCATCAGCAGGCGTGCCTGCGCGACCAGCCTGGACTGTGCGTGGGCGCCAATTATTTCGTTTATTTTTAAAGGTTTATCCATGAAAGCCTGGTAACGGGGTCGGCCATGAACATCATACTGTTTACAAACCGGCGCGGACAGGTCTGGAATTTCGAATTCCGTCCGGTACTTGTCCTGACACTCACAGTCACGGTACTGGTGTCGATGGTGGCGGGTGCCTTCTATACCGGCCTTCAAACCGGAGAGGATGAAATCGAGTATGTGGCGGAATGGCGCGGGGTGGTGCGTTCCCAGCACACGGATATCAAGGAGCTGCGCAAGACGGCGCAGGCCGATATGAATGCCCTGACACTGCGTATCGGCCAGTTGCAGGGCCAGATGCTGCGACTTAACGCGCTGGGCGAGCGCCTGGTCAGTCAGGGTGATCTCGATGTCGCCGAATTCGACTTCGAAACGGTACCGGCGGTAGGCGGCCCGGAAGGCGGTGCAGAAGGCAGCCCGGTCGGTTTCAGCGATATCCTGACCATGCTCGACAGTCTGGATGCCGAGATGGCTGATCGCGAGCAGAAGCTGTCGGTGCTCGAATCCCTGCTGATGAACCGTAGTCTCAGCGAACGCGTGATGCCGGCTGGCCGGCCGATCGGTGAAGGCTGGCTGTCATCGCGTTTCGGCAAGCGCAATGACCCGTTCACGGGCAAGCAGGAATTCCACAAGGGCCTTGATTTCGCCGGTAAAAAAGGCTCCGGGGTCGTTGCTGTCGGGGACGGCGTGGTCAGCTGGTCCGGACGGCGTTCCGGCTACGGCAACCTGGTCGAGGTCACGCACGGCAACGGTTACGTGACCCGCTACGGTCATAATGAGCGCAACCTGGTGAAGCTGGGTGATACCGTCAAGAAAGGTCAGCAGATTGCGCTGATGGGGTCCACCGGGCGCTCGACCGGCCCCCATGTACACTTCGAAGTACGGCGCAATGGCAAGGCGGTCAATCCGGCAAAATATCTGGGCGAGTAATCTCCCGGGCACGGTTGTGTAAATCGCGACCGGCACTACCGACGGACCCGTCGGTTCTTACCATGCTACCTGCTATTTTGCAGATACATGCGGTATCATTGCCGGCTTCATCAGCGCTACCCGTTCACTGAAATTCATGGCAAACAAAATACTCAGCAAGCTGTTTGGCAGCCGCAATGACCGCCAGTTGAAACGCATGACGCGGGTCGTGGCCCGCATCAATGCACTGGAGCCTGATATCAAGGCGCTCTCCGATGAAGACCTGCGCGCCAAGACGGACGAATTCCGCAAGCGTCTGGCGGATGGCAAGTCGCTGGACGACCTGCTGCCGGAGGCGTTCGCCGTGGTGCGCGAGGCTGCCAGCCGCGCCCTGCAGATGCGCCACTTCGACGTGCAGCTGATCGGCGGCATGGTGTTGCATGACGGCAAGATCGCCGAAATGCGCACCG
>DATKZN010000194.1:0-4687 GCA_035527955.1 Gammaproteobacteria bacterium
CGCGCAGCACCACCTCCGGCAGCTGGTGCGCGAACCAGGCACCGACGGTCGGCAGGGGCTGGGTCTCGAAGTAGTGCGTCAGCGCCGTGAAGCCGGCCCAGGATTCGTCGCCGCTGAGCAGCTTGTAGGCGCCTGAGAGGAAGCGCAGCCGGAACAGCACCCAGTGCATCAGCCAGATAATCACGGCGGAGCCCCAGGGCAGGAAGATGGCGAGGAAGCCGGTCTCCAGCAGCAGGAAGTCCCACTGGAAATTCATGAACACCTGGCCGGCATAGACCAGCGACAGGTAGAGAAGGACCAGCAGCGGCAGCACCGTGCGCGTGAAGAGGTTCAGCGTCAGCAGCAGGGCGGCAACAGCGCCGGCGATAGACACGGCCTGGATCGCGGTATCGCCGGCATCCAGCCAGAACAGGCTCGGATTCAGCCACCAGGCCCGTGTGCCGTGCTGTGCGCCCAGGGCCTGCAGTTCGTCTGTCAGCGGCAGGATGCCCTGGCTGCCGATCAGTCCCAATGCCTGCACGCCGAACGAGACAAAAGCCGCGAGGTAGACCAGCCCCAGCAGGCGCAGGAACAGCCAGCTGACCGCGCGATAGTCGGAGGGATAGCGTTCGCGGCCCCACAGCAGGCGCGCCAGCCGGCCGGCGGCCACGCGATGCCGGGCCGTCAGTCGGTAGATTCCTTCCGCCAGTGGCGCAAACCCGGGCAACCACCGGCTGGCACGCAGCCAGCCGGGTCGGCCAGCGGCGGCGAGCACGCGAAAGGCCGCCGCGGCACCGCTGTGGCGGCTGCCGTCGGGCGCGAGCAGCTGGATGCTGCGGACGAATTCCTCGTGCGGGATTTGCGGGAAATCGGCTGCGGCCTGCTGGAAAGGGGCGTAGTCCACGGCGTCGCCGGTCAGGCGCTGCCAGTAACGCACCTGGCCACTGCAGAAATCGCAATCGCCATCATAAACCAGTAACGGCCGGTCGGGGTGGGGCATGGCTGGCAGTATAGTCGTACACGGTGCACGGTTAACTGATACGTATCAGGTGGCGAACGGTTTGCCGGGGTTATCATGGCGGCAAGTCGGGCGGTCCGGCCGGTTTTTCGGTTGTCGGAACGTGGCTGCCTGCAAACACATGAACAGTCGGGGTGATGATGATGGTATTGCAACAACTGCTGGCAGGCCTGCTATGTGCCGCCATGAGTGCCGGTCTGGCGGCAGCGCAGGACCGGGGTGTGGAACGCCATGCCATGGTCGAGCTGATCGACCGGATGGTCGCGGAGACGGCGGAATTTCTCGGCAAGGCGCGGCTGGACGACGCCGTGCTGGAGGCGATGCGCACGGTGCCGCGCCATGCCTTCGTACCGGAGGACGAACAGGCGCGCGCCTACGACAACCGGCCGCTTTCGATCGGTTATGGCCAGACCATTTCCCAGCCCTACATCGTGGCGTTGATGACCGACCTGCTGGACGTCGGGCCCGATGCCACGGTGCTGGAAGTTGGCACCGGCTCGGGCTACCAGGCGGCCGTGCTGTCCGGCCTGGTAGCCAGTGTCTACACCATCGAGATCGTGCCGCAGCTGGGCGAGCGGGCGCGGGGCGTACTGCAACGGCTTGGCTACGACAACGTCGAGGTGCGCATCGGCGACGGTTATTACGGCTGGGAGGACCACGCGCCGTTCGATGCCATCATCGTCACGGCGGCGGCCAGTCATGTGCCGCCGCCGCTGGTCCGCCAGCTCAAGCCCGGCGGACGCATGATCATCCCGGTCGGCTCGCGGTTCATGGTGCAGGAACTGCTGCTGGTGGAAAAGACCGCTGAGGGCGAGGTGTCGACGCGGCAGATCCTGCCGGTGGCGTTCGTGCCGCTGACCGGTGGTCACTGAGACCGTGACGCGGCCGCGAAACCGGTGACCATGGTCCCGGCTGCACATCGCGAGGCGCGCGTCCCGCTGCTGTCGGTGGCGCTGCTCTCGGTCAGCGTGCTGGCCTACGAGATCCTGCTCATGCGTCTGTTCTCGATCATCCAGTGGCATCATTTCGCCTACATGGTGATCAGCCTGGCGCTGCTGGGCTACGGCGTAAGCGGCACCCTGGTGACCCTGTTGCGCGCACGGATGCTGGCGCGCTTCGCCGCGGTTTATACCGGCTGCATTGCCGCCTTTGCGCTGAGCGCCGTGTTCTGTTTCCTGGCCGCGCAGCAGGTGCCGTTCAATGCCGAGCTGGTGCTGTGGGACATGCGTCAGCCAGCGTGGCTGCTGTTGCTGTACCTGTTGCTGGCCGCGCCGTTCCTGTTTGCCGCCACGGCGCTGGCGCTGGCGTTGATGCGTTACAGCGAGGCGATCGGTCGTGTCTACGCCTTTGACCTGGCCGGTGCCGGCCTGGGCGGGCTACTCGTCATCGGTTTGCTGTTCCTGGTCACGCCGCTGCAGGCGCTTACCGTCATCGGCCTGCTGGCGTTGCTGGCCGCGGCTATCGGTGCGCGCGAGACCGGGCTGGTCAACGGGCGCCGGCTGCGCGCGCTGCTCGGTGTCGCCGCGCTGGTGCTGATCGGCGGTGGCCTGCATGGCGAACTGCAGCTCTCGCCCTACAAGGGACTCAGCCAGATGCTGCTGGTACCCGGTACGCATGTCGTGGAACAGCGCTCGAGCCCGCTCGGCCTGCTGAGCGTATTAGAAAGTACGCAGGTGCCATTGCGCCACGCCCCGGGCCTGAGCCTGCTGGCCACGCAGGAGCCGCCACCCCAGCTGGGCGTGTTCACGGACGGTGACGGCATGACGGCCATCACGCAGGACAGCGGCGAGCGCGTGGCAATGGAGTGGCTCGATCAGACCACGTCCGCATTGCCCTACCACCTGCGCGGCATCGAACACGCACTGATCCTGGGTGCGGGTACCGGCGCGGATGTATTGCAGGCGGATTACCATGGCGTGCCACGTATCACGGCGGTGGAGCTCAACCCGCAGGTCATCGACCTGGTGCGCGACCGCTATGCCGCGTTTGCCGGGCACCTGTACCAGCGGGCGACTCTGTACACCGAGGAGGCGCGCGGTTTCGTGGCGGGCAGCCCCGAACGCTACGACCTGATCAACATCGCCCTGCTGGATGCGTTCGGCGCCGCGGCGGCCGGCCTGTATGCACTCAACGAAAGCTACCTCTACACCGTCGAGGCGCTGGAGGATTACCTCGCCCACCTGCAGCCAAACGGCTACCTTTCGATCACGCGCTGGGTGACGCTGCCGCCGCGCGATACGCTCAAGCTGTTCGCCACCGCGCTGGATGCACTGGAGCGCCGCGGCGTGACGCGCCCGGCCGATCACCTGGTACTGGTCCGCAGCTGGCAGACCGCAACCCTCCTGGTCGGGAACGCGCCGTTCAGCCCGGCGGAGATCGAGCAGGTGAAGACCTTTTTGCAGCGCCGGGGTTTCGACGTCGCCTGGTATCCGGGCATGCCGGCGGTGGAGGCAAACCGTGTCAATCGCCTGCGCGAAGCGTATTTCCACCAGGCGGCCGTGCGCCTGGCCGGCGCCGAACGGCAACAGTACCTGGAAGACTACAAATACGACCTGCAGCCGGCGACCGACAACCGGCCTTACTTTTTCCATTTTTTCAAGTGGAGCGCATTACCGGAAATGCTCGCGCTGCGCGGGCAGGGCGGCATGCCGCTGCTGGAGTGGGGCTACCTGGTGCTGGTCGCCACCCTGCTGCAGGCACTGCTGGCGAGCGTTGTGCTGATCCTGGTGCCGCTGCTGGTGCTGCGGCGGCGCGCAGGCAACGCTATGGCCGACAGCGTTGGACGGGGCAGGGTGTTCGTGTATTTCGCGGCCATTGGCCTGGCCTTTCTGTTCGTCGAGATGGCGTTTATCCAGCGCTTTACGCTGCTGCTGCACCATCCGTTGTACGCGGTCGCCACCACGCTGACCGGTTTCCTGGTGTTCGCCGGTCTCGGCAGCCACTGGAGCCAGCGCTGGTCGCGACGCGGGCAGCAGGCGCGCGGCATCGCATTCGCGGTCGCCGGTATCGGCGCCATCAGCCTGGCCTGGCTCGTGTTACTGCATGCCTGGCCGGTCGCGCTCACGGGCTGGCCGCTGCCGGTCAAGGTCGTGCTCACTCTGGGGATGATCGCGCCGCTGGCGTTCTGCATGGGGCTGCCGTTTCCGCTCGGTCTGTCACGGCTGGCAGAGCAGGCACCCGATTACCTGCCATGGGCCTGGGGCGTGAACGGCTGCGCCTCGGTGATCAGCGCCGTGCTGGCCACGCTGCTGGCAATCCACTTCGGTTTCAGTACGGTGATCCTGCTGGCGGTGCTGTTGTATGGGGTCGCGGCGCTGGCGGTGCCCGGTGCGGGCAGCCGGGCTGATACTGTGTAATCGGTTCACGGCGATAGCCGCAACTGATGCGGTTCGCTGCGCTTCCCGAATCCTGCGGGTTGCGAACTTCTGAATAGAGGTTCGAAGTTGCCGTTTCCCTTTCACAGAATCCAGCATCGGCATGTTTCCTGTTAGTCGACTATCGGCCAACAGTTGCCGTTCCCGGAAAGAAGAAAGGCGACCCGAAGGCCGCCGAATGGAGCATAGTGAAGAACTGCCTAGACAGGACTTACTGGCTTGGTGCAGCCGGGGCAGCCGGGGCAGCCGGGGCAACCGGAGCATAGCCATACGGGGCATAGCCGCCGCCATAGCCAGGATAACCGCCACCGTAGCC
>DATKZN010000195.1:0-5904 GCA_035527955.1 Gammaproteobacteria bacterium
CCAGCAGACGCGCGGCCTGCACACAGGCGACCGGGTGCGCGCCGTAGACAATCACCGGCTCGTGCTTGTCGAGGTGCCTGAAATCGTAGGAAAGCACTTCGACCGGGAGGTTCAGCGCACCGGGCAGCGCATCGCGCATGAAATCGTCCGGTGAGCGGACGTCAACCAGCTGGCAGCCACCTGCCAGCAGGGTTGCGGCAAACCCGTCGTTCAGCGTTTCGCTGCCGGCCAGGCTCAGGGTGTGCAGTGCGAGGTTCATGACTTGCCACCTCCCTGCGCCTTGTCCTGTGTGCCGTGCATGCGCGTCGCAGCCATGCTGCAGACCTTCACCATGCAAAAGCGCACGAATACCGCCAGCATGATGATGAACACAACCAGTGCAGTAACCGTCAAGCTATCGATGTGCATATAACACCTCCTCAGACCCGCCAGGAACTACAGCTAACAGTTATATTAGTATTTAATTATATTTTGTCAATATCAACCGTGACAGGCAAGCTCGCGCGTAACAAGACGCATGATTTATTGATATTTTTTAGCTGGATGGGATTTGTTGCCGTTCACACGCGCTGACCGCCCAGTCCGGGACACGATGAGCCACGAGTAAACGCCGCCAGTCACGCGAACCGGAAGCGAACTACCCTGTACACCGGGCACCCGCCCGAACGGCAATCAGGAACGGGTCAGCAAGGTTTGTCAGTCACACCGGGTTCTTCGTCACGCAGCGGTCCACCGCATGAACCGAACACACAAAAACGCACGACGAGTCCGAATTCGAAAACGAAGATCACCAGTGCCGTAATAGTCAGGCTGTCAAAATACATTTCACACCTCCATGTACGGAGGTTTTATAGCATATAAGTAATTCATTAAAATATGATGAATCGCAAACTTCATGCATGCACACATCACAAATAATCGCTGCCCCAATACGGGGCAGACTCCACACTTAAAACAACACAACGAAGCTCACAACCGCATCACAGCGCCTTTCTGTACACGGACCAGTCAGCGCATGCATAGCCCTCGTTGATGCGCGCCCCGGCTGTCGCCGCAGTTGCCGGCGGCAGCACGATCACCTAGTCGCCCGGCTGCCAGTCTTCCCGTGTCGCCCCTGTTGGCATTCGACGATTGCACAGCAGTAACCAGACGCAGGAATGCACCGATCGAACGGCCGCTGGTCATCGGGCAATGCGCGATCGCCCACAGCACGCCCTTGTTATCGATGAGATGGTCACGCGCGCCGGGGTTAAATCGAACAGGTATGGGAACAGCACCAGCCATGTGCCACGGCATTACCAAATTTCTTCATGCATCCTGGGTGACAGCCGCGAAGTCCGGCACCGGCCGGTCAGTGACGGCGAGGCCGCCGCCTGGTGTCCGGCTTTGACACTTTCAATGCTCGTTTCCGCGTTGTGTATGAAGGGGACTGATTGCCGAAGACATCAGTCCGGACACCGCCCTTTCATAGACCCAATGAATAACCGTTAAGCTTCCCATAGCCTGCATAAATCACTAAACCGGTGTCCCCACCTGGCCCGTCAGGACATCTTTCGTGATGACCAGGGCATGATGTAGATCCGCCGGGGGAAACTGTCCGCGTCGATCAAATCACCGCGGCGGGCCGTCACCGCTACGGCCACGCAAGGTGATCGCGGGGCCTCTGTCTGCCGTACATTGCAGTCATAGTTCCGTAACGAAACGATGCGACCCGACAAGGGACGATCCCTTGTAACAGTTGTTGCGGGCGTTATGACTTGCGCCCTATGATTGCCGCCTATGGAAAACCAGAATACGATTCTCGAACTTCAGGAGTGGACTGCCACGCTGGCAGAGTCCGTCAGGCGGGTGGCCTTCCAGATCCTGGAATACCTGCCATCGATTCTCGGGGCCGTGGTGCTGCTGCTGGTCGGCTGGGGTGTGGCGCGCCTGCTGCGGTATACAACAGAAAAGATCACCGAGAAGACCCTGGTCCGGCTTGCACACACCCGGCCGATGGATACGCGTATCAAGCAGCCGCAGTCCTACAGCGCGGCGCCACGCATCGCCAGTCGCATCGTGTTCTGGGTGACCATGCTCTTCTTCATCCTTGCAGCGGCTGAAGTACTCGAATTAAAAGTAATCTCCGGGCTGCTCGGCGGCGTTACCTCCTACCTGCCACGCCTGCTGGCGGGACTGCTGATTCTCTTTATCGGTTTGTGGTTTGGCGAGGCAACACGGGCCGTCCTCACCCGCACCAGCATCAGGGCAGGCGTCGAACAGGGTGAAATCCTCGGTCGCCTGGGCCAGACACTGGTCCTGCTGGTCGTTTTCGCTGTCGCCGCCGGACAGATCGGTATCGACAACACCGTGCTGGTGGCACTGGTCGCCACGCTGTTCGGCGTGACCCTCGGCGCGATTGCACTTGCCTTCGCCTTCGGCGCGAAGACGACCATCGCCAACATGCTGGGTGCGCAGTCGATTGCACAGGCATACCAGGCAGGCGATACGATTCGCATCGGGGATATTGAGGGAAAAGTCCTGCGCATCACCCGCACGAGTCTCATCCTCGAGACCCGGGACGGGCAGGCACTGATCCCGGCCAAGCGCTTCAGCGAACAGGAGTCGGTCAATATTTCCGGTGGCAGCGGCGCATGAACCCCTATTCCCGCCTGAGTTCGGCCATACTTAAAAGCCAGCCCGCGACCGCAGCACGCGTACTCGAGAATTATCCCGCCGAAACCGTCGCACGCTACCTGGCAGCCGCCAGCCTGGAAACCGCCGGCCTGGTCGTCGGCCATTTCACACCGGGGTACGCGGCAAGCTGCCTTGCAGCCCTGGAACCCGCACCCGCCGGCCGCATCCTCGGCGGGCTCCTGCCGGAGTCCCAGATCACGCTGTTGCGCCAGCTCGATCACGACAAGCGCGAGTCCCTGCTGGGCGAAATGCAACCGGACATCGCCGCATCCATACAGCGTCTGCTGCCCTGGCCCGACGGCACGGCCGGCGCCCTCATGGAAGCACCGCTGGCCAGCGTGCCGGAGGATCTGTCGGTTCGACATGCCCTGAAACGCATCAAGCGCATCCGGCGCGGCATGAAATTCTATCTCTATGCCACCAATTCCAGGGGGCAGCTGGCGGGCGTGGTGACCCTGCACGAATTGCTCAATTCACTGCCGAGCAGCACGATCGGCCAGGTGATGGACAGGCGAGTCGCCAGCCTTCCCCCCACGCTGTCGATACAGGCCGTTCTTGACAGCCCCTACTGGCAGGAATATCACGCCATGCCGGTAACGGATGGAAACAACATCCTGCTCGGCGTGATCCGGCAGAAGAGCCTGCGGCGCCTTGAGGAACAGCTGCGACAGACGGGCGCCATCAGCAGCGGCCTGGGGACCGTAATGGCCGTGGGGGAATTGTTCTCTGTCACGGCAGTCCAGTTGCTGTCCGCCCTGATAAGCACCGGCAGATCACTGGCGGAGCGGGATCCCCGTGTCTGAGCTGCGGACCATCTCGCATGCCCTGACGGATGCCTTCATCGACAAATTCCCCCAGGAGGCGACCGAAGCACTGGAAGCGGCACCCGCCGACGAGATCGTCCAGCTGTTGCACGCCCTGCCCCCGGACCGGGGAGCACAGATCCTGGGGCGCATATCGACGGCACTCGCCACGTCGGTATTGAAAAAACTGCAGCCGGATCAAGCACGGCGAACACTGGCCGTCATGGACCCGGTTGGCGCGGCATTGCTGCTCGGCAGCCTGGACCCGGAAAGCAGGGAGCTGCAACTGGACCAGCTGGATGCAGGGCTGGCCAGGGAACTCCGCGATCTCATGTCCTATCCGCAGGCAAGCGCGGGACGCCTGATGCAGCCCCGCCCGCCGACCATTCCCTCACATTTGACCGTCAAGCAGGCATTGCACCGCTTACGCCGGCTGCCGGCGCGCGACACGGCCGTCCTGGTGGTAACGGATGACAGCGGCAGATTGCTCGGCCTGGTGGACCTGGCGGACGTCGTCCACGCAGACCCCGGCGCCCGGCTCGAGAGCCTCGTGCAAATCACCACCCCGGTGCGCGTAAACGCGCTGACACCCCGGGAAGAAATCATTGACCTGTTCTCGCGCTACCGGCTGAGGCTGCTGCCGGTCGTCGACATCGAGAACCGCCTGCTCGGCATCATCCGCCAGTCCACCGTGATCAAGGCCGCACAGGAAGAGGCGGCAGCGGACCTGCAGGCCATGGTCGGCGTGAGCCGCGACGAGCGGGCGCTGTCCTCCCCCCTGCTCGCGATGCGCAAGCGCCTGCCCTGGCTCAACATCAACCTGCTGACCGCCTTTCTGGCCGCCTCGGTGGTCGGAATTTTCGAGGACACCATTGCGCAATTCACGGCGCTGGCTGTGCTGCTGCCGGTTGTTGCCGGGCAGTCCGGCAACACGGGCGCCCAGGCCCTGGCCGTCATCATGCGCGGACTGGCGGTGCGGGAAATCCGGGTACGTCACTGGCAACGCGTACTGCTGAAGGAAGTGCTGGCCGGCGTATTGAATGGCATTGCCATCGCGCTGGTTACGTCGCTCGGTGTCCTGATATGGAGCCGGTCGACGGGTCTCGCCGCGGTGATCGGCGCGGCCATGGTGATATCGATGGCACTGGCGGGGCTGTCCGGTGCTGCAATCCCGCTGCTGCTGACGCGCCTCGGCCAGGACCCGGCCCAGTCGGCCTCCATCATCCTCACAACGGTGACCGACGTGGTCGGCTTCTTCAGCTTCCTCGGTCTGGCATCATTGTTCTCCGGATTGTTGTAAAGTACTCAACGTTCCTTTCCGCCGCCACCGGCAGTACAGCTCCCCGCTATTGTTGACAATCGATATGGTTCTCGCACCCGGTAAATCTTCCAGCGCTCTCGCCCTGCTCATATTGCTGGCAGCGGTATTACTGCCATGCCAGACGCCTGCACAGCCGCAGGAAAACCCGGTCCAGGGCGTCGCCACCGATGCCCGGCTGCAGACCGCGGCGGAGAATCTGGCATCCATCCAGCGCTCTGTCGAGGCAAAACGCAATACCCTTCGCGAGCTCAGGGAACAGCTGAAATCACTGGAGGACGCATCCGAGCGGCAGGAAGCCGAACGGAAGATCGAGCGCATCAGGAATGAAATAGCGGAACTGCAGCAGTCATTCGAGCATATCGCGCTCGGCGGCATCAACCTGTCGATCCTGGCGGACCAGCCCGAACAGCCGATCGACTGGCGCGTGGAGATTGAGGAGATCAGCCGACCGCTCCTGTCTTCACTCAAGGAACTGACCGCAAAACCGCGCCAGCTGGACAGCCTGCGCAGGGATATCGACCGCCAGGAAAACCAGCTCAAGGTAAT
Organism: Gammaproteobacteria bacterium; assembly: GCA_035527955.1. Classification (GTDB taxonomy): domain Bacteria; phylum Pseudomonadota; class Gammaproteobacteria; order UBA9214; family UBA9214; genus UBA9214. The sequence goes on from DATKZN010000195.1 coordinate 5,347, forward strand.
CGAAAAGGCGCTGGAATCGATCCGGTTATTCTCGACCCAGGATCTCCCGCCTGCGGCAACCGACCCGATCAGGCAGTTACTGGGCACCTGGGAGCAGCGCCGGGACGATACGGAACGCGCCCTGGAGATATCCCGTTTCAAGCGCGACAGCCTGAAATCGGAAGGCATTGCATGGCGGGCGTCGAGCGGGGAAGCGATCAAGGAATTTTTCACCGGGCGCGGCCTCACCCTGCTGCTGGCCATTGCCATCGGCACACTCATCTGGCTGATCCTGAAGATGGTCCTCAAAGTCTACCTGAGGTGGGCCTATCGGACCCCGCGTGATATCGGCGTCACCCGTGCCCCGCTGGTACTTTACAGCTTCCGGCTGGCCACGGCGGCCCTCATCATCGTGGCCACGCTCATGGTGTTTTATGTGCGTGGCGACGTCCTGTTTCTCACCCTCGCCCTGATCGCGCTGGCCGGCGCCGCGCTCGCCCTGCGGCAGACCCTCCCCCGCTACGCCGCGGAAATCCGGCTGTTGCTGGGTGTCGGCCCGGTGCGCGAAAACGAACGGCT
>DATKZN010000196.1:0-2499 GCA_035527955.1 Gammaproteobacteria bacterium
CCCTGTTCTGCTGTGGATGGCCCGGAGACGGCAACTCGCCGTCTCCGGGGTAACGCTCAGGAGCCCTGATCGACCAGGTACTGCAGCGCGGCGCGCAGCTCGTCATCGCTGCAGGTCATGCAGGCACCTTTCGGCGGCATGGCGTTGAGTCCGTTCATGACCGAGGAAAGCAGGGCATTATTACCCTTGGCGATGCGCGGTGCCCAGGCCGCCTTGTCACCCGCTTTCGGTGCACCCGCGACCCCGGCCGCGTGGCAGACCTGGCAGGATGACTTGTAGATCTGCTCCCCGTCCACGGCGGCGGCCTGGGTCTCGGCCGGTGCGTCTGCGGCCGGTTCTTCGACAGCCGGGGCGGTGGCGGCAGGTTCAGGGGCCTCGGCGGGCGGAGCGGCCTCCGGCGCCACCATCGGCTGGGTGGCTTCCTTTGCCGGCGCCGCTTCCTCGGGCGCCGTGGTCTCCTTCTCGGAGCAACCGGCACCCAGCAGCACCAGCAGTGCGAGGGCGGGAATCAGTGCGCGTGCGCCGGGTCTCTGGTATTGCGTAGTTTTCACAGACATGTGTTCACCTTTGTGATGAGTGGATGGGAGAGTCGATCCGGGCAGTCTATGAGAGACCGCCGGTTTGAAAAAGGCCGGCGCGCAGTGCGGTTCCCGGGCTCAACGGGCCGCCGGCCCCGCCTGCCCGACCGGCATGAGTACCAGCGGCTGCACATCGGCCGGCAACTGCAATACGCGCGCCACCGCATCATCGCCAAAGGCGCCGACGACCACCGATGCCAGTCCCAGCGCCTGCGCCTGCAGGAAAAGGTTCTGTGCCGCGTGGCCTGTCTCGATGTGGACGTAGCGCACACCCCGCTCGCCGTATTTACGCGTGCTGCGCTGGTACACCGCTGCAAACACCACCACGGCCGCGGCGTCTCTGACCCAGTCTTGCCCGTGGGCGGCCTGCGCCAGCACGGTGCGCCGGTCACCATCCTGCAAGAGGGTCAGCCGATGACCGTTGGCCTGGTAGTGATACACGCCGGCCGCCAGTCCGTTCACAGCACCGGCGACGAGGTAGACTTCCAGCGGGTAGAGCGCGCCGGCCGAGGGTGCCGTGCGCAAACCCGCCGGATGGGTAATGCCCTGCGCCGCCCACAGCAACTGGCCGATATCGGACAACTGCAGCGCCGCGGCCTGGTAATCACGCACCGAACGGCGCTGCCGCAACAGTTCCTCCAGCGGCTGGTCAGCCTCATGCACCGGTTCCGGCAGTTGAATGGTGTCACGCGATCCGGCCATCGGCGCTCCTGTCATCACGCAGTACATGCACAGCATGCACAGGAAATCACGATAGCACAGGACCGGGTTTGCCACCGACTGTCAGCCGTAGACCGTCTGCAGCCAGCGCCCGAACACGACATCCGCGATCCGGTGCAGACGATTCGTGCGCGCCTCCAGGTCGGCGGTGATGACGTCCGCGCCCTGCACGCAGTCCGAGAGCTGTTCGATGTCACTGCTGAAACGCTGCGTCAGTCCCTCGATGGAGTGCGGCATGATCTCGATATGAAATTGCAGGGCCAGGATATTACCCAGCGCGAATGCCTGGTGTTCGGCACACCGGCCACGCAGCAGCGCGATGGCGCCGGGCGGAATGGTGAAGGTATGCGCATGCCACTGGAATACCTCGAAGCGCGGCGGCAGCCCGGCGAACCAGCCGGACGCGGACGCATCCGCCACCTGCTCCACCGGGTGCCAGCCGATTTCCAGCGTGGGATTGGACATGACACTGCCACCCAGCACCCTGCCGATGAGCTGCGCCCCCAGGCAAATGCCCAGCATCGGGATGCCCCGCTCCACCGCGCGAGCAATCAGGTCGAGTTCCTGCTGCATCCACTCGGTAGGTTCACAGACGTTGCCCGCGCCACCCATGAACACCAGTCCGGCCACCGTGTCGAGGTCGCGCGGCACGTCCACCCCCTGGTCGAGGCAGACCACCTCGAACGGGTAGCCGCGCGCCTCCAGCATCGTACCGAGGTAACCGGGAGGCTCGCACACGACATGTCGAAAGCAGCGAATGGGTTTCATCACAGCGACTTCAGTTGCATGCGTGCCCGACCGTTCCAGGTGATGAGGGAGACAATGCCCGTATTATCCGACTTTTGCCATTTCCAGGGTACTGTCGCGCTGCCAATGCGCCTGCCGGTGCAGTCATCGCATCGTTCGCGGGCCGCGTCCACCCCATGAGATCAGCGACCGGCAGCGGTGGCGCAAGCAGACCGATGCGGTTTGCAAGCTCACCGCATCCTACCCGGATTATTCTCTGCGCCTCTGCGCGGGACAGGGATGCAGTCCGGGTGTGGGGCGTCTGCCGCCAAACATAACAGATCGCGGACACGGCCTGTACCGCAGACCGCCCGATCAGGCAGTGCGCTTCACCAGCACGGTCTTTGCCTGGCATGGAATCCGGTCACGGTACTGCGCAGCTGATCCGGCCTGCCATCCCCGCCCCCCCCTGTGA
>DATKZN010000197.1:0-8550 GCA_035527955.1 Gammaproteobacteria bacterium
GTACTTGCTCTTCATTCAAGTGGTAGCTACGGCTACCACTTTCATTCCAGAGCGGCGTCCGGACACGCGAGCCCTGCGCCAGCATCCTGGATCCCGGTGAGAAATGCGGGCTAGGACAGCAGTTCCAGCGCTTCGCGAATCGTTTCCTTGCGGTCCGAGCCGGTATGGTATACGGCGAACACCGGACGCTCGATCTGCGGTGCGGACTTGACCCGGTAGAGCCGGCGGCTGCCGTGCGCGGTCGACAGCATCTGTTCGGGCAGGTAGGCGGCACCCTCGCTGTGGTCGAGGTGGCGCCGCGCCAGTGTCCCCAGGTTCATATGCAGTGCCGGTGCCGGCAGGTCCGGAAACAACCGCGCATGGTTGCGCGCGAAGGCCGTGCCCCAGTCGACCAGGATGTAACCGGAACGGCAGGCCTCGTCCGCCTTCAGGCCACGGCGCGTGGCCGCCAGCACCAGGTTGATGACGCCCAGCTCGCGGATTTCCAGTTCCGGCGCCTGCGGCGGCTCGAATAGCACGGCGAGGTCGATCACGCTGTCGAGCAGTTTGCGGATCAACAGGTCCGCCGTACCCGTTTCCACCTGCAGCGCCGTTTCGGGCATCCGGGTGCGCAGCTGCTCCAGCCAGTCTCCAAGCAGGGTTTGCCACAGGTCCAGCATGGCGCCGATGGCCAGGCCGCGGGTGAATTCCGCACCCAGGCCTGTCTCCTGGCGCGCGCGGGCCCACACCTGGACGATGGTTTCGGCATGCTTGAGCAGCTGCCGGCCTTCCGGGGTGAGCTGGATGTTATTGCGGCTGCGCGTGAACAGCGGCATGCCAATGGTCTCTTCCAGCTGCCGAACGCGGGCGCTGACCGCGGATTGTGTGACACACAACTCGATGGCGGCCTTGCCGAAGTGGCGGGTACGCGCGACTTCCAGAAACGTGCGCAGCAGTTCGATGTCCATATCGTACTATCTATAAACGATATTGATCGTGATGGCAATAAATTTTTGTTTGCCGCCCGCGTCCATGCATCCTATAAGCCATTACTTATGATTATCCTGAATCGTACCTGCACCAGGTCCCTGCCGCACCGTGCGCCGGGCGGCGGCTGCCATGGCGTCATCATGGCCGGTGCGTTATACAACCCGGAAGTGTTTCGCTTCCCTGGAGAAACGCCTGATGAAACATGAACCTTGCACCATGCGGGCGGTGCGCTGTCTGCTGGCGGTCGGTCTGCTGACCGGTGCTGCTTCGCTGCCGGCCGACCCGGCAGCGGAGTGTCGCCAGGAGGCGCAGGACTATGCCATTCCTCCGGAACAGGAGGCGGACTACATCGATGGCTGCATACTGTCGCGCGGCGGTTCACTGGTGCCCGCCGCCGCTGAGGAAAACGTGCCAGTGGATGAATACGGCGCCGTACCGCCGATGGAAACCGATCAGATGATTGACGCAGGGCAGCCGGACGGAGTGTTGCCGGGAGATATCAATGGCTCGTACTAAATCAACTGCCCGGGCTGCCGTTGCGCCGGGCCGCAAGGCGTCTGCTGGCAAGACACGCAGCGTTTCGTCGACCGCCGGCAAGGCGGCTCGCAAGGATGCCGACCAGAATGCCGCGCAGGCCGACTGGGAGGATGTCGTGGAGGAGCTGGACGTGATTCCGGATATCGACGGCCTGCTCGACAAGCCCGCGGCCAATCGTAGCAGTGAAAACGAGGCACGCCGGCGCATCGAGCGGTTGCGCGAGGAGCGCCTGTTGCAACAGGCGCTGAGCGAAGTGTTCGATTTCCAGGACGATCGCGCTTCCTGACATTCCCCGGGCAGGGTGCGATGAAGCGCCCGGATCGCCGTCCGGCCCGGGATATGCCCGCTAGCAACAACTTTCCACCCGGGTGATGGTCACACCCGTACTGGATCCATTGTCCCGGGAGGAGAGAAGTCCATGAATGAGGCAAACCATTACGGCAGGCTGCTGGCCTGCGGGTTATTGATGCTGCTGACGGCCGGCCGGCTCTGCGCCGGGCCCGATGCCGGCAGCTACCGTGAAACCCGCGATGCCTGGCTGGCGGAAAAGGCAGCCAAGGAGGCGCAGGCGCCGTTCTCGGAAAGCGAGCAAGAGGTCATGCAGCGGGCCGCGCAGGACCTTGCCCGTTCGTTGCCCGATCCCGGTATCAAGCCGGGCGAGCAGGCGCCCGATTTCACACTCAGCAATGCCTACGGCAAGCCGGTGCGGCTGGCGGACCGGTTGCGGGAAGGGCCGGTGGTGCTGGTGTTCTACCGCGGTGCCTGGTGTCCGTTCTGCAACCTGTATCTACGCACGCTGTACGAGCAGCTTACCGCCATCGAGGCGCATGGCGCGCAACTGCTGCTGGTGACACCGCAGCAACCGGACAGGTCCAGGAAACAAATGGAGGAAGGCCGCTACCGCTTTGAAGTGCTGAGCGACCTGGATGGCGCGGTGATGAAGGCCTACCGGCTGTACTTCGAGCTGGACCCGGAACTCGTCCGGATCTACACCGCTCATGGCCTGGTGGTGGAGGACTTCAACGGTCCGGGGCGCAATGTCCTGCCGGTTCCCGGCACGTTTGTCATCGATCGCGACGGGATCGTGCGTGCCATGCACGCGGATACCGACTACAAGGAACGCATGGAACCGGCGGATATCCTCCGCGCGCTGGACGCCCTGTAAGGTTCAGTCGAGGTCGGGGCCGAGGATGAAATCCACGCTGCTGAAGCCGTTGTCCTCGAGCAGCGCCTCGATGTCGGCCCAGTCGTAGTCCGGATCGTTTTCCTCGACGGTGGCGATCAGGGCGGTGACGTGGCGATAGGCCTCGTGCGCCTCGAAATCGGCGGGCACGCGCACCAGCCGGATATTTTTAGGGTCGCGGGCGGACAGGATCATCAACGAGTCATTCATGGTGTTTTCCCGGTTCGGTGATACGGCATCAGATCAGATGCGGTTTTCCATCGGCACATATCCGGACAGCGTATTACCGGTATACACCTGGCGCGGCCGCGCGATACGCATTTTCGGGTCGCTGTTCTGCTCGTGCCAGTGTGCGACCCAGCCGGGCAGGCGGCCGATGGCGAACAGCACGGTGAACATATTGGTCGGTATGCCGATGGCACGCAGGATGATGCCGCTGTAGAAGTCGACATTAGGATACAACTTGCGTTCCAGGAAGTAATCGTCGTTGAGCGCGATGTCTTCCAGGTTGCGCGCAATCTCCAGCAACGGATCGCTCACGCCGAGCTTGTTGAACAGTTGTTCGCTGACCTTGCGCAGCATGGTGGCGCGCGGATCGAAATTCTTGTAGATCCGGTGGCCGAAGCCCATCAGCCTCACGTCGCTCGACTTGTCCTTGGCGGCCGCGATGTATTCCGCGGCTGACTGCTTGCCGCGGTATATGGAATCCAGCATCTCGATGACTTTCACGTTGGCGCCACCGTGCAGCGGACCCCACAGCGCGGACACGCCGGCTGCGCAGGATGCAAACAGGTTGGCGCGGCTCGAGCCGACCATGCGCACGGTCGAGGTGCTGCAGTTCTGTTCGTGATCGGCATGCAGGATCAGTAACAGGTTGAGCGCGCTGCGCACTTCCGGTTCGCTCATGTACGGGTTGTACGGCTCCGAGAACATCATGTGCAGGAAGTTGGTGACATAGGGCAGTTTCGGGTCCGGGTAGATGTATGGCTTGCCGTGCGAGCGGCGATAGGTATAGGCGGCCAGCGTGCGGATCTTGCTGATAAGTCGTGCGACGGCCTGCTCGAACTGGTCCGGAGTATGCAGGTCCAGCAGCTGCGGGTGGAAACACGACAGCGTGGAGATCATTGCCGACAGGATCGCCATCGGCGGCGCCGAGCGCGGGAAGCCGGCGAAGTGGTGCTTCATGTCCTCGTCGAGGTTGGCATTTTCAGTGAGCTGCCGGCTGAAACGCTCATACTCGGACTGGTTCGGCAGGTGACCGAAGATCAGCAGCCAGGCGACTTCGACGAAATTCGGGTGTTCGGCGAATGCCTCCAGCGGGATGCCGCGGTAGCGCAGGATACCCTTGTCGCCGTCGATAAAGGTGATGTCGCTGGTGCAGCTGGCGGTGTTGCCGAAGGCCGGGTCATAGGCAGTGAGTCCGGTAGTGTTGCGCAGGCTGGTAATGTCGATGGCGCGATCGCCCTCGCTGCCCGTGATGACGGGCAGTTCATATGTCTTGCCGTCAAAGATCAGTTCGGCCTTGTTACTGGACATGTGTTTCTCCGTTTGTTTCTGTTCGATGATGGCGATGCTGCAGGCTTTTCTTGTCGATGACCATACCCTTTTCCGGCCTTGCAGGGAAGCTGCGCGGACCGTCCCAGGGTGTTGACATTGTGCTGTAAACGCGGCTGTATTTGTACGCGCAGGAGTTGTGGTAATGCCGTTTTTCAGCGATCGAGCGGTGGTCCCGGGCAGGAATCCGCGCCGGCCAGCCGTCAGGCCGGCTCGTCGCGGGAAACGATCAGGGCCGTACGCAGGCGTTGCTGTCCGAAGATGGAAATCCGCGCAAAATCCTCGCGCGCGATAGGCAGGTACTGGCAGTCGAGCGCGCCCTGGCTGATTTCTTCGGGATCGGGGTCGTGCACGTACAGGCATTGCTTGTCATAGCCGCTGACGGTGACCCAGTGCGGCGCCTTCTTGCCTTCCAGCCGCCAGGTGCTGATCATCACCAGCGGGATGGCGTTGTGGTTGAGTGCGCTGATCAGCCGGTCCTGCTTGATGTCGGAATAGTGGATCCTGATGCCGCATGCCTTCGCCTGTTCGAGGTAATCCTTGTGGACCAGTTCGATGACCCGCTTCTTGTTGGCATTGCGCACGCCGTCGACGAACAGGGTCTTGCGCGTATTGATCCAGACCTCGGCCCTGAATCCGCGCTGCCGTGCGGCCAGCGCCAGGCCGAGCGGGTGACAGCCACCGTGGCCGGAGGTCATGAAGATGGTGGTGGCCTCGCGCCAGATCTGCAGTTCCTCGTGTCGCGACGGGACGTAGTCTTTCGACACGCCGCTCATGGCCATCATCAATGCCGCAGGTCCGCAGGTGAAGGGAGTGCTCTGGCGAATCCACGGCATCTCGACGTGCCGCTCGCGCACGCGGTAATGGTGAATGCGCTTCTGCATGCGGATGGCGTCAGTGTGGTCGTCGTAGTAGTCGCGGTAGACGCCGAACGGCGTGTAACCCAGCGACTCGTAGAGCCGGATCGCGCTGCGGTTTTTAGCACCGACCTCCAGGCGCATGATGAAACGCCCGCTTTCACTGGCGGCCTGTTCGCCGGCCTCTATCAGGTGACGCGCAATGCCGCGGCCGCGAAAGTTCCGATCGGTGGCGATCGAGTACAGGCGTGCCAGGCGTGTGCCGGCGTGGTAGATGACCAGGATGTAGCCGGCCAGGACGCCGTCGACGCTGGTGACCAGGAAGGCGCGGCTGGTGCTGGCAATCCAGTGCCGGAAGCTGCGTCGGCTGAGCCGGTCGGTGCTGAAGGCGGCTTCCTCCAGCGTCACAAGGGCATCCAGGTCGTCGGCCCTGACCACGCGCAGCTCGATCCCGTTATCCGTCATGCCAGCATTCCCTCCACTGCCAGGTCGATGACCTGGCGTGCCCGGTACAGTACCTGCCTGCGCCAGTCCGGGTCAGCCGGGCAGAAGTGCGCGCGCAGTGCGGCGACCAGCGCCAGGTAGTCCGGGCGCAGGGCGGGCTCGCTGCCATGCGCGGCGCGGTAGCGATGATCGCGCAGCAGCACATCGAACAGCTCGCCGGTGGCCTGAGTGCCATATTCCAGCGTGACGAAACAGCTGCCCGGCTGCATTATCGCATGCCAGGCGTAATCGAGCAGGCCGAGCTTGGGTACCGAACTGGACGTGCCCAGCGCGGGCAGGGTGCATTCGTCGCCGTACCACGCCTGTGCGGTGTGTGCGCCGTCGCTGTCCGGCTGGTTGTCACAGATGATCTCGCCATAGCCATACGCACCCAGCCCGGTGTGCACGTCGATGACGGCAAGGCGGCGCTCCCGGAGCCGGTACTCCGCCATGACGGCTTCGATGGTGCGGCGCCCCTGCGCTGGCTGCATGCCACCGTAGAACGGGCCGAGCGGGTCGCAGTACTGGCCGCCGCTGACCGCGATCTCGTACGCGGTCTGGCCATGCTCGCGGCGATACGTCTCGAGTGCGTGTTGCCGCCGGGTACTGTCGTCGTCGAACAGGGCCGCGCGCAGCGCGCGGTAACCCGGGTTGTCAGGCAGGGGTTGAGCGAAGTCGATGAAGTTCCGGTTCAGGTCTATACCCTCGGCATCACAGCGCCGGTGCCATGCGTAGCCCCAGGGGTTGAGCGCATGGATGCACAGGATGGCGAGGTCGTCCGGGAGCTGTGCCGGCAGGCGGGCGAGCAGGTCACACATGACGGCCGTGCCGGCAAAACCCTCGATGCCGTGCGTACCGCCGATCACGACCAGCACCCGGCGCGCGGACGCGGCGCCCAGCCAGGCGCTGTGCGTTGCCAGCGCGGCCCCTTCGGGCGTGTGGCCGGGGACAGGCCAGCTACGCCGCGTGGCGGCCAGCCTGCAGGTCTCGAGGTGTGTCTCACACAGTCGGCATGCCTGCAGGTAGCTGTCCGGGAATACGGCCAGGGAAAACTCGGAAGTTGTGAATGGTAATTGCATGTAGCGACATCGCAGCGGTAGGGCGCAGCATAGCCCCGGCGCCGGCGGTTGCAAGCTAATTATTTACACCGGCGCGCGCAGAATCCGCTTGAAGCAATAAACTGATGTGCGCACAATCAGGCTACCTTGCAACCCTAACGGAAATCCGCGGACCCAGATGTCACAAACACTGATCGTGGTCGATGACCTGGAAGACTGGGCGCCTTTCTATCCCAGCGAGCAGGTCATGAGCTTCAAGGCCTACCTGGATGGCGGGCGCTTCGACAATCCCCAGCGCACACGCATCATTAACCTCTGCGAGGGTTACCGCTACCTCGCAGAGGGCTATTATTGCTCACTGCTGGCCGAGGCGCGCGGGCATCATGTCATCCCGTCGGTGCAGGTGATCAATGACCTGGGCAAGCGTGCCCTGTACCAGTTACAGCTGGGTGAGCTGGCCGAGGCGCTGGAACGCAGCCTGGCCGATCATGACAGGAGCGAGCAGCTACGGGTCAGGAGCTATTTCGGCACCACGCCGGAGCCGGTCTATCGCGACCTGATGCGCAAGCTGTTCGAACTGTTTCCCTGCCCCGTGCTGGAGATCGAGTTACGCTACCGGCGCCAGTGGGAGGTGGTGTCGCTCAGGGCCCTGTCGCCGCACGACCTGGACGACGCCGCGCAGACGGCATTTGCCGAGGCGCTCGACCATTACAGCCGCCAGGTCTGGCGCGGTGCGCGCAAGCGCAAGCGTTACCGCTACGACCTGGCCATCCTGGTCAACCCGGATGAGCAGATGCCGCCCAGCGACGGTGCGGCGCTGAAACAGTTCATCCGGGCCGGCCGTGAACTGGGTATCGATGTCGAGCTGATCAAGCAGCGCGACTACCCGCGGCTGACCGAATTCGACGCCCTGTTCATCCGCGAGACCACGTCTATAGACCATCATACCTACCGCTTCGCGCGCAAGGCGGCGTCCGAAGGGCTGGTCGTCATCGATGATCCCGACTCGATCCTGCGCTGCACGAACAAGGTCTACCTCGCCGACCTGTTCCATAACCGCAAGGTGCCGGCGCCGCGCACCCGCATCCTGCACAAGGGCAGCCCCGGGCAGGTCGAAAAACTGGAGGAGGAATTCGGCTACCCGATCGTGCTGAAAATACCGGACGGCTCGTTTTCGCGTGGCGTGGTCAAGGTCGAGAATGCCGCGGAACTGCAGGCCAGTCTCAAGGACCTGTTCAAAAAGTCGGCGCTGCTGCTGGCGCAGGAGTTTTTCTACACCGATTTCGACTGGCGCATCGGCATCCTGAACAACAAGCCGCTGTATGCCTGTCGCTACTTCATGGTGAAGAAACACTGGCAGATCTACCGTCACGGCAATACCCGCACTGCCAGCGGCAGCTTCGATACCCTGCCGACGTTCGAGGTGCCGCGTGACGTGCTGCGTTCGGCACTGGCCGCGACCCAGCCGATCGGCGACAGCCTGTATGGCGTCGACGTCAAGGAAAAGGACGGCAAGGGCTACGTCATCGAGGTGAACGACAATCCGAATATCGACCGTGGCGTCGAGGACAAGTACCTGGGCGAGGAACTGTATCGGCTGATCATGGGCGAGTTCCTGCGCCGCATCGAGGAGCGCGGTGTCTGATGCCGGCCTGGACGGTGCCCGCGGCGATCAGGAAACCCGGCTGTAGGGTGCGTTTTACGCACCGGCAAAGGTGCGCCGAGTGCACTGTATAAAAGTAGCCACGGAATCCACGGAAGAACACGGAAGAATGAAATCCGGGCGTAGGGTGCGTTTTACGCACCGCCCACGGTGCACGGAGTGCACCCTACAAAAACATAATAGCCACGGAACCACACGGAATTACACGGAAAAACAATGTCAGGCGTAGGGTGCGTTTTACGCACC
>DATKZN010000198.1:0-9463 GCA_035527955.1 Gammaproteobacteria bacterium
ACCCGACTGTCAATCTCAGTGGACTCGCGCGACGGCTGGTCATGGACGGTCTTATCGAGGAAACCGAGGCCACCAAGGCCCACGAAATGGCGCTCAAGAAGCGCACCCATTTCGTCAGCTACCTTGTCGACAGCAAGATCCTGTCGAGTCAGGACATTGCCTGGTCGGGCGCACAGGAATTCGGCGTCCCGTTGTTCGACATCGCGGCAATGGACATGGAGGTGGCGCCGGTCAGGCTGGTCAGCGAGAAGCTCATCAAGCAGCACAACGCCCTGCCCCTGTTCAAGCATGCCAACCGGCTCTATATTGCCGTTTCCGACCCGACCAATCTCGGCGCCATCGATGAATTCAAGTTCCACACCGGCATCAATACCGAGGCCGTGCTGGTCGACGAGAACCAGTTGCGCAAGGCCATCGAAGTCGCCCTGGAAGCCCTGGACACCACCATGTCCGAGCTCATGGATGCCGACCTCGACAACCTGGATATCGGTTCAGGCGACGATGAAATCCGGGATGGCGACACCTCGGACATGGATATTGATGACACGCCCGTGGTGCGCTTCGTCAACAAGGTCCTGCTCGACGCGATCAATTCCGGCGCCTCGGATATTCATCTCGAACCCTACGAGAAGGAATTCCGCGTCAGGTTCCGCAACGACGGCGTGCTGCATGAAATCACCTCGCCCCCGCGCTCCCTCGCGATGCGCATTATTGCGCGTCTCAAGGTCATGAGCCGGATGAATATTGCCGAGCGTCGTGTTCCTCAGGACGGACGCATCAAGATGAACCTGTCGCGCAACCGCTCCATCGATTTTCGCGTCAACACCCTGCCAACCCTGTATGGCGAGAAGGTCGTGCTGCGTATTCTCGACAGCAGCGCCGCCCAGCTCGGCGTCGACGTGCTGGGCTTTGAACCGGACCAGAAAGAACTGTTCATCACCGCGATCAACAAGCCCTATGGCATGGTACTGGTGACCGGCCCGACCGGTAGCGGCAAGACTGTGTCGCTATATACCGGCCTGAACATGCTGAATACACCGGACCGCAATATTTCCACCTGCGAAGACCCGGTGGAAATCAACGTGCATGGCATCAATCAGGTCAATGTCAATCCCAAGGCGGGCCTGGATTTCTCGATCGCCCTGCGTGCCTTTCTGCGCCAGGATCCGGACATCATCATGGTGGGTGAGATTCGAGACCTCGAGACGGCGGAAATTGCCGTGAAGGCGGCGCAGACCGGCCACCTGGTGCTGTCCACCCTGCACACCAACGATGCACCGCAGACCCTGACGCGCCTGGCAAACATGGGCCTGCCGCCCTACAACATCGCCTCGGCCATACACCTGATCATGGCCCAGCGACTGGCGCGACGCCTGTGCAATAACTGCAAGAAGGAACGTGATATACCGGAAGAGTCCCTGCTCAAGGCCGGCTTCAGGGAAGACCAGGTCAAGGGGCTGAAGATATACAGCCCGGTCGGCTGTGAAAGTTGTACGGGCGGATACAAGGGCCGGGTGGGCATTTACCAGGTCATGCCGGTATCCGAGGAAATGGGCCGTATTATTATGGAAGGCGGTAATTCAATGGAACTTGAGAAGCAGGCGGCTGCCGAGGGCATCGCCGATCTCAGGGAGTCCGGCCTGAGAAAGGTGGCCGCAGGAATTACCAGTTTGGAAGAAATCGACCGCGTCACGAAGGAATAAACCATGGCGGAAAAAGCACTTAAGCAACCCGAACTGTTTATCTGGACCGGCACCGACAAGCGCGGCGTCAAGGTCAAGGGACAAACCCGTGGATCCAACCCGTCACTGATTCGGGCCGACCTGCGCAAGCAGGGCATCAAGCCGCTGAAGGTCAAGAAGCAAAGCACCCTGTTCCAGAAGACCGAGAAGAAGAAAATCATCCCGAAAGATATCGCGGTCTTCTTCCGCCAGCTCTCCACCATGCTGGCTGCAGGCGTACCGCTGGTACAGTCGTTCGATATCATCGGCCGCGGCCATGACAATGCCGGCATGCGCGAGCTCATTCTCAAGATCAAGTCCGACGTGGAATCCGGCACCAGCCTGTCGGATTCCCTGTCCAAACACCCGTACCACTTCGATGCACTCGTGGTGAGCCTGGTCAACGCCGGCGAACAGGCCGGCGTACTCGAAGCGCTGCTTGATAATATCGCCACCTACAAGGAAAAGACCGAGTCCCTGAAGGCCAAGATCAAGAAGGCCCTGTTCTACCCGACTGCCGTGATCATTGTGGCGATGATCGTTACCGCGATCCTGCTTATCTTCGTCGTACCGCAATTCGAGGAACTGTTCAGCAGTTTCGGCGCGGACCTGCCCGCGTTCACCCGGGTGGTCGTCAACCTGTCGGAATTCATGCAGAGTTACTGGTGGCTGATGGCCGGAATATTTTTTGGCATCGGCATCGGGTTCATGCAGGGGAAGAAACGTTCGCGCAAATTCAGCAGGGCGCTCGACAGGGCCATACTCAAATTGCCGATTATCGGCCCGATCATGCACAAGGCCGCCGTGGCTCGCTTTGCGCGCACCCTGTCTACCATGTTCGCTGCCGGTGTGCCGCTGGTCGAGGCACTGGAATCGGTTGCCGGTGCCACCGGCAACGTGGTGTATTCGGACGCAGTCCTGATGATCCGCGACAGCGTGGCTACCGGTCAGCAGTTGCAATTCGCCATGAGTCAGACCGGCCTGTTTCCCAACATGGTCGAACAGATGGTCGCCATCGGCGAGGAATCCGGCGCACTGGACAGCATGCTGGCAAAGGTGGCGGACTTCTTCGAGGCGGAAGTGGATGATGCCGTGGACGCACTGAGCAGCCTGCTCGAGCCACTTATCATGTCGATTCTGGGCGTCCTCATCGGTGGCCTCGTTGTCGCCATGTACCTGCCCATATTCAAGATGGGCGCGGCTATCTGATCGCAGCGAAATCTGAAACGTTGCCGGACCGGCTGTCATAGCCCATGGAACTGCTGCGCCTGCTCGAGGCTTCGCTGGTTCTTTTCGGCATCACCAGCGGCGTGCTTGGACTGCTGGTAGGCAGCTTCCTGAACGTGGTCATTTACCGGCTGCCGATCATGATCAACCGGGCCTGGTCGCGTGAATGCAGTGAACTGCAGGGCAACCCGGAACCCGATAACGGCAGTCAGCCGATCTACAACCTGATTATTCCTGCCTCCAGCTGTCCGCACTGCCAGCGCCCCATCCGGGCCGTAGAAAACATCCCCTTGCTTAGCTACCTGCTGCTCAGGGGGCGCTGCGCCGGTTGCGGCAGCACAATCCCGCGACGCTATCCGTCTATCGAGCTGGTTACTGCACTGCTGTCTGCAGTCGTTGCCATGCATTACGGCTTCGGCAGAGAGGCGCTGGCGGCACTGCTCTTCACCTGGGCACTGATCCCGCTGTTCATGATCGATTTCGACCACCAGATCCTGCCCGACTCGATCACCCTGCCCCTGCTGTGGGCCGGCCTGCTGCTGAGCCTGTTCGGCGTGTTCGTGGACAGTGCGACAAGCATCATCGGCGCTGCGGCCGGCTACCTTTCACTGTGGTCTATCTATCACCTGTTTAAACTGCTCACCGGCAAGGAAGGCATGGGCTACGGTGATTTCAAGCTGCTCGGCGCAATCGGTGCCTGGGTGGGCTGGCAGCAGTTGCCGATTGTCATCCTGTTCTCATCAGTCGTCGGCGCGGCAATCGGTATCGGTCTCATCCTGCTCAAGGGGCGAGACCACAACCAGCCGATGCCGTTCGGACCGTTTCTTGCGGCTGCCGGTTGGTTGACACTTCTGTGGGGACAAGACATCATCAGCCTTTATTTACGCTGATCTGTATGTGACTGCCCCGGACACCCACCCGAAAACGCACCGCGATGCCGGCAGGCAAACGCTTGTCATCGGCCTGACCGGCGGCATCGGCAGCGGCAAATCCACGGTTGCCGGTGAATTCAGCAAACTCGGTGTACCCGTCCTCGATACCGACCAGCTGGCCCGTGAACTCGTGATCCCCGGCCAACCCGCCCTGCAGGAAATCGTTGCGCATTTCGGCCCCCGCTCCCTGCATGACGACGGCACGCTGGACCGCGCTTACCTGCGCACACGCATTTTTTCCGATTCTTCAGATAAACAGGCGCTTGAGGCAATTCTCCATCCCCGGATCAGGCAGCGGGTCCGCCAGTGGCTGGCCACAATCACGAGCCCTTACTGTATAGTCATGATTCCGCTGCTGCTGGAAACGCGGCAGTCCGATCTGGTCGACCGGATACTCGTGGTGGATGCACCGGAAAAAGAACAGCTCAAACGGGTTGCCGCACGCGATGGGCTGTCACACAATGCAGTAGCCGGGATAATGGCAGCACAAATCGATCGGAAAACACGCCTGTCCACAGCGGACGATATCATCGTCAATGATGCAGGCGTGGATGTCCTGATTGAGCGGACACGGAAATTACATATGCACTTCATGGACATATCGAATGAGCACTAGCTCCAACTCCCAGTATGCCAACCGCAACAAGGCCGGCGCCGGTACGCCCCGGCAACCGACCCCGGCACCGGCTACAGGCAGGATAGTCTACGAACAGCCACTCAACGAACGTACCCGGACCTTCATGCGGCTCGAATATCTGTTCAGGCAGGCCAGCCATCACCTGGAGCTTGCTTCCGAATGGGACAGCCGTGCGACGCTCGACTGTATCCTCGAAATCGTGGATATTTTCGGCAACACCAATCTCAAATCCGAGGTCATCAAGGAACTCGAGCGCCATTCAGCCAACCTGAAGCGGCTGGGCCAGAATCCGGCCGTCGACCCCGACCAGCTCGGACTGCTACTGGACAGGATCAACAGACGTATCGACAGCATGCACGGCATCAATGGCCAGATAGCCAGCGAACTCAAAAACAGCGAATTCCTGACCAGCATTCGTCAGCGCAATGCGATACCGGGAGGCACCTGTGACTTCGACTTGCCGGCATTCCATTACTGGCTGCAACAGCCGGCAGAGTCCCGCAACCGGGACCTGCTGCGCTGGCTGGGTAATTTCGATGCCATCGGGCAATCCATCCAGCTGATCCTGACGATGACCCGCGACAGCACGCCCCTGAAGCGGGCAATGGCAAATCACGGCCTGTATCAGCGCACCCTGGATCCCAACCTGCCCTGCCAGCTGGTCCGGATCGCGTTACCGGCCGGCGTGCCGTACTTTGCGGAACTCAGTGGCGGGCGGCACCGTTTTACTGCACGGTTTCTGGAGTTTTCCGCGGCAGAAGATCGCTCCAGGCAGACTGACCAGGACATCGAATTCGAACTCGCCTGCTGCGTCATCTAGGTAGCTGCCATGGAAACCGAGCACAGCCGTCCCCGAACCGTGAACTGCCCGACCTGCGCCGTCCTCGTCGAATGGGGCCCGGCACAACCCTGGCGACCGTTTTGTTCAGAGCGCTGTCGGCTGATCGATCTGGGCAGCTGGCTTGATGAAAGTCATCGCATCCCGGCGGAGGACGCGACGCTGTTAACTGACGAGAACGACTCGCAATAGGCTTGTCACTCAGGAACGGTATTCCGCGTTGATCTTGACATAATCGTATGACAGGTCGCAGGTCCAGACCTGCTCGCGACTTTCACCCCGACCCAGCACGACACGAATTTCGTACTCGCTGCGCGACAACACCCGCTCGCCGTCCGCCTCCGCATAAGATGCGGCACGTCCGCCATCCCGCACGATACAGACATCGTCCAGGTAGATCTCCACGCCGGCAATATCCAGATTGCCGATCCCGGCACGCCCCACCGCGGCCAGTATCCGGCCCCAGTTAGGGTCGCCGGCGAACAGCGCCGTCTTGACGAGCGGGGAATGGGCAATGGTGTAGGCCACCTGAAGACACTCACGGCTGTCGGCACCCTGTTCGACCGTCACCGTGACGAATCGCGTGGCTCCCTCGCCATCGCGCACGATCGCCTGCGCCAGCTCGACGCAAACCGCGGTGACCGTCTCGCCGAACACTACAAGGCTCGCGTCGTCGGCGACTATTCGCGGCGCGGGCGACTTCCCGGTTGCGACCAGCACGCAGGCATCGTTGGTAGAGGTATCGCCATCGACGGTAATGCGGTTGAACGACTTGTCCACCGCTTCCCACAGGCAGCGCTGCAAGGTGGCCGTATCAACCGCGGCGTCGGTCGCGATGAAGGCAAGCATGGTAGCCATATCCGGGCGGATCATACCGGAGCCCTTGGCAATCCCTGTGACCGTCACCGCATGGCCGTCCAGCTCGATGCGCCGGGAGGCGCCCTTCGGCACGGTATCGGTCGTCATTATCCCGGTCGCCGCCGCGGCCCAGCCATCTTCCGATAACTGTGTAAAGGCCCCCGGCAAGCCGGCGATCAGCCGGTCAACCGCCAGTGGCTCGCCGATCACACCGGTAGAGAACGGCAGCACTGCCTCCGGTACGACACGCGCCAGGCCCGCCGCGACATCACAGCATGCGCGCGCGTCGGCCAGCCCGGTGGCGCCGGTACCCGCATTGGCATTGCCGGTATTGACGATAAGGCACGCTGGCGCAGTGCCGGCGATATGTTCGCGCGCCACGATCACCGGCGCTGCACAGAACTCGTTGCGGGTAAACACGGCGGCGCAGGCGGACCCCTCGGCCAGCTCCATCACCACCAGGTCCTGACGGCCGGGCTTCCTGATGCCGGCGCTGGTGGTACCCAGCCGGAATCCGGCAACCGGGTGAAGGACAGGCAAAGATTCGCTTTTCATGTAGTACCGGTTTGAATAACAGCGGCCCGTAACGGGCATGCAGGGTTCTGACTCAGGGATGTCTCAGGCGACGCCAGCCGTCTGCTGCACACGCTGGTGACCTTCGCAGACCTTCGCATGACCGCGTTTCCGGTACCGGCTACGTCCCGGCACCGTACGCAGGCTCAGTTCAACTTGCCGTGGCAATGCTTGTATTTTTTACCGGAACCGCAGGGACATGGCTCGTTGCGTCCCACCTTGCGTCCGGAGCGGGTGAACGGCCGCTGTTCTTCCCGCGCCGGCTCCTCACCCGCGACCTCGCCCATCGCGCCGGCCTCGGCATGCTTGAAGTCCATCTCCGCGTGGCTGCGTCGCTGCTCTTCAACGGCCTCGACATCCGACTCGGCCCTGACCTGCACCCTGGTGAGGATACTGATCACCTCGTGCTTGATGCGGTCAAGCATTGCCTCGAACATGGCAAAGGCCTCTTTCTTGTACTCCTGCTTGGGATCCTTCTGGGCATAGCCGCGCAATCCGATACCCTGGCGCAGGTAGTCCATCGCGGCCAGGTGTTCCTTCCAGGAAGTATCCAGCACCTGCAGCATGACGGCCTTTTCGAAATGGCGCACGACCGGGGCGCTTGCCTGCGCCTCCTTGTCACGGTAGGCACTGACCATCACCTCCAGAATTCGCTGGCGCAGCGGCTCCTCATGCAACTCGTCGTCCTCGTCGAGCCAGCGCTGCACCGGCAATTCGAACGCATACTCGCGCTGCAGCGCCTCTTCCAGGCCCGCCACGTCCCACTGGTCGTCCATGCTGCCCGGGGGAATGTACTCGCTGATCAGTTCATTGATCACGTCGCTGCGAATCGCTTCCACGATATCGGAGACATCATCCGTCTCCATCAGCTCGTTGCGCTGCTCGTACACGACCTTGCGCTGGTCGTTCGCCACATCATCGAATTCCAGCAGGGTCTTGCGGATGTTGTAGTTGTGCGCCTCGACCTTGCGCTGCGCATTCTCTATCGCCTTGCTGACCCAGGGATGCTCGATCGCCTCGCCCTTTTGCATGCCGAGCTTCTGCATCAGGCCGGCAACCCGGTCCGAGGCGAAGATGCGCATCAGGTTGTCCTTCAGCGAGAGGTAAAAACGGCTGGAACCCGGGTCGCCCTGGCGGCCGGCACGACCACGCAGCTGGTTGTCGACGCGGCGTGACTCGTGCCGCTCGGTACCGATGATATGCAGGCCGCCCGCGGCCAGTACCTGCTCATGACGCTGCTCCCACTCTTTCCTGGCAGTGGCAAGGGCCGCCTCGTCCGGGTTGTCCAGCGCGTCCAGCTCGACCTGCTGGTTACCGCCCAGCACGATGTCGGTACCGCGACCGGCCATATTGGTGGCGATGGTGATGGTGCCCGGACGCCCCGCCTCGGCGACGATCTGTGCCTCCCGGGCGTGCTGCTTGGCATTCAGGACCGAATGTTTGATCTTCGCCTTGTCGAGCAGGTTCGACAGGTACTCCGAAGTTTCCACCGACGCGGTACCCACCAGTACCGGCTGCCCGCGCTGCTGGCAGTCGCGCAGGTCCTCCATGATCGCGTCAAACTTTTCCTCCATGCTCAGGAAGACGAGGTCACCCATGTCGTTCCTGATCATCGGATTGTGGGTGGGTATCACGATCACTTCGAGACCGTAGATCTGCTGCAGCTCGAAGGCCTCGGTATCCGCGGTACCGGTCATGCCGGACAGCTTGCTGTAGGTTCTGAAGTAGTTCTGGAAAGTAATCGATGCCAGCGTCTGGTTCTCGTTCTGGATCGGCACTCCTTCCTTGGCCTCGACCGCCTGGTGCAGGCCTTCCGACCAGCGCCGTCCCGGCATGGTGCGGCCGGTGAATTCATCCACGATGATTACCTGGCCGTCCTGCACGATGTAGTCCACGTCTTTCTTGAACAGCAGATGCGCGCGCATTGCGGCATTGAGGTGGTGCATGATGTTGAGGTTGGCCGCGTCATACAGGCTTTCGCCTTCCTTGAGCAGGTCGTTGCGCACCAGCAGGTTTTCTATATGCTCATGCCCGGCCTCGGTCAGGTAGATCTGGCGGTGCTTTTCCTCCAGCGTGTAGTCTCCCGCGCCGTCCTCCTCTTCCTGCAGCTTGAGTTCCGGTACCAGCGCATTCAGCTTCACGTACAGGTCCGAACGTTCGTCCACCGCACCGGAGATAATCAGCGGCGTGCGCGCCTCGTCGATCAGGATCGAATCGACCTCGTCGACGATGGCAAAGTTGCGGCTGCGCTGTACACGATCCTGGATCGTAAAGGCCATGTTGTCGCGCAGGTAGTCGAAGCCGTACTCGTTGTTCGTACCGTAGGTGATATCGGCCTGATACGCAGCGCGTTTTTCCTCCTGGGGCTGTCCGGTAACGGTAACGCCCGTGGTCATGCCGAGGAAACTGAATATCTTTCCCATCCAGCCGGCATCGCGCCGCGCCAGGTAATCGTTGACGGTGACGATGTGCACACCCTCACCACCCAGCGCATTCAGATAGGCCGGCAAGGTGGCAACCAGCGTCTTGCCCTCGCCGGTGCGCATTTCGGCGATCTTGCCGTCATGCAACACCATGCCGCCGATCAGCTGCACGTCGAAGTGGCGCATCTGCAGGGCGCGGCTGGCAGCCTCGCGCACCACGGCGAACGCCTCCGGCAGCAGGTCGTCCAGCGACT
>DATKZN010000199.1:0-4505 GCA_035527955.1 Gammaproteobacteria bacterium
ACAGTGGGGACTGTCCAGGGGCTTGTGGGAGCCGGTGCAGATGCATGTTACACCGGAGCAGGCGACCGAGTATTCACTGGAGGCCTCGATTGTGCATCTCGCCGGGGTGCTCAGCGATTTCGGCCAGACCGACACGGACGAGCGCGACGCCTTCGTGTCGTCAGTGCATCCATCGGTCTGGGAGTCCACCGGCCTGACGCCCGAGCAGTGCGCGGCGATCCGGGACGATGTCGAAAGCCAGCTCGATGGTGTCATGTACCTGATCTTCCCGGGTTCCAAGACCGTGCATGCCGGTTCGCGGCTCGCGATGTAATTGCCTGTCGGTGCGTAAAACGCACCCTGCGTAACTGTCTGCCCGGGTAGGGTGCACTTTGTGCACCGTGAATCCTGCGCCATGCCTGATGTGTATCGGTGCGTAAAACGCACCCTACGGTGACTGCGCCATGCCCTGCGTATATCGGTGCGTAAAACGCACCCTACGGTGACTTGCCCGACGTATATCGGTGCGTAAAACGCACCCTACGGTGCGGAGGTATTTCCGGTGCGTAAAACGCACCCTACGGTGACGGGGGTATTTCCGGTGCGTAGAACGCACCCTGCCGTGCCAGACGCATTTCCGGCGCGTAATCCACACCCTGCGATCGATGAAAAGGGGTCGACCCTGTCACATATCAAGAATGCCGCGATAGGGCCGCTAACAGGCTGAGGACAGGCGTATCAATTACCGCACCTGGTGCGTAACAAGACGAAAAACTAGCATGATCAAGGAATTACAGGATGCATGGCGGGCTTCCGGCTTCAGTTCCGGGGAAGTGGCGCTGTTTGCGCGCAATGCAATGCTGGAAGAGACCCGGCGCGGCCTGGTGCTGCTGAGTGTCGTGTTGCTGTGTATCTTCAGCACCAGTGCGCTGCTGTTTTACCAGTTCGGATTCGCGCACTCCACCGTCTACACCACTGGCCTGCTGGCATTGTTGTCCGCCCACATCATGGTATCGGCACGCGCCGCCCGCGATGCCAGTGCACTGTACATGCTCGGCACCACCCTGTTGATGATCAGCGGCACGGCTTTCGTGCTGCTGGCACACAAGACCGGTGACTTTAACCAGGTGCTGTTCGCCAGCGTGGCGCTGCTGTTCATGGTGGCACCGCTGGTGCCGTGGGGCCTGCGCGAGGCCGTGCTGGTCACCGTGCTGATTTATCTTACCTTTACCGTTTCCACGCTGACGTCCTACGAACGTTTTGACAATGAATCGCTGTGGTCGCTGCAGTTCATCATGCTCAGTGCCGGCCTGATCAGTCTGCTGCTGGTGATGCGTAACACCACGATTCGCAAGGCCGACCTGCAAACACGCTTTGATCTGGAGCAGACCAACCGCAAGATACTGCACCTGTCCAACAAGGACCCGCTGACCGGGGCCTGGAACCGGCGCTTTCTGAAGAACGTGTTCGAGGCGAAGACGCAGGCATGGCATGCCGATGGCAAGGATTTTCATTTCGCCTACCTCGACCTGGACAACTTCAAGCCTATCAATGATAACTGCGGGCATGATTTTGGCGACGAGGTGCTGCGTTGCGTCAGTCAACACTTCACCGCGGCCCTGGGTGACGATGGTTACCTGGTGCGCATGGGTGGCGATGAGTTTGCCCTGTTGTATACCAGCGACGACCCGGAGCAACAGATTACCAACTGCCTGCGGCAAATCCGGGCGGCTATCCGCTCGCCGGGCCAGTGCAAGTCGATGGCCATTGGCATGAGCGTCGGGCTGGCCAGCGTGCCGGTCGGTGTCGAGCTCTCCCAGGAGGCCATCTACCGGGAGGCCGATGAGGCCCTGTACAGCGCCAAGGCGCGCAAGGGGCAGTACCGGGACACGGCAAATGTTGTCCGCCGTGTGCTGGATGGGTCGGAACGGTCACAAACCGTCGCCTGATTCCTGTAGTGTGTAGAACGCACCCTGCGTTCTGGCGGTGTCGCAAACACGCCCCTGATTCCAGGTAGGGTGCACTCCGTGCACCATTATGCGGTGCGTAGAACGCACCCTACGGTTGCGTGTTTCGGTGCGTGGAACGCACCCTGCGTTCTGGCCGGGGCGCAAACACGTCCCCGGAACCAGGTAGGGTGCACTCCGTGCACCGTTATGCGGTGCGTGGAACGCACCCTACAGTTTCGTGTTTCGGTGCGTAGAACGCACCCTGCGTTCTGGCCGGGGCGCAAACACGTCCCCGGAACCAGGTAGGGTGCACTCCGTGCACCGTTTTGCGGTGCGTGGAACGCACCCTGCCGTTTCGGTGCGTGGAACGCGCCCGGCATCGGCACGTCATACCTCACGCCTGCCCCTCGGCCCAGCTCAAGAATAGAGCTTTTCGGCCGATCACGTGTCAATAGAAATTTTATTCAAGACAGACACCTACGATGAACTTTCGGGGTTCAGGGGAAGCTCGCTGAATGGGCGCACTGGCTGCAGTCCTGCAACGTTTTCAACCGGGTGCCAATGCCAGGCGCATCGGCTGCATTGGTATGGAGTGCGCGCTGAATGCCGTGCACCTGGTGCAGCTGGCCGCAGACAGCCAGGGCGCGATCACCGTGCATGCCATGGCCTCGCAGCCCTATCCCTGCACGCGTGACGAGTTGTTCGCCTCGCCACGGAAATTCCGCGCGCTGGTGCGCACGGCGCTGGCGCAGGGCGGCTTTCGCGGACGCGCTATTGTCACCACCCTGCCATCCTCCGATGTGAACATCATGCCGGTCTCGTACCACGTCGCCGAGGGCGGGTCGGACGATGCGGCGTTACTGGGTGTGATGGCGGAACGACTGGACGGTGACCTGCGTGATTACGTGATCGATTATCTCCCGGTACGCTCGGAACGCGGCATGGAAGAACGCCAGGCTATTGTTGCCGTTGCGCAGCGCGAATTCGTTATCAACTATCTCGAGCTGCTGCGCAAGAGCGGGCTGGAGACCCGGCACCTGGAGATCGGGCCATCGGCCATACGCCGGCTGGTCAGTGCGATGGGGGCGCAAGGCGAGCACCACAACGTGCTGGCAATCAATTTCGGACGCGAGTCGAGTTTCCTGACGGTGATTTCCGGAGCGCGATTGCTGTTCGACCAGGAGATACCGTTCGGCGAGAATCGACTGCTCAACCTGGTTGCCACGACACTGGAGCTCCCGGTCGAGTCTGTAAGTCAGCTGATTGCCGCGAACAGCCTGGATCCCTGGGTCAAGGACCGGCGCAGCCTGCGCGAGGGTATGGACCGGGAGGCCTCGCTCACGCTGCAGGAAATCGTCAAGCCGGCGTTTCTCAAGCTGGTCGAGGAAATCAACCGCACACTGATCTACGCCGCCTCGCAAACGCGAGGCGAGTCGGTGACCCGCATCTACCTGCTTGGCAGCCTGGCACGCTGGCAGGGTGCCGATGCCTTGCTGCGCAAGCTGGTAAACCTGGATGTGGAGACGATCCCGGACCCGTTCCGGGTGTTTTGCAAGACAGCAGAGTCGCCGTCACCGACGATGGTCGCGCCGTCACCGGAGATTGCGGTTGCCACCGGCCTGGCCATGAACGGGCTGACCGAACATGACTGAAATCGATCTCATACCGACGGACTACCGCAACCGCATCTGGCTGCAGGGCAGGGCACGCCAGATTGTCAGCGTGGTCGTAGTGCTGCTGGTTGTACTGTTGCTTGCCATGACGACCATGCATTACCTGTCCGGCAAGACGAATGCCAGGATCACGGAACTGCAGGCGCAGCAGGCCATCACTGCACAGCAGCGCGAACATCTGACTCAGCTGGACGGCAATCGCGCCGAGCTGGAAAGCCGGCTTGCCCTGCTGGGTGGTCTGCGCGGTGGCGCGGCGGCATCGGCAATGTTCGTTGCCATCGACCGTGCCATGGTCGAGGGTGATGTCTGGTTCAAGGGCTGGGAGTTCAACCGTGCCGGCAGTGTGGTCGAGCGCAGGCAGGAGACCACCAGCAACGGATATTTCATCGTCATGCCGGCCGAGAACGGCACCGAGAGCACGGAGGCCTGGAAGATCGAGACTCACATGAAAATCCGCGGCCAGGCAAAGGATCATTCCGCGCTGTCCGGTTTTGTCCGGCGCCTGTACCAGCAGCCGGAGATCCTGGATGTGCGGATTCTCAACACTGCAGTGGCGGCCAATAGCCACTTCGTCGATTTCAACCTGGCGGTCACCGTCAATGGTCGCGAGGCGGGCAGCTGATGCACCCGCTCCTGATCAATACGCCGCCGCGTACCGTTATCCTGTTGATGGTATCCATGGCACTGCTGGCGATGGCCGCACTGGCGAGCTATGTCGTCTGGCCGGAATACAAGGACTACCGCAAGTCGCTCACCAGCATGCGGCTGCTGGAAAATGTTGCCGCCAAGGGCGATACGCTCGAGCGTGAGATGGCCGATCTGCAGGGGCGGGTGGAGTCGCTGAATCACCAGTTGCACGGCGATATGGTCAATCTTCCCAGAAACCAGATGGAGTCGTTCATCA
>DATKZN010000200.1:0-5774 GCA_035527955.1 Gammaproteobacteria bacterium
GTCATCGAGGAGGCTTTGCAGGCTGCGTTGTATGACCTGTACGGCAAGGTCGATGCGAAGAATGCATCGCCGATTACCGAGCTGGTGCCCCTCTGATCCAATGCATGAGAGCGGTCACGGCGTGCATGCCGTCATACCCCGTTTGAAGGTTATCTTCCGGAGGCGTCACGATTTACGGCGAATAGCCAGGACTAGCAACAGTTTTTCCCAGTGTGTCCTGTGGCGGTTTGCACCTGTGCGCCGTTGCGCGCGGTCATGTTCGAGGAGAGCGTTCGCGCCTGATAAATCCAGCTACAGGCGCAATGGCGGGCACGTGCAAACAGTCAATGCGTGAGTGATGCTACGTTGCCGACTGTCACGGTGTGCGTGAACGCAGCGGGCGCCGTGTGCGGATGGCCGATGTAGTTGCCCTGGGCACGGTCGACGCCCATTTCCCTGAGGATCTTCAGCGTCTCGCCGTTTTCGACGCACTCGGCGATAGTCTGCTTGCCCAGCGCGTGCGCGACCTGGTTCATGGATTCCACCATGGCCTGGTCGACCAAGCTGTGCGCCATGCCCTTCACGAAGGCGCCGTCGATCTTGAGCTTGTCGACCGGCAGGTGTTTCAGGTAGGCAAACGAGGAGAAACCGGACCCGAAGTCATCCAGTGCAAACTGGCAGCCAATGTCCTTGAGCGCCGAAATGAAGGTCTCCGCCGCGGCGAGGTTGGCGATGGCCGCGGTCTCGGTAATCTCGAAAGTGACCCAGGTCGGATCGAGGCCGCTGTCGTCGAGCAGTGCCTGGATCATCGGCAGCAGGGTCTCGTCCTCGAAGGCCTTGCCGGAGAGGTTGATGGAGAAGCTGATGCGCTGACCGCTGCTGCGCAAGGCGGCGAGTTCCTGGATGGCGCGGCGCACAATCCAGCGGTCGACGCTATGGATCAGGCCGAAGCGTTCCGCCGCGGGCATGAAGCCGCCGGGCAGGATGACCTGGCCATCGTCGCATACCATGCGCACCAGTACCTCGTAATCCAGCACCTCGCCATCGTCGGTGCTGACAATCGGCTGGTAGACCAGCTGGAAACGATCGTGTTCCAGCATGTCGCGCACCTGTGTTGCCCAGCTCATGTCAGCCTGCATGTCCGCCTTGCCGAGGTCTGCCGGGTTGTAGAGATTGACGCGGTTACGGCCCTGTTGCTTGGCCATGTTGCAGGCGAGGTCGGCGTGCGAAAGCACTTCCTCGGCGGAGGTGGTGTGCCGGTCGATCATGGCGATGCCGATACTTGCGCTGACGTTCCACGACTTGTCGTCGACGTTGAAGCGGTAGTCGTCGCACAGCGCGCGAAAATTTTCCGCGGCGCGGAGTACGTCGCGCTTGCCGATGTTGTAGAGCAGCAGCGTGAACTCGTCGCCGCCGAAGCGCGCCAGCAGGTCGCCGTCGCGCACGTGCATGGACAGCAGCGCGGCGATGTCCACCAGCAGGCGATCGCCGGCGGCATGCCCCAGCGTGTCGTTGATGTACTTGAACTGGTCGAGGTCGACGAAGAACAGTGCACAGGATGTACCGTTACGCGCGGAGCGCGCCACGGTGCGTTCCAGCTCTTCCTGGAAATAATTGCGATTGAACATGCCGGTCAGCGGATCGTGTTCGGCGTTGTAGGACAGCTGGTGCTGGAACGCCTTCTGCTCGGTGATGTCGCGCGTGGTGCCGCTGATACGCTCGACCTTGCCGTCGGCATTCTTGTGCGAGCGTGCGCTGAAACACAGGAAGTGCGGCCTGTTCTCGTTGTCCAGGTGCACGGTCTCGAACTCCACCGTGTCCTCGCCGGCCAGCAGGGCATCGATCGCCTCTCGGTCGGCGGGCGGATGATCCGGGGAGCGGAACTCGTGCAGGTGGCGCTGCTGCATCTCGCCGGGTGTGTAGCCATAGACGCCGGTACAGGCCCGGTTGACGTAGGTCAGCCGGCCTTCCGTATCCATGGTCCAGACCATGTCGTGCGCCGTCTCCACCAGGTCACGGTAACGGCACTCGGCGTCACGCAGCTGCTGTTCCACGGCCTTGCGCCGCGTGATGTCCGATACCAGACAGGTGTACAGGCGTTCACCGTTGCTGCGCATGGGGCTGACACGCACCGACATCTGCACCGTAGTGCCGTTGCGGTGCCATCCGTCCATTTCGCGCTCGCCGGCCACCAGCCGGATATTGTGCTGTGCATCGAACAGCTCCGGCAGCAGCGGCAGCAGGGAGCGCTGCCGGATATCGGCCGCGCTGCAGCCGAACAGTTTTTCCGCTGCCGGGTTGAAGGTGTGGACCTTGCCTTTGCCGCTCACCACGATGATGCCCTCGGCGGCGGTCTCGACCACGGCGCGCATGTGCGACTCCTGCTCGCCGAGCTGGCGGAACAGCTTGCCCATGACCTGCGTGACAAAACCGATCTCGTCGGTGGACTGCGGCCGCAGCCGTCCCAGGTCCGTGTGGCGCGAGGCGCCGCTGCGCGTGATAAGTTCCTGGATCGGCTGCAGGGACTGGGTCACGCTGCGCACCGCGAACAGGGTGACAAGACCGGTGATGCAGACCAGCGTCAGCCAGATGGCCATGTGGTCCGGTGTCAGGTTGCCGGTCTTCTGCCACTGGTAATTCATCAGCAGCGTGTAGCACAGCAGCGGGACCAAGCCGCCCATCAGCAGCAGTTTCGATTTCAGGCTGCCGCGTACCTGTTGCAGGCTGAAATGGCCGGCGAGCTTGTCGATCTGTGCCAGCGCGAGCTGGTAGGTGGGCAGTCCGACCAGGGCGACCACCGACAGCTGCAGTAACAGCAATTGCAGGAAATGCCCCAGTTCGGCGACCAGCGGTTTTTGTACCGCAATGAACAGCAGCGGCGGGATGGTCAGGGCATAGATAAGGAACAGGCCCCAATAGTCACGACCAAAGCGCGTCAGCCGGCGCTGGTGCGCGTACGAGAGTTCGCCGGAGCCCCGGCCGGGCTGTAAGTCCTTGGGCAACTTGCTGAAATATCGAGAGAAATGAACGCCTGCCCAGACGGTCATGAGCAGCACGAAGGCGGCCATGACGAACACGGCGCGGCCGTGCTGCAGTGCGTCCGGGGTGATCAGGTCGAACAGCAGCGCGCTGGCGATGCCCGCCGCTGGCGCGATGAGCAGGCCAAGCAGGATCAGGCTGATAAAGCGTGCACGGATGCGGTTGAGTTCAGTCAACATGGTGCTGCCCGGTACTCTCCTCGTTGGCCCGCGTGCGCCGTCCGGTTGGTGCATTCGCCGATATTATTATTCTTGGAATTAGTGCGCTAGCTTTAATACTGGAAGCGTTTGTTGAATAGTATTCCATAACTACCCGTTACATCAAGACTAATGACTGCTGCACCCGGGTCCGCGTTGGACGCGGCTGGTTTACCGCGCGCAGGCGCATTCCGTTCATCCCACGTACAATGACCGCCAAACAAATATCGAGGGGCAGGTATGAAACGACGTGATTTTCTGGGTGCCGCCGGTGCCGGCCTGGTGCTGAGCGGTTGCGGGCCGGATGAAACGGGCACGGCGATGACGCCTGCCGTGACGAACAAGGTGGTGCACTGGAAGATGGTCACCACCTGGCCGAAGAACTTTCCCGGCCTCGGCACAGGTGCCAACAATGTCGCGCGGCTGATCACCGAGATGAGTGGCGGCCGCATCAAGGTCACCGTTTACGGCGACAACGAGCTGGTACCGTCCTTCGAGGTGTTCGACGCGGTGGCCAGCGGCACGGCAGAGATGGGCCACGGCGCGGCGTATTACTGGAAGGGCAAGAGCGAGGCAGCGCAGTTCTTCGCGGCCGTGCCGTTCGGCATGAATGCGCAGGAAATGAATGCCTGGCTGTTTTACGGTGGCGGCATGGAATTGTGGCGCGAGGTGTACGCACCGTTCGGCGTGCTGCCGGTCGCGGCCGGCAACTCCGGTATCCAGATGGGTGGCTGGTTCAACCGCGAGATCAATTCACTCGACGACCTGAACGGCCTGAAGATGCGCATCCCCGGGCTCGGCGGCGAGGTGTTGAAGCGCGCCGGTGGCACGCCGGTGAGCATGCCGGGCAGCGATATCTTCACCTCGCTGCAGTCCGGCGCGATCGACGCCACCGAATGGGTCGGCCCCTACAACGACCTGGCCTTTGGCCTGTACAAGGCAGCGAAATACTATTATTACCCCGGCTGGCACGAGCCGGGCACCACGCTGGAATGTCTCGTCAACCAGACCGCCTTTGACGGCCTGCCAGCGGACCTGCAAAGCATTGTTATGAATGCCTGTCTCGTGGTGAACGGCGACATGCTGGCCGAGTACACGGCACGCAACAACGCCGCGCTGCAGTCGCTGATCCATGAACATAACGTCGACGTCAGGGAATTCCCGGGCAGCGTGCTGACGCGGCTGCGTGACTTGTCGGAGCAGGTGGTCGCCGAGATCGCCGGCAAGGATGCACTGTCGGCGAAGGTGTTCGATTCCTATCGCGCATTCCAGCGCCAGGTGATGAGCTGGACCGACATATCGGAGCGCGCCTACATGAACGTGCGCGAGGGATAGTGCGTGCAGTGACTGGTGCTGTGCTTCCGGTGGCGGCTAGTAGAAGTTGTAGCCCAGCTTGACCAGGTGTGCATCGAAGCCGTCGTCCGGTTTCTTGATGCCGGCATTGCTCAGGTTCGTGTACTGGTAGGTCAGTTCATACTGGCCGCGCTCGCCGAACCCGACCCCGACCCCAATGAGCGAACCGAACTGGATTGCCGTGGACAGGCTGTTGGTGCCGATATGGGTGTCCGTCAGTACGTGCAGTCCGAAACCGGCCTCGGCAAACGGTGTCACGCCGCTGGAAAGACCGGCATCACGCTGGTAACGAAATACCGGTGTCAGGTTGATGTCGTATACCGTGCCGGTATGTCCACTGTCGGCCTTCATGCGCGTGAGCCCGGTATCCCAGTAACCACCCAGGAACCACGCACCGCCATCGAACCAGCTGTGGTGCCATTTTTTCTGGAAGCTGACACGATAGACCTTGCTTACATCGGAATCTTCACTTTCGCCGAAAGCAATCGCGACGGCGTTTATCCACGGCCGGTCCACGGCGCCGGCATGCAGTGGCTGCAACAACAGCAGGAACGAGATGAGCAGGATGCGTAATGTCGACATTTCCGTTGACCCGGTTGGCGTTTCCAATTGCGATTAATAATCGCACGAAGCAGGCAGAACTGCCAGATTCCGCGAATGTTCAGTTCGCGTACACGACACCCGGCAGCCAGGTTGCCAGTGCCGGCCACCAGGCCAGCAACAGGATCAGCAACAGCTGCAGGCCGATGAACGGCACCACGCCCCGGTAGATCTGCGCCGTGCTGACCGTGTCCGGGGCCACGCCGCGCAGGTAGAACAGGGCAAAGCCGAACGGCGGTGTCAGGAACGAGGTCTGCAGGTTGAGCGCGATCATGATGCCCAGCCAGACCGGGTCGAGTCCCATGCCGAGCAGGACGGGGCCGATAATCGGTACCACGACGAAGATAATCTCGATGAAGTCGAGCACGAAGCCGAGCAGAAACATCAGCAGCATGACCGCAAGCAAGGCGCCGAACGTACCACCCGGCAGATCGGTCAGCAGGTCGGCGACCATGATGTCGCCACCGAAGCCGCGAAACACCAGCGAGAACACCGAGGCGCCGATCAGGATCAGGAATACCATAGAGGTAACGCGGGTCGTGCCCAGCATGACCTCGCGCAGTACCCGCAGGCTGCACTGGCCCTGTGCCAGCGCAAGCAGTACGG
>DATKZN010000201.1:0-2830 GCA_035527955.1 Gammaproteobacteria bacterium
CAGGCCAGCGGCTCGCTGTTCCTGATCGATACGCCGGGCATCAACGAAATCGACGGCGAGGCACGTGAGCGCATGGCGACCGAAGTATCGCAGCGCTCCGACCTGGTGCTGTTCGTCATCGATGGTGACATGACCGACAGCGAGTACCACGCGTTGCAGGGCCTGGCGCAGCAGCACCGGCCGCTGCTGCTGGTGCTGAACAAGTGCGACCGCTATTCCGCCGCACAGCGCGCGCAGCTGCGCAGCAGCCTGCTGGTGCGGCTGGAACACCTCATCCTGCCCGGAAATTTCATCGAGGTGTCTGCCGATCCGGCGCCGCGCATCTATATCACCACAGATGCCGAGGGTCGGGAAACCGAGACCGAACGTTCGCCGCCGCCCGATGTCACGGCGCTGAAGGACCGTATCTGGGACATCCTCGAAGCGGAAGGCAAGACGCTGGCGGCACTCAATGCCAGCCTGTTTGCCGGCGACCTGAGCGACAGGGTCGGTGTGCGCGTACTGGCCGTGCGCCGACGGCTGGGTGACAGGGTGGTGCGCAACTACAGCCTGGTCAAGGGCATCGCGGTGGCCATCAACCCGGTGCCGATTGCGGACCTGGCGGCGGCGGTAACCGTGGATTTCTCCATGGTGGTGCACCTGGCCGATGTCTACGGTATGCCCATGACGCGCGCGCAGTCCGGCAAGCTGATCAAGACCATCAGCAAGCAGTTGCTGCTGCTGATGGGCACCACCTGGTTCATACACCTGGTGTCGTCGCTGCTGAAGGCGGGCAGCGGCGGCCTGTCGACCCTGCTGACCGCCGGCACGCAGGGTGCGGTGGCCTATTACTCGACCTACGTGGTCGGGCGCGCGGCGGAGGCCTACCTCGCGGCCGGCTGTTCCTGGGGCGAGGGCGGGCCGAAGCGGGTGATCCGCGATATTCTCGACACTATCGACCGCGACTCGATGCTGGCGCGGGCGCGCCAGGACATCCTTGCACGCATTAACTCCTGAGTAACGGGCGCCTCCCGGTGTGTTCCGCAATTTGTGCGAATCGTGATCTGATTCCAGTCACGATTCTGAATTTCGTTTTAAATAATCAGCGCACTGCAGGTTAGTGCGCTGGACCTAGTACGAATGTAGTAGATGTCGTTGCAGGGCGACCATGTATTATCTTTAACGCTGTCTCACGGCAGCGCTGGCAGTCGGTAATACCTTGCATGCTGAATGTGGCTGTCAATGACTGTCAGGCCCGGTCGTGGCCCGAGGCATGCCGGGTTTACATGCTATGCACCACTCATCCAATGCCTCTGCAGGGAAAGTCCAGCAGACATGGCCAGCAGTTACTGGATCATTAGCACAACAGCAGGAGTTGAAAAGAATGCCACATCATCATGGAATGAGTCATCTCAGTGGTATCCAGAGTTTCTGCCACTACGGGCATAGGGCACAGGCGGGCGACCGGTTCGGGCGTCTGTTCGATTTGCCACCGCTCTATCTGCCGGTTGCAGATCTGAAGGCGCTGGGGGCGCAGGGTGGTCCGATGGACGGCGGAACTACGGCCAAGCGCACCAGCACCGTACCGGTGGGTCACGTGTTTTTCGGCCAGTTCGTCGACCATGACATTACCCTCGATACCACATCAAGTCTGGCGCAGGTAGCCAATGCGGAGGATATCCCCAATGCCCGGACACCGACGCTCGACCTGGACTGTATTTACGGTGCGGGTCCCGAGGCGCACCCCTTCCTGTATCACGCCGCGGGTGATTTCGCGGGGGTGAAGCTGCTCACCGGTGCGGATGGCACGGCAGCCAACCAGACTGCCGCGCTCGCTGCTGATGATCTGACTCGTTCCGCACACGGTACGGCCATCATCGGTGATCCACGTAATGACGAAAACCGGATCGTGTCTCAGCTGCAGCTTGCCATGATCCGCTTCCATAACAAGGTCGCCGATGCACTGCATTCAGACGGGCTGGAAGGCCGGGAACTGTTCGAGGTGACGCGCCGGCTGGTGACCTGGCACTACCAGTGGGTTGTGGTCCAGGATTATCTGGTCAGGATATGCGGAGCTGCTGTGGTCGCCGATATCCTTGGCAACGGCCGGCAATTCTACTGTGCCGCCAACGGAGCGCCGTTCATACCCATTGAGTTTTCTGTGGCGGCCTACCGTTTCGGTCATTCCATGATTCCCCAAAAGATCCAGATCCAGAAAGGCAAAGCGGCGCTGGAGGTGTTCGGAACGATACTGGGCGGCGGCTTCTCACCCCTGTCTGATGCCAAGGCGGTCGTGGACTGGAACGAACTGGTTGAGGCCAACCCCGGGCACAATGTGCAAATGGCGGAAAAGCTGGACAGCAAGATGGCGACCGATCTGCTCGAACTGCCCTTTATCCCGGCGCAGGATATTCAGTCGCTGGCGACACGAAACCTGCTGCGCGGCCAGACCTTCATGCTGCCCTCGGGCGAGAATATTGCACGCGCCATGGGTCGCGGTCAGGCCGAGATCGACAAGATGAAACAGGCGGCAGCCACGATTGCCGGTTCGGCCGCGGATCTTGCCAGCGGTACACCTTTGTGGTTCTACGTGCTGGTGGAGGCCGAAAAAGTCGGTCGCGAAACCGCGCCAGGGCACTTTGACAAGGGCGAGGGGCTGGGGCCGGTTGGCGCACGGATCGTCGCCGAGACCCTGATCGGACTGATCGAGCTGGATTCCCGTTCTTTCCTGGCCAGCAACCGGAACTGGGACCCGTCGCAGGGTGTCGGCGTAGCTACCCTGGGGGACATGCTGACTTTCTAGGCCGGACAGTTGCCGGGAAGGCGCAACCGGGTGAAAAGGTCTCTTCAA
>DATKZN010000202.1:0-5048 GCA_035527955.1 Gammaproteobacteria bacterium
CGGCACGTCGGCGGCCGCGACGCGCTCGCGGATGGACGAAAACAGGATCAGCACCAGCGAAAACCCGACCGCTGCGCCGAAGCCGTACACGGCGGATTCGATGAAGTTGAACTGCTGCTGCACATTCAGCAGCGCCACACCCAGCACCGCGCAGTTGGTGGTGATCAGCGGCAGGAAGATGCCCAGCACCTTGTAGAGCAGCGGGCTGGTCTTGTGCACCACCATCTCGGTGAACTGCACCACGGCGGCGATCACCAGGATGAAGGTGATGGTGCGCAGGTATTCCAGGCCCAGCGGCGCGAGCAGGTATTCGTTGGCGAGATAGCTGCAGATCGAGGACAGCGTCAGCACGAAGGTGGTGGCCAGCGCCATGCCGGTTGCGGTGTCGACGTTGCGCGACACGCCCATGAACGGGCACAGGCCGAGGAACTTCACCAGCACGAAGTTGTTGACCAGCACGGTGCTGACAAGGATGAGGGCGAGTTCGGTCATATATGCTCAGTCCATGGCGAACCTGTTGTAGGAGCGGACCGCGTCCGCGAGCTTTTCAAGTCCGCCACAAATCGCGCTTGGGAAGCGCTCCTACAGCGATTCTATAGATCCTTGCAAACAATAGCTTGCGATGCCTATTTCACCTTCATACCCGGCTGCGCGCCGCTGTCCGGGTTCAGGATATACAGCTCCTTGCCCCCCGGGCCGGCGGCCAGCACCATGCCTTCCGAGATGCCGAAGCGCATCTTGCGCGGCGCCAGGTTGGCGACCATTACGGTGAGCCGGCCTTCCAGATCTTCGGGGTTGTAAGCGGACTTGATGCCCGCGAATACATTGCGCTGCTCACCGCCCAGGTCGAGGGTCAGTTGCAACAGCTTGTCGGCGCCCTCGACCGGCGCGGCCTTCGCGATGCGCGCGATGCGCAGGTCGAGCTTCGCGAAGTCGTCGAACTGGATAGTGTCCGCGATCGGGTCCGTTGCCAGCGGTCCGCTGGCCGCGGGCGTGGCCGCGTTGGCTAGGTGTTCCTTCGAGTCTTCCAGCATGGCGTCAATCTTCTCCTGTTCCACACGCGTCAGCAACGGCGTGAAGGGCTTGATGGTGTGATCGGTGAGCGGTGCCTCGACGCTGTCCCAGCGCAGGGCCGGGATGTCGAGGAATGCCTCCACGCGCTGCGCCATGACCGGCAGGATCGGCTGCAGCCAGGTGATCAGCACGCGGAACAGGTTGAGGCCGGTGCTGCACACGTCCTGCACGGCCTGTTCCTGGCCGGCCTCTTTGGCCAGCACCCAGGGCTTGTGGGTGTCGATGTACTGGTTGGCCTTATCGGCCAGTGCCATGATGCGCCGCACCGCCTGGCTGAATTCGCGCTGCTCGTAGTGCGTGGCGATGGCCGCCCCTTCGGCGACGAACTCCGCATACA
Source organism: Gammaproteobacteria bacterium (assembly GCA_035527955.1). Lineage (GTDB taxonomy): Bacteria > Pseudomonadota > Gammaproteobacteria > UBA9214 > UBA9214 > UBA9214. The sequence continues at coordinate 1,412 of DATKZN010000202.1, forward strand.
GCGCCGGCTCGCTGCACTCGCTGGACAGGCGTCCGTCGAAACGCTTGTTGATGAAGCCGGCGCAGCGGCTGGCGATGTTCACCACCTTGCCGACCAGGTCGCTGTTGACGCGCGCGATGAAGTCCTCGAGGTTGAGGTCGATGTCATCGACGCCGCTGCCCAGCTTGGCCGCGAAGTAGTAGCGCAGGTATTCCGGGTTCAGGTGGTCGAGGTAGGTGCGCGCCTTGATGAAGGTGCCGCGCGACTTGGACATCTTCTGGCCGTCGACGGTAAGGAAGCCGTGCGCGAAGATCGCCGTCGGCGTGCGGAAGCCGGCACCGCGCAGCATGGCCGGCCAGAACAGGGTGTGGAAGCGCAGGATGTCCTTGCCGATGAAGTGATACAGCTCGGTGGTCGCGTCCGGCTTCCACCATTCGTCGAAGTTCAGCCCGCGCTGGTCGCACAGGTTTTTGAAGCTTGCCATGTAGCCGACCGGCGCATCCAGCCAGACGTAGAAGTATTTGCCGGGCGCATCCGGGATCTCGAAGCCGAAGTAGGGGGCGTCGCGCGAGATGTCCCAGTCGTGCAGGCCGGTCTCCAGCCACTCGTTCATCTTGTTGGCAACCTCCGGCTGCGTGGAGACGCGCACGTAGTCGCCAAGCCAGGCCGCGAAATCCGCCAGCCGGAAGAAGTAGTGCTCGGAATCCTTTTTCACCGGCGTGGCGCCGCTCAGCACCGAGCGCGGGTCCTTCAGCTCGCCGGCATCGTAGGTGGCGCCGCACACCTCGCAGTTGTCACCGTACTGGTCGGGGGTCCCGCAGCGCGGGCAGCCGCCCTTGATGAAGCGGTCCGGCAGGAACATCTGCTGTTCCGGGTCGAAGAACTGGCTGATGGTGCGCTGGTTGATGTGGCCGGCGTCGCGCAGTTTCCGGTAGATGTTCCCGGCCAGGGTGCGGTTTTCGTCCGAGTGCGTGCTGTAGTAGTTGTCGAAGCCGACCTCGAAGCCGGCGAAGTCGGCCTGGTGCTCTCCGGCCATGCGCGCGATCAGCGCCTCCGGCGTGATGCCTTCCTGCCGGGCGCGCAGCATGATGGGCGTGCCGTGGGCATCGTCGGCGCACACGTAGATACAGTTGTGGCCGCGCAGCTTCTGGAAGCGCACCCAGATATCGGTCTGGATGTACTCCACCAGGTGCCCGATGTGGATCGGGCCGTTGGCGTAGGGCAGGGCGCTGGTGACCAGCAGGGTGCGGATTTCCTGACTCATGCTCGGGTATCAGTCGGCTTGCATAAAATCGTTGTGAATGGACGGGTTAGTATGCCATAGACCCGCCGCTGTCGTGGTATCCCGTATGGGTAGCCTCGGGGACGCCCCCGGCCAGTTGGTGTACAATGCCCGGTCAATTTTCACCTGCACGAATGCGGCGGGTGACCTGACTTACCCGGGAGTAGATAACATGGCTGCAAGCAAAGACCAGATCGAAGCCAAACTGGCGACCTACGTGGATCCCTACCTCGAAAAGGACCTGGTATCCACCAAGTGCATCAAGGAGATCTCCATCGACGGCGACACCGCGACCGTGAAGGTCGTGCTGGGCTTTCCGGCCTCCGGCTACCGCGACGACCTGGCCGCGAAGCTGAAGGCGCTGGTCGAGTCCGTGGAAGGCGTCAAGACCGCCATCATCGACGTGTCGAGCAAGATCGCCTCCCATTCCGCGCAGAAGGGTGTCAAGCACATCGAGGGCATCCGTAACATCATCGCCGTGGCCTCCGGCAAGGGCGGCGTCGGCAAGTCCACCACCGCCGTGAACCTCGCCCTGGCGCTGTCGGCCGAGGGCGCCAAGGTCGGCATCCTGGACGCGGACATCTATGGCCCCAGCCAGCCGCGCATGCTCGGCGTGCACGGCAAGCCGGAGTCGCTGGACGGCAAGACACTGGAGCCGATGAACAGCTACCACCTGCAGGCGATGTCGATCGGTTTCCTGATCGACGAGGAGACGCCGATGATCTGGCGCGGCCCGATGGTCACCCAGGCCCTGCAGCAGTTGCTCAACGACACCAACTGGAAGGACCTCGACTACCTGATAGTCGATCTGCCGCCGGGCACTGGCGACATCCAGCTGACCCTGGCCCAGCAGGTGCCGGTCAGCGGAGCGATCATCGTCACCACGCCGCAGGACATCGCACTCCTCGATGCGCGCAAGGGCCTCAAGATGTTCCAGAAGGTCGAGGTGCCGGTGCTGGGTGTCGTGGAGAACATGAGCATCCACATTTGCACCCAGTGTGGCCACGAGGAGCACATCTTCGGCGAGGGTGGCGGTCCCCGCATGGCCGAGCAGAACGATGTCGACTTCCTCGGTGCGCTGCCGCTCGACAAGCGCATCCGCGAGGAGACCGACTCCGGCAAGCCGACCGTGGTCGCCGAGCCCGACAGCCGCATCGCGCAGATCTACCGCGAGATTGCACGCCGCACCGCGGCGAAACTGTCGCTGAAGACCAGGGACTACGCGGCGCGCTTCCCGCAGATCGTCATCTCCAACGACTGAGAACCACTCCTGTGGCGAAATACGGTGTTAAAAATCGCTGGGAAATGCTCATGTACCGGTTTGTACACTGCGCTTCCCCAGCGATTTTTGCCTTGTCTTTCACTCACAGGAGCGGCTCTCAGTAAGCGCTCCACCAACTTGATTTACACGTAGCAGAATATGTCCATCAAATCCGACAAGTGGATCCGCCGCATGGCGCAGGAACACGGCATGATCGAGCCGTTCGAGCCGGGCCAGGTGCGCGAAAACGGCAACGGCAGCCGCATCGTCTCCTACGGCACGTCGAGCTACGGCTACGACATCCGCTGCTCGGACGAATTCAAGATCTTCACCAACATCAACTCGGCCATCGTCGATCCCAAGAACTTCGACGCCAACAGCTTCGTCGACGTGAAGTCCGACGTCTGCATCATCCCGCCGAACTCGTTCGCGCTGGCGCGCACCGTGGAATACTTCCGCATCCCGCGCAACGTGCTGACCATCTGTCTCGGCAAGTCCACCTACGCCCGCTGCGGCATCATCGTCAACGTCACCCCCTTCGAACCGGAGTGGGAAGGCCATGTCACGCTGGAGTTTTCCAACACCACGCCACTGCCCGCCAAGATCTACGCCAACGAGGGCGTCGCGCAGGTGTTGTTCCTCGAATCCGACGAAGTCTGCGAGACCTCCTACAAGGACCGCGGCGGCAAATACCAGGGCCAGCGCGGCGTCACCCTGCCACGGGCCTGACCGGATGGACGCGCCGGTCTCCCGCGACGAGTTCCTGCGCCAGCTCGACCAGGCAATGTTCGAGACCGAGGAATTGATCGAGAGCGCCGAATACGACGAGATGGACGATTTCTCGCCCCACCTGTCGGCTTACCGGGTGCTGCTCGGCCAATTGCACGAACTCAAGGCCCGCATCGAATCCGGCGAACACCGGTTTGCCGATGGCGCCGATCTGCCCTTCGCCGAGTGGGCGCGCAGCCACGTCCACGCAGTGCCGTTTCACGACCTGCTGGCGGCACTGAACAAGGCCCACCGCGCCGGCGTGGCGTAGCAGCCGGGCGGCGGTGCGCACCGTGCCGTGGGCGGGATGACAGGGGCGAGTTCCCGGCCAGTCGGGGGCCGCATAG
>DATKZN010000203.1:0-2016 GCA_035527955.1 Gammaproteobacteria bacterium
CGATAGAGGGCCTCGAGAACCTGGACGCCGCCCTGCAGGCAGGCCACGGCGCTGTCCTGCTGAGCGCCCATTTCACCACCATGGAAATCGGCGGCCGCCTGCTGTCGCTGTTCGCACCCTTCCAGGTCCTGTACCGCGAACACAAGAACGCCGCCATGGAATACGTCATCCACCACGGCCGCAACAGGTTCACCCAAAAGGCCATACTGCGCGACAACCTGCTCGGCATGCGCCGGAGCCTGCGCCAGAACATGCCGGTCTGGTATGCGCCGGACCAGGACTTCGGCATCGGCAAGGGCGTGTTCGTGCCGTTCTTCGGCATACCCGCGGCGACCATCACCGCCACCTCGACGCTGGCGAAGATGGCGCATTCACCGGTAGTGCCGTTTTACCAGACCCGCCTTCCCGGCGCGCAGGGCTACCGGCTTACGTTGCTCCCGGCACTGGAGAACTTTCCTGGCACTGATATCGAGGAGGACACCCGGCGCATCAACGAGTTGCTCGAAAACCTCATCCGCAGGCAGCCGGAACAGTACCTGTGGGCACACCGGCGCTTCAAGACGCGGCCACCGGGCAGCCCCCCACTCTATCATTCCGGAACGTAGTCGTTGTCGTTGCAGCCCTGTCACGGGATAATCCTGCGGAACACAGCACAACAGGGCCAGAAAATTGAATGATCGGACCAAAAACCCCGGGCGCTGGGGCAGCCATGCGCCACGCGGAACCGACCATCTGCTGTTACTGGCAAAAAAGGCTGGGCTGGCGCATGGCCCCCTGAAAAGGATACTGGCCCGCGCCTGGCGGGCACGGCATCCCGGCACACCCGTCGACATCACCTACCAGGGTGTCCGGTTCAGACTGCACCCGTGGGACAATGTCACCGATGCCAAAATCCTGTTCGGTTCCCGAAATCGGGATCGAATCGAGCTGGAGGCGCTGCGGGGGCGCGTTGCAGATGGCGGCATCTTCATCGATATCGGTGCGAATATCGGCTATTACTCGCTGATTGCAGCCGCCTTCGGCGCAGCGCGTATTGTGGCAGTCGAACCGAATCCTCTGGCCCTGGAAAGACTGGATTTCAATATATTGGCTAACGGCTACGAGGAACGCATCAAGACCTTGCCGGTTGCCCTGGGCGAATCGACCGGACAGGCAACGCTGTTCATACCCGAGCAAGGCGACATGGGCGGCGGCAGGATCAGCGACCACGAACTGGAGGGCAGGCAGGTAACCGTCCCGGTGAGGCCATTGGCCGCGGTGCTGGAAGAACTGGGAATCAACCGGATAGATGCCCTGAAGATCGATGTCGAGGGCATGGAAGATACCGTGCTGTTTCCGTTTTTCGAGACGGCCCCCCGATCCCTGTGGCCGCGCATGGTCATCATCGAACATACCAGCGGCACGGACTGGAAGAGGGACATCCTGTCCTGGCTGCTCGCACATGGCTACACCGCGACGGCCAGGACGCGATCCAACATGGTACTGCAGCTGGACGCCGGCGATACCGCTGCCCCATGAGTTCCGGCATCCGGGTAAAACTGCTGAGTCCTTTATCGCAACGCTATTTCATGCACCAGTTTCCCGGCGGCGTTCCGGCCTGGGGCAACTGCCACTTCAGCTTTGTCCCCGAAGACCGGGACTATGACTGGCTGGTCGTGTACGAGGACCTGCCAGGCCTGCCTGATGTGCCGCGCAACAGGCGCTGCGAGGAACTGGCCTGTGCCGCCGGGCATACGCTGCTCACCACCAGCGAACCCTCGTCCATCAAGCATTACGGCAATCCCTACACCCGGCAGTTCGGATGCGTACTGACCAGCCAGGAAGAATGGGCGCTGCCACACCGCGACAGGATATTCTCGCAGGCCGGCCTGGTGTGGATCTACGGCGTCGGGGAGGCACACGAGATCCCGTTCGACGACATGCTCGCCAGGCCGCCGGCGCACAAGACCCGTGACCTCTCCATGGTGTTCTCACCCAAACGGCAGCGGCATACACTGCACCACCGCAGGAACAGGT
>DATKZN010000204.1:0-3934 GCA_035527955.1 Gammaproteobacteria bacterium
GCTCACCGGTGATAAATCGCAGGTGGACCAGGTGCTGACCGGGCTTGGTGCCTACGCGCCGCGTTTCGAGGACCATCCGGCCATGGTCCTGGTGGGCGACGGGCGTTCCGGGACCTGGATCCGTTTCTTCGGCTTCCCGGGTCCGGACCAGATCCTGGCCGCGGTGGATGAACTCACGGCGGCCCGACAGGCGGCCGCGGCCGCCCAATCCCTGCAGGAGTAATGCACCATGCGCACGATTTTCAGCTTGTTACTCGCCCTGGCCTGGCTAGCGCCTGCCGTGTCCGCAACACCACCGGAGACTACGGGCGGCGCGGCAGCGACACCCGCTGCGACAACCCAGGCCGACGCTGACGAGGCCTCGAGGCAGTACTTCACGGACCTGCAGCTGGTCACCCAGGACGGGAAGGATGTGCGCTTCTTCAGCGATGTCCTGCAAGACAAGATCGTGCTCATCAATTTCATCTTCACCCACTGTGAGGGTGCCTGCCCGCTGATGACCCGCAAGCTCAAATCGAGCCGCGACCTGCTCGATGCGTCACTGCGTGCCAGGGTGCATTTCGTCTCCATCAGCATCGACCCGGAACGTGACACGCCGGCCGCGATGAAGGCATTTGCCGCCCAACACGAACTCGCCGACGACAAGAACTGGCTGTTCCTGACCGGTGATCCGCAAAACGTGAACCAGATCGTCAGGAAGCTCGGCCAGTACACGCCGGACGTCGAGGAGCACTCGACACTGGTGCTGGCCGGCAATGTCAGGGATCACTACTGGATGAAGATCTCGCCCATGGTGCCGGCGGAGGGTATCGCGGACAAGCTGCGCCTGCTGGCACAGGAGCAGTGAGGCGCGCCATCACGGCCATGCGCCGGACCCGTCCCTGGTCAACGGCTGCGCTTGCCCTGTTGCTTGCCGGCACTGCCGCGGCCACGGCCCTCTCGCCCCAGGAACAGCGCGGCAAGCAGATCTATATCCACGGCACCAGCGCCGCCGGCACGGCGATCACCGCGCACGTGGGCACGCAGGCGGTTGCATTGCCTGCAAGCGCGATACCCTGCGCCAGCTGCCATGGCCCCGACGGACGCGGCCGCCCCGAAGGCGGTGTGAATCCGACCGACATCACCTGGCAGAACCTCATCAAACACTATGGCCACCGGCACGACTTCGGCCGCCAGCACCCGGCTTTCGACACGGCTTCGCTGGCGGCCGCAATCACCCGGGGGATTGATCCGGCCGGCAACCGGCTGGATGCGGCCATGCCACTCTACAGCATGGAACCGGATGACCTGGCTGCCCTGATCGCCTATCTGAAGTGCATCGAGACTGACAGCGACCGCGGCCTATCTGCAACAAACATCCGACTGGCCACGCAGCTTCCCCTGTCGGGTCGTCTGGCTGGACTGGGCGAGGCCATGCGTGCGGTCATGCTGGCCTATTTCGCGGAGCTCAACGCGGCCGGCGGCATCCACGGCCGCCACCTCGAACTCGTGGTCATCCCGTTCGGCGACTCGCCGCGCACGGCGCTGACCAATCTCGAGCAGGGTCTGGCCGAACAGGAAATCTTCGCCCTGATCGGCAGCTACAGCGTAGGCCTGGAAGACGAGACGACACGGCTGATGGAACAGCAACAGCTACCCCTGGTCGGTCCCTTCACCCTGCAGCCGCAGTCCGGCGAGGGCCTGGACCGCCACACCTTCTATCTGTATCCCGGGCAGGAACAACGGGTGCGGGTACTGGTCGATGTCGCGGGCGACAGGAAGTCAGCGCGGGCGCCCCGCCTCGCCGTTGCAGGCCCCGACACGCCCACCCTCACCAGGCTTGGCCAGGTGATCACAGAGCAGGCACACCGTCACGGCTGGGACACGGTACAGACTTTCGGTTATCCGCCCGGCCAGCTGGTCCCGGCGCAGCTGGCCGCGGCACTGCGAGATACAGGGAATACCGCGCTGTTTTTCTTCGGCACCAGTGACGAGCTGAATGCCTTACTCGTCACCCTGGGTGAATCAGACCAGCCACCGGCGGTTTATCTGCTCTCAAGCCTGGCGACGCCTGCCCTGCTCACCGCCCCGGCGGTGTTCGACCAGCGGATCTTTATCGCCTACCCGACGCTGCCGCGTGACGTAACAGCGCGCGGCCAGCAGGACTACAACGCACTCAGGCAGAAATACGATCTGCCCGAGGCACACGTCTCGGGACAGATCGCCGCCTACGCCGCCGCCAGAACGCTCGTGGAAGGCCTGAAACGCGCCGGCAGGGATCTGAGCAGGCAAGGGCTGGTCAGTGCACTGGAAGGCCTGTACCGTTTCGACACCGGACTCACCCCGCCGCTGACCTACAACGCCAATCGTCGCATCGGGGCACTGGGTGCACATGTAGTCGCAGTGCAGCTCAAAGCCGGGCGCTACGCCCCGGTGGGTGCGTGGCAACCGCTCGATTAGCCGTCAGGTGCAGCGCACAACTCCGCTGGTGAGATATACGGGCTAGCCGGCTGGCCGGTTCAGATAGGCCTGCCAGAAGCGGGCGGCGCCATCGATGTTGCGCCATACCGGGCTCTGTAACACCGCGTCGTCGAACACCCGCGGCCATTGCGGCGGCTGGGGCTCGACCCGGGCACGAATGGTGTGCATGTCCTTGAAGCCATACACGTAGTCGTCCTCGAAGGTGACCTGCCGGACATGCTCAAAGTCGTGAGCGTACGATGTCTCACCGAGAAAGCGATAGATACCCTCCAGCGTCGCCTGCGGCGCACGTGTCAGCGCGTCGTAATCAACGAAGTGCATGCAGTCATTCCAGCCGCGGGTGACGGCATCGCGAATGGCGTTGTACGCCCGGCCGACCGGTTGTGCATCGTCTGCGAATACCTCCACGCGACCCAGCGCCGTTTTGAATTTCAGGGCGGTGGCCGCTTCCTGCGGCAACTGCCCCAGCGCCGAGGTCTTGCGGTAGAGCTGCTCGAAAGACGCCAGCACATCGCGCAGGTCCCGCACCGTGACCAGTACCTTCACCCGCTCCCTGCCACCCACCAGCACCGCCGCCATCTCCAGGAACTCCGCCCAGTACCGGTTCTTGTCGATGCACAGCGGCTGACTGACATGCGCGAAGTACGCCTGCAGCATCGCCCGCAGCACGCGTTCCTTGACCTGCTCGCTCAGGCCGTGTGCCATCGCCTGGAAGGCGTCGTTGCGGTCCCAGCCGTTGCGCACCGTCACCAGCATGTCGACGATGCCCGACGTCGGGGTCACGTGCACGTGGGGATTTTGTGCCAGGATGTTCGCCAACAGCGTCGAACCGCTGCGTGGCAACCCGGCGAGAAAGTAGATGGTCTTGTCGCTTGTCATGGTGCCGTCCCTTGCTGCCATTTGTTAAGCAGGCGTGCGCTGCCAGCCTTCGCACACCGTGCCTGTCCTGTTAATCCGCTGTGGTCATTGCCCGGTGCGCGGGGCTGGTCGCGCCGTGGTGGACTTGCGTCGCGCGACGACCGCCATACCCGCCAGGCCGCAGAGGAACAGCCAGACGCTTGCAGGCAGCGGTACCGGTGCCGCCGTAAAGCTCAGTTGCAGGTCCCATTCAGGGGTGAGCAGCACCTCGTAGCCCAGCCCCAGTCCCGGGGCCAGATCCGGGAAGCTGAATAGAATATTGTCAAAGCCGCCCACATGCTGCGCGAACAGCACGTCGACAAGCTCACCGATGGCGGGCTGGTAGCCGTTCAGACTGAAGGCGATCATACTGTTCGGCCCGAAGTCGATGCCACCCAGGATATCCACGCTGTCGAAGTCGAACAGGCCCAGCTCGAAGTTCAAGGCAGCATCGAAGCTGACATCGCCACCAAAGGTCAGCATTCCGAAAATATCGCTCGCACCGCTCGCCGCGCTGTCTCCCGGATTGACACTCGCCAGGGCATCGATCGTTACCGGCTGGGCAGTCGATGTGATC
>DATKZN010000205.1:0-10567 GCA_035527955.1 Gammaproteobacteria bacterium
GCTTGTTTATCCCGAAAAAAAGGACCAGGCCGGTGTCGATGACATCATCACCACCATCGATAACGCCTTGCAGCGTCATGGTCGCCTCGAGGATCTGCCCTTCGACGTCATCGTGCAGGGCATCGTGAAATTCGAGGGCCGCAAAAAACACCCGCACAGGCACTAGCCCGCATTTCTCACCGGGATCCCGGAGAAGGTGAGACCGTGTAGCGGTCGAGAGGCTGGCCTGGGCCATGCTGGCGCAGTGCTCGTGTGACCGGACGCCGCTCTGGAATGAAAGGGGTAGCCGTAGCTACCACTTGAATGAAGAGCAAGTACGGGTGCACGAGAACCAGCCAGGGCCGGGATAGGCACCGGCCACAGACACACTGTTATTGACGAATGGGTATTATCTTTATGGTTTCAGCTCAATATGCCGGATAACAGCCGCCCGGTGAGAAATGCGGGCCGGGATACCTGACAGGTTTACGCCCGGCCGCGAGCGGCCGCCGATTCAGTGACCCTGAAGAATGATGCTGTCGACCGATGTCGGTGATACGGTCTCCAGGACTGCGCCGCCCAGTGTCGAGTGCCTGCGCACCTGGTAGTACACGGTCTTCTTACCCTCGCCGGAGCTCAGCATGAAACCGGGTGAAGCCTTGTAATCCAGCCACTCGGCATCGCCGAAATCCGCCTGCTCGCTCGCGCGGTACTGGGTCGGTGCACCGGAAATAGCACCATCGAGCGTCACGCCACGGCTGGTTGCAACAGCCGCCCCCTTATTGAGGACGAAGCGAACGATCTGCAACCCCGCCATGGACTGGGTGGCCTCCGCATCCTCGGGTATGCAACGCGCCCCGCCACCGCCAGCCGACAATGACAGTACGAGCATCCTGCTGGTACTGGAGGTAAGCAGCGTTTCCTGCTCGGACATGAATCCCGCCATCGACGCCGTTACCATCAAGCGGGCGCCCGGCACGGATTCGAACACAGCATAGCCGTTGGCGTCGGTCCTGATTGCACCGAACTGGTCCAGCCTGGCGCTGGTACCCAGGCATACCGCCACACCTGCCAATGGCACATTGGCGCCTCGCTCAAACACCCGTACCCGCAGGTCAGCGGCGTACAACCCGGCTGACATGAACAGCAGCGCGCTGGCAGCGAGCAAACCCGATATCCTGTTCATTAATGGTTGTTTAATCACTGGTACTCTCCTGGAAACTGGTCTGTTTCGAATTAATTAACTATCAATAGCACACCCGTGGCCATGAAACACAGTCTGCAATCACAATCAGTGCTGTTCGGCCCGCGACCCGGCTTCGTCAGACCCTCCCGCAATCCCGTCAAGCACGCTGCGCAACTGCGCCTCCTCGACAGGGAAAGCAAGCCCGAAATGGACCGGCAAGCGTGCGCGCAGCTTTGCAAACTGCGGCGCAAACTCCTGTTCGTAAAATACGATCACCCGCGTATCGGGCAGGCGCTGGACGACGGCGAGCAGCGACTCGAGACTGCTGGAACGATCGCGAAAATCCGACTGGAAATTGAACTCGGCCACGATGACATCGGGCGTATGCTGCTTCAGGAAGCCGATTGCCTTGCGCATGCGTGTCTCCGTAGCCACCCTGTAGCCGAGCGACTCATACAGTGGCGTGAAATTCGGATAGCCACCCAGTTCAATGATCGAAAGCAACAATCGTGACGTTTCATCCATGTCTCTCACAAGCGCCCGCATCAGTCCCGGTGACGCCTCCTCCGGATATCTCGCCTGCCCCAGGGCAGTGCTGCCGGCTGATTTTTGACTGCATCCACCCTGAAAATACCTGTTTTTGCGTCAAAAATCAGTCTTAATTTGTCCGACCCCTATCACCGGAATTTCATAACACTTTGTTATTAATATATATATTGTAATATTCAAGTCATTATCGAGGTAAATTTAAAAATAATCTTAATAAGTGCTTGCTTATTTAAGGAACTGCTTATATTATTCTCTCCGTCCTCGCAGACAAACAATTTTTCAACACTTTAATGAGAATATTTCCAGGAGAAACAATATGAAAACTATCGCAACCGTGATTACTGCCGCTACGCTGGCAATCGCTTCCACCGCCGCTTCTGCATGGGGTGGTTGGGGTCCTTTCGGCAACAACGGCTACAACGACGGCTTCGGTGACGGTTATGGCGACGGCGACTTCGACGGCGGCTTCAACATGAACTTCAGCGGTCGCGGCAGTGGTCGTGGTTATGGCCGCGGCTACAACAGCTACAACAGCGGCTACGGTCCTTACGGTTATGCCCCTTACGGTGCCCCGTATGGCGGTGCTCCTTACGGCGGCGCGCCTTATGGCTACGCCCCGGTTGCTCCGGTTGCCCCGGCTGCTGCTCCGGCTGCCAAGTAAGTCGGTCTGACAGACCAGCAAAGCAGAACGGGGGGGGCTCGCAAGAGCCACCCCCGTTTTTTTATGCCATCCGGAAATTTGACAGGTTTAGGTTGAGCGTGCGGCATCGCGGCCGTCCGCCGCAATGACCTGTAGTCGGTATTTATTCACGCAGGCCCGTCGGGCCACCGGTCAGGGTATCAGGCGCTACTCCGGCAGGGTATCGGTCAGATTCGTCTGGCACAATACACCACGCATGGTGCTGATCAGATCCAGCAGTTTCTCGTTACTGACCGAATAGTAGATGCGGTTGGCGTCACGCCGGGAACGGACGATGTTCTTGTTGCGCAGCTGATCCAGGTGCTGCGAAACGTTGCTTTGCGAGGTGCCGATTTTCTCGACAATTTCGCCTACTGACATTTCCTTGTTACCAAGCGTACACAGGATCTTCCAGCGCAAGGGGTGACCCATCGCCTTGAGCGCCTCGGCCGTCAGCACGATATCCTCTTCCGGCAATTTATTTTCAGACTCTTCCATCGAAAACTCCTGTAATCCGGCTGCAAAGTGTACGCGCTGTGGGACGGGTTGCAAACCGCATCCGGTCAAAACCAGTGCATGTTTTCATCAGCTGCGCGCGGCGCGAGTATACCCCGTCATATCTTTTGCAATGCAGATGATGTCGGTAATTTTACCTGAATCGCCCTTGATTGCAGTTCTCGAGAACAGGATCGGCACGCGCCTCTGGTCACTGGCCACGAAGCTTGCCTCGATACTGCTGATGGTGCCGGTACGGATCAGCGCCTCCAGCCAGGTGCCCATGAAGGCATTGGCCTGCTCGGTTTCCTCCTCCTCGAAAACGTCGCCGACAGACATGCCGATCAGGTCTGCTTCCGAATAACCCAGCAACCGGCAGGCAGTTGGATTGACGGCGGTAATGTGTCCGCCTGGCTCCAGCACCAGCAAGGCCTCGCCCATGTTGCTGATGATTTTCTCGAGATAGGTCTTGGCCAGATCGAGTTCGCGGGTGCGCTCCGCCACGAGTGCTTCCAGCCGGGTATTGAGCTCCCGCTCTTTCTCGATCAGACGCAGATAGGTGCTGATCTTGTTGATCAGCTGGTTGTCATCGATCGGCTTGAGCAGGTAGTCGGCGGCGCCGACATCATAGCCCTTCTGCTGGAACTCGTCGGTCTTGTAGGCTGCCGTGAGAAAGATGATCGGGATATCACGCGTCTTCTGCCGTACCTTCAGCATGGACGCGGTCTGGAAACCGTCCATTTCCGGCATCTGCACATCGAGCACGATGAGGTCGATACGCGGGTTGCTGAGTGCGATATCGAGCGCTGCCTGCCCGGAGCCCGCCTCGAGCACCTCGACGTCCATATGCCTGGCTATCAGGGAACGCAGCGCAAACAGGTTGTTCTCATTGTCATCGACAATCAGAATCCTGAAGTCAGCATAACGGTTCCTGTCAGTCATCCGATTCCTCGCAGTAATGTTTGTTCAGCCGCCGGGCAGGTACTTGTCCAGCATGTTCTTCAGGATTTTCAGATCGACCGGCTTGACGATATAGTCACTTGCGCCCGCCTCCTGGCACTGGCGCCCGTCCTCTTTAGTGGACCTGGCTGTCAGCGCGATCACCGGCATATCCGCAAACCGCTCCTGCTGCCTGATCCGCCTGATGGTTTCGTACCCATCCATACCCGGCATCATTATATCCATAAAGACCAGGCTGAATTCTCCGTCCGTCGCCAGTGTTTCCAGCGCTTCGGGGCCATCACCTGCCGCCATGACCTCCAGCCCCCATTGTTCCAGTACCGGCGTCAGCGCCAGCAGGTTGCGCACATCATCGTCAACCAGCAGGATGCGGGCACCGCCGTAATCGGCCGGGGGAATCGACTGCACAGACTCCTTCGCGTCACTGCTGCCGGCCATTTTCCCCTGGCTGGACAGCCGCGGCGTTGCCGGCAGCTCGAGCGGCAGCAGCAGACTGAAAGTGGTACCGCTGCCGGGCGTACTTTCCACGAGGATGTCACCACCCATCAGCCAGGCCAGTTCGCGGCTGATAGCCAGACCCAGGCCGGTGCCGCCGAAGCGCCGGCTGGTAGAACCGTCGGCCTGCCGGAAGGCCTCGAATACCAGCTCCAGCTTGTCTGCGGCGATCCCGATGCCGGTATCGGCAACGCTGATACAGACCGGGTAGCATACCCCGTCGTGTTCCGGACCCTGTGCCAGGCGCACCGTAACCGTGCCCTGCGCGGTGAATTTCACGGCATTGGACAGAAAATTGATCAGGATCTGGCGCAGCTTTTCACCATCGGTGTTTATCGAGGCGGGCGCCTGCGCATCAAACTCCGTGACCAGCTGGAGACGCTTTTCATCCAGCTGCGGTTTCATCAGCTCGAGCACGCTGTCGATAACCGACCGCAGGCTGACCGGCTCCGCGATCAGCGTCATGTGACGCGCCTCGATACGCGACAGGTCGAGGATGTTGTCGATCAGCGCCTTCAGGTCCGTGCCGGCAATGTTAATGACCCTTGCCTGGTGCACCTGCTCGGCGGTGAGTTGCTGACGCACGTCGCCTTCGGCCAGCATCTTGGACAGCAGCAGGATCGAATTCAGCGGCGTGCGCAGCTCGTGACTGACGTTGGCGAGAAATTCGGATTTATAGCGGTTCGACTCCTCCAGTTCCCGCGCATAACTGTCCATCGCGCGGGTGTTCGCCGCGTGCGTGGAGGCGAGCCGCGTCAGGTTGTTGCCCAGTTCGTTCAGCTCCTGCGGCTGACGCCAGGAAAACTCGACTTCCTCGTTGCGCTCGAGTACGCGCGATATACCGTCTGTCAGGTCGTGGCCCAGGCGCTCTGTCTTCACCGCAATCAGGCGCGCGACGATGAATACCACGATCAGCAAACCGATGGCGATATAGGCAATGCGCAGTTCCACGGCACGTTGTAATTTTGCCAGCGGCGAGGGATCGACGCTGCGCCCAACCCACAGGGTACCGGCGTCCTCGGTCTCGAACAGCGGCACCCAGAGCACCTGCTGGTTACCGAACTCCCACAGTGCGAGTTCGTCCTTGTCGAACAACGCCTGCAATCCCGGGAAATCCTCGAACGCCGTGGTCGACCGGTTTTCACCATTGGGCGACGGCAGGTATTGCCCGTCACTCAGCACCCAGTAGTTGCCGCGATAGGCGTTCGCGAGGCCACCAAGATCGATATAGACGACGACCGTCCCGCGCTGCTCTTCAAGCGTGCTCGCATCGTCGGATAGCAGCGGTATGACTACAGGGCTGACAAGGCTCATTTGCATGAAACGTTCCGGCAGTACCGGGCCCGGGGTACGGCTGAAGATGATCGGGCCGTTCAGCACCACGCCTGGCGCAACTTCGCGGCTGGCCTCCAGCATCCGGTTATTCACCGCGGGATAATCGCCGGTCCTGCTCTCCAGCCGCCCGCTCTTGAGGTTGCGATCCAGCCAGAAGATGGGCTTGTCCGCCTCGTCGAGAAACAGGACCTGGGACACATCGAACTGGTCAATCAGTACCTGGTTCACCCAGCTGATATAGCCCTTACGCGCGGCATTCAGTTCCTGCGTCGTTTGCCGCACGTCGCTTGACAGCAGCATGCCCGGCTCCGGCATCTTCGCCAGCAGGCGGACCATTTCGTGACGGCGGGCCAGGTGCTGGTCGAGATCGCTGAATTCGGCGCGCAGATTCTGCAGGTGCGCCTTGTGATAAAGTGCCTCGATTCGATCGAAGATCAGCGGCACGTTGATCACGAATGCCACCAGCAACGGGATCAACCCGAACAGGAACAGGTAGAGGGATATCTGGGTGCGCAGCTTCATCGGCTCTTGGTCGACCGGCAATCCGTTAACATAACGCCTTCACCGGCCTACTTTATCACGGCTGCCGGAAAATCTGCCGAAACGGGACATCATGAAAAAGACCAGCACCGTGCTACGGGACATCGGTCCCGGCCTCGTCATCGCGGCGACCGGCCTCGGCGCCGGCGACCTGGTGGTCGCCTCGGTTGCCGGCGCAAAATTCGGCACCACGATCCTCTGGGCAGCGGTCCTCGGCGCCATCATGAAATTCACCATGAACGAGGGGCTGGCCCGCTGGCAACTCGCCACCGGAACGACGCTGCTGGAAGGCTGGATCCAGCGGCTGCCGAAATTCGTCTCCCTCTATTTTTTCATCTACCTGCTGCTGTGGACATTCGTGGTCGCAGGTGCCCTGATCGCCGCAACCGGGCTGGCCGCCCACGCCCTGTACCCCGGCCTGTCCGTGGCAAACTGGGGCATAGTGCATTCCCTGCTGGCCGCCGCTCTGGTGCTGACCGGCAGTTATCGCCTGCTCGAGCCGCTCATGAAACTGTTCATGGCCGTCATGATGCTGGTGGTACTCGTATGCGCCGCCTGGGTCGCACCGGACGTGGCCGGCATCGCCAGCGGATTGCTGATACCCTCGATACCGCAAGGATCGTTACTGTTCATCATCGGCGTGATCGGCGGCGTCGGCGGCAGCGTCACCCTGCTCTGCTATGGCTACTGGATACGCGAACGGAACTGGACGACGCCGGATGACCTGGCGCGTTCGCGCCGTGACCTGGCCGTTGCCTACACCCTGACCGGCCTGTTCGGCGTAGCCGTCATCATCATTTCCGCCGGGGTGCACCCCGACACTGTCACCGGGCCGGAGATGGCGCTGGCCATCGCCGCACGACTGGAAGAGGTAGTCGGCCCGTTCGGCAAGTGGTGCTTCCTGGTCGGTTTCTGGAGCGCGGTATTCAGCTCCATGCTCGGCGTCTGGCAGGGCGTGCCGTACCTGTTTACCGATTTCGTGCAGCAATACGCCTGGCGTGACAAGCAACCCCGCGCCGTCAGCACGCGCTCACACGCCTACCGCGGCTACCTGCTGTACATCGCCGTCCCACCGATGCTCCTGATGCTGGCGGGCAAACCCGTGTGGCTGGTACTGGTCTACGCCGTTGCCGGCGCGTTCTTCATGCCCCTGCTGGGCGTTTTGCTGCTGGTCATGAACAACCGCCGCGCCTGGCTGGGCGGGCTGCGCAACGGACCCGCCACGAACCTGGTCCTGCTGGGCACAGTGCTGTTGTTCGGTCTGCTGCTATTCGATACCCTGCGGAAATATCTCGGCTGACTGATCTTCCGGTGCGCACAGCGCACCCTACGGATAATGGCTGTACGAAACGCTGTGGCGGCATCCCTGCTACCCGTGGCAGCCGGGCCTGGCGCGGTAGATGCTATCGATCTTGTCGATACCGGGCAGGGTGCGGGGCCGGCTCAGTCCAGGTAGCGGGCCTGCCACTCCAGGAATTTGCCGTGCGCATAGGCGGCATACGACTCTTTGTCGGAGAACTGCCGGGGATCGAAGGCGTCGTAGACGTAGAAATTGACGCGATGGTTGCGGGTGATGCTCATATGCCAGATCTTGTGCAGCAGGGTCTGCGGAGCGCGCCACTCGAAATCGTCCTGCGACTCGTAGTGCAGAAACACCGGCAGGATGGGTATGCCGGTGCGCAGCGAGATGTCGAAGGCACCGTAGCGGAAAGTGTCGAAGATACGCCGACCCTTGCAACCTCCCTCGGGATACAGCGCGATGTTCTTGCCGGTGGCCAACTCGCGGTCGATCTCCTCGGCCGCGGCATTGCGCGACTCCTTCGACTCGCGCCGCACGTACAGCGAGCCCGCCGCGGCACTGATGCGCCCGACCAGCCACCAGTCCTTCACCTCGACCTTGGCCAGCGAATGAACGGGAAACACGGCCGGTATGCCGACATCCTCGAATGCGGAGGGATGGTTGGCAATCAGGATGTACTGCTTCGGCAGGCCCTGGCTGGTGTATTTCTGGTGCACCCGCAGATCAACGCCGAGCGCCCGCACGAAGCTGCGCGCCCAGAACCTGAACAGCGGGAAATAAAACCCCTTGAGCAGCGTCCCGGGCAGCCAGGACAGCAGGTACATCACCAGTGTGAACAGGGCGAGCTCAAGCCAGCAGATGATGCGCCAGATAACGATGCCGACAAACCGGATCACGAGTCCCGCCGCCCCCTGTTGTTCCAGACAAGCTGCATCTTAGCAGCCAGGCAGCGCTTTGTACTATCACCCTGCGCCACCGGATGGCAAGCCGGCCTGCCGACGCGCACAGCGCGTGGCGTATCAGAAATTAAATTCCGTCCCGGTACCCATAGCCTCGAAGGTGTCCTCGAAGTAATCCATCTTGTCCAGTACGCGATCGATATCGCGCGGTTGCACCTCGAGCTGTTCCGCCACCGCTGCCACATTCGCAGCATTGCCGCCGTCCAGCGGCACCTTGTCATTGTCGATGAGGTAGGGCGTCACCAGCACCACCAGCTCGGTGTTCTGGCTGGTGATCAGCTTGTTCGAGAACAGACTGCCGATGCCGGGGATATCACCGAGGATCGGTATACCCTCGCGGGTCTTGCCCTGGTTGCGCGTAATCAGCCCGCCGATGAAGACCGTCTGACCACTTTCCACCAGCATGGACGTGGTGACCTCGGCGGTCGACTGGCTGGGTAACCCGTTCAGTACATCACCGGTGCTGACCTCGGGATGAATTTCCAGGAAGATGCGGCCCTCACCGTCCACCGACGGCTTGACCTTCATGATCACACCGGATTCGAGAAACTCGACCGAGGTGGTAGTCACGTTGTCGATGGTAGTGGTGACGTTGTAGCCAAGCCGGTTGCCGATAATGGTCTCCGCCTCCTGGTCTTCCAGCGCCAGAAGCTTCGGGGTCGACAGGGTGCGGGTGCGGCCACGTGTCCGCAATGCATCCAGGAACACCTCCACATCCGGCGTGATGTAGTTGAAGAACAGGCCGGGCGAGCCGGGACTGCCCAGCCCCTGGGTACCGATTGCCGCGTCGCCGGACTCGAAGATTTTCACCCAGTCCAGGCCGTAGGATTCCGAATCGGTCAGCGACACCTCGAGGATCTTGGCCTCGATCAGGATCTGGCGCGGCTGACGGTCGATCTCTTTCAACAGCTTCTGGATGCGCCCGAGGAAGTGCGGCGTGTCTTCCACGATCAGCAGGCGGCGTTCCGGCAGCGTGGTCACCTGACCATAGCTGGAGAGGTGGTTCTTCAGGATGCCGGCGACAAGCTCGGGGTCGGAGTACTGCACCTTGAAAGTACGCACCTCGGTCGGGCCACCGGGTTCGGACTTGCCCGCCTGATCACGCTCCACGATAAAATAACTGCCGCCGCGGCGTTCCACACCGTAGCCGGCGGAGCTGGCAATCGAGTGAATGGCTTCGTTGATCCCGACATCATAGAGATTGACGGAGATCTCCCCCTTCACGTCATCGGACAGCAGGATATTCACGCGCGCCGCGCGCGACAGCATCTCCATGACCTCCGCAATATCGACCTTGCGCAAGGTCAGGGTGATCTTGCCGTCATGAACAATCCCGGTCTCCGCGCCGTACAGCGGTCTGACTAACAGCAGCAACAGCAATGCCGCCATTAGCAGCAGCACTGCAGCGCGCCTGTAATTACCTTCTGCCTGTACGCCGTTCATTGTTTTCGATTCCATCCAGTTTACTGACCCCGAGTTCCCTGCGTGTTCCATCCCGATCGAGCACCACGTTACTTTCATTTACGGCAATCAGCCGGTAGCCATTGATTTCCTGGCCTATACCGACGATCTTGCCGCCGATGTTTGCCAGCGACTGTTCCCCGGCCAGCATGACCCCGCGCAACAGCATGGAATCTTCATTGCTGGACACCGCAGGGCCTGCCTCATCTGCAACGACCTCGGGCTGCACAAAGGGATTGATACGCAACGGCCCGGTCCCGTCTGCCGCCTGTGCGACTGCATGCAGCAGTGACACGACCAGCAACAGAATACAGGCCACGCCCCTAGGCATTTTCCGCCTCCCGGTAGGACACGATGGTGAAAGTGGCGGTCAGCCCCTCTGCCTGGCCTGCAGCAGCTCCGGGAGTGATATTGAACTGCTTGACGACCACATAACCAAGCTCCTCCCGCATGTCCTGGAGCCACTGGTACAGATCGAAGTAATCCCCCGATACACGGACGTTGAAGAGCACTTCCTCGAATACCTGCACCCTGCCACCCATGCCGGGCGTTACACTCAGCAGTTCGACATGATTGCGCCATGAGATGCCCTGCAGGCGACCGATGATGAACGACTCCATCTCGTTTCT
>DATKZN010000206.1:0-30539 GCA_035527955.1 Gammaproteobacteria bacterium
CAGTATCAGGTAGTCGGATAGCGCAATCATGTCATTGACACCGAAGTCCTGTTGAAGAACCATCTCGCGCAGAGACGCAGAGTCCGCAGAGAAAGACCTTTAAACAGTTCAACTCAATATCCCTCACCCACACATCATTACTCTTCGTATGCATTAAGTTTTCTGCGTCTCTGCGCGAGGCATAACCTGCCAGAATCATTGCTTCTCTTCGGCCTTCATGCTGACCAGCCGCACGCGGTCGGCGCGCTTCACCATGACCTGCTGCGACGGGTCCTGGTATTTCGTTTCCGGACGCTTGCGCATGGTCAGTGCAATGGCGGCGATAATCGCCACCAGCAGGATCACCGAGGCGATCTCGAACGGGTACACATAATCGGTATACAGCACGCTGCCGAGTTCACGGACGTTGCTGTAGCCCTCCCCGTGACGTGCGGGTATGGCCACCACGTCACTGCCGAAATGCTTCGCACCGACCACCATGAACATCTCGGCGAAAATCAGCAGCGCCACCGTCGCGCCGAGCGGCAGGTAGCGCACGAATCCCTCGCGCAATGGCGAGGTGTTGATGTCGAGCATCATCACCACGAACAGGAACAGCACCATGACCGCGCCGACATACACCAGCACCAGCGTGATGGCGAGGAATTCGGCCTCCAGCAGCAGCCACAGGCCGGCGCAGGTGAAAAACGCCAGCACCAGATGCATGGCCGCATGTACCGGGTTGCGCACGGTAATCACACGCCCGGCGGCGAACACCAGGATGGCGGCGAAGATATAGAAGATGATGCGTTCAAAGTCCATCAGCGATACCTCGCATCCTGTTTCCGGTCAGCGGCGATCTGCGCCTCGTACTTGTCACCGATGGCCAGCAGCATCTCCTTGGTCATGATGTTCTCGCCGCGGTTCTCGAAGGCATATTCGAATTCGCGCGTCTCGACAATGGAATCGACGGGGCAGGACTCCTCGCAAAAACCGCAATAGATGCACTTGAACAGGTCGATGTCGTAGCGCGTGGTGCGGCGTGTCCCGTCGGCACGCTCCTCCGCCTCGATGGTGATCGCCAGCGCCGGGCATACCGCCTCGCATAGCTTGCAGGCGATGCAACGCTCCTCGCCGTTCGGATAGCGGCGCAGGGCATGCAGACCGCGGAAGCGGTTCGACTGCGGGGTCTTCTCGTCCGGGTACTGCACCGTGATCTTGTCCGAAAACAGCCGGCGCCCGGTCAGGCGCATGCCCTGGATCAGTTCCCAGAGGAAAAGACTTTTCAGAAAGCTGGTAAACCCGTCCATTGCTGCGCGCCTCCCTCAGTCGAACCACGGGGCGATGTTCAGCACCACCGCGGCGCCTTCCACCACCAGCCAGACAATGGTGATCGGGATGAACACCTTCCAGCCCAGCCGCATGATCTGGTCGTAGCGGTAGCGCGGAAAGGTGGCGCGGAACCACAGGAAGAACAGCAGCATCAGCGAGGTCTTCGCGAACAGCCAGTGCGCGCCGGAACCGAGCACCAGGCCGGTGATGCCGGTCGTGAGATACCTGTCAGGAATAATTCCCTCGAAGGGTGACAGCCAGCCGCCGAGGAACATCAGCGAGGCCAGCGCCGCGATCAGGATCATGTTGGCGTACTCGGCAAGGAAGAACACCGCGAACGCCATGCCGGAATACTCCACGTGGAAACCGGCGACGATCTCCGACTCGCCCTCCGAGACATCGAACGGTGCGCGGTTGGTCTCCGCGACGCCGGAGATGAAGTACACCAGGAACAGCGGGAACAGTGGCAGCCAGAACCAGTGCAGCACGCTGCCCTGCTGCGCCTGCACGATTTCAACCAGGTTCAGGCTGCCGCCGGCGATCAGCACGCCGACCAGCGCGAAGCCCATGGCGATTTCGTAGGACACGATCTGCGCCGCCGAGCGCATGGAACCCAGGAAGGCGTATTTCGAGTTCGAGGCCCAGCCGGCGATGATCACGCCGTAGACACCAACCGAGGTCAGCGCCAGGATATACAACAGGCTGGCATCGATGTTGGCCAGTACCAGCGTATTGGTGAACGGCAACACCGCCCAGGCGGCCAGCGCCGGCGCAATGGACAGCATGGGCGCGATCACGAACAGGAAGCGGTCGGCGTTGGTCGGGACGATGATTTCCTTCATCAGCAGCTTGAGGGCATCGGCAATCGGCTGCAACCAGCCGCGCGGCCCGACCCGGTTCGGCCCGACGCGCACCTGCATGTAGCCGATGATCTTGCGCTCGGCGAAGGTCAGGTAGGCCACACCCAGCATCAGCGGCACCAGGATCAGCACGATCTTCACCAGCGAATACAGTACCGCACTGCCCTTGATGAAATCCCAGTAATGCACACCGAGCATGACGGCGGCCGCACCCGCAACTGCCAGCACCAGCAGCGTGACGACCCAGTGTCCCGTGTAGGATTTTTTCAGTGTGGTCTCGTTCATGGCCGCGTGCTCACACCCGCTCGATAGTGACCGGCCCGAAGGCCGCACCCAGTGAGGCCGCGGCCACGGTACCGGCCTGGATCCAGAGGCAGCCGTCGGCCACGCGCTCATCGATGCAGACATCCATGACCTTGCTGGCATCACCCTGCGTGACGGTCACGGTGTAGCCGTCGCGCACACCGGAGAGTTCCGCCTGGCGTGAATTGAGGTGTACCAGGGCGGCCGACCCGGCATCCGGCGTCATCTGCAAGGCCGCGGCACGGCGCACCAGTGCATCGGCCGAGTTGATCGCCACGTCGCCGATACGCTCCAGGCCGTCGCCGGTCTGCCCGGTCGCGACCGGGCCTGGCGGCTGCGTATTGTCCAGGTTGAGGATGCCGGCGTGTCCCAGCAGCGTATCGCGGACCTCCTCGCTGCTGTTCTGCCCGAAGCCATCCAGCCCGAACTGGTTACCGAGCACGCGCAGCACCTTCCAGCCGGGGCGACTGTTGCCCGCCGGGCTGGCCACGCCGCTGAAACTCTGCCAGCGGCCCTCGGCATTGATGAAGGTGCCGGAGGTCTCGGTGAAGGGACCGATCGGCAGCAGCACGTCGGCAACTTCCTGCATGGCCTCGCTGGCCCACGGGCTGATGGAGACCACGAAGCCAGCCGCATTCATGGCCTCTAAGGCCTGCGCCGGATCATTGCAGTCATGCGCCGGCTCGACGTTGAACAGCAGGTAGGCCTGGCGTGGATTCGCCAGCATCGACTGCGCATCGAGGCCCGGCTTGCCGATGCGGCGGCCGGCGGGCCCGCGGTGCGGCAGCGCACCGGCCAGCCAGGCGCCGGTGCTGTTGGCAGCTTCCGGCAGGATGCCCAGCACGGCATCGCTGTGTTGCGCGATCACACCGGCCAGCGCCTTGAGTAATGAATACTGCGGGTGCGCGCTGGCGACAGCGCCCAGCAGCACGGTGGCATGGGCGGCATCGCGCAGCGCGGTGGCCATGGCCCGCTGCGTGTCGTCCGGGCTGGCGGCGCTGATGGCGGCCTTGACGTCTGCGGCGGCATCCCGGCCGGCATCCGGATAGCTGGCCGCGATCCCGGCCAGCGTGGCGACCAGTTGCGACGGCGCCGCGACGGCCTTGGCGTGCACGGGGAACAGGAATTCGTAATCGACCGGGTTGACGAACATGACCTGCGCGCCATTCAGCGCGGCCTTGCGCAGGCGGTGACCGGCCAGCGGCAGGTCCTTGCGGATGTTCGAGCCGATCACCAGCGCGGCCGACACGCTTTCCAGTCCGGCCAGCGACTGTCCCAGCGTCGGGCACAGCGGCGCCTGTTCCTGGTCGCAGAAGTCCGCCTGGCGCAGGCGATGATCGATATTATTGATGCCGATGCCACGCGCGACGGCCTGCAGCAGTGACAGTTCCTCCAGCGTTGCGGTCGCTGAGGCCAGTACGCCGACCTGCTCCGCGCCGCTGCTGTTGATCACGCCGCGCACGCCGTCGACGACGGCCTGCAGCGCGCTTTCCCAGTCGGTGCGCTGCCAGTTGCCATCGACCCTGATCATCGGCTCGCTCACGCGGTCTGCGCTGTACAGGCCCTCGTAGCTGAAGCGGTCGCGGTCGGACAGCCACACCTCGTTGACTGCCTCGTTTTCGCGCGGCACCACGCGCATCACCCGGCCACGCCGGGTGTGCACGAAAATATTCGAGCCGATGGCGTCGTGCGGTGCGATGGTGGCGTGCTGCTGCAATTCCCAGGCGCGCGCCTTGAAACGGAACGGGCGTGAGGTGAGCGCGCCGACCGGGCAGACATCGATCACGTTGCCGGACAGCTCGGACTCCAGCGAGGTTTCAATATACGTGCCGATTTCCATGTTCTCGCCGCGCCCGGTAGCGCCGAGTTCCATCTTGCCGGCCACCTCGCGCAGCATGCGGATGCAGCGCGTACAGTGGATGCAGCGCGTCATGTCGGTGGCGATCAGCGGGCCGATATACTTGTCCTGGACCACACGCTTCTTTTCGGCGAAGCGCGAGATATCACGGCCGTAGCCCAGCGCCAGGTCCTGCAGTTCGCATTCGCCGCCCTGGTCGCAGATCGGACAGTCCAGCGGATGATTGATCAGCAGGAATTCCATCACCGCCTTCTGCGCGCCGGTCGCGATGTCCGAGCGGGTGTAGACCTTCATGCCCTCGGTGACCGGGGTGGCGCAGGCCGGCAGCGGTTTCGGCACCTTCTCGACCTCGACCATGCACATGCGGCAGTTGGCCGCGATCGACAGCTTCTTGTGATAGCAGAAGCGCGGTATCGGGATGCCGGCGGCGTCCGCCACCTCGATGATCATGGCGCCCTTGCGCGCCTTGAACGGCTTGCCATCGATCTCGATGCTGACGAGATCCTCTGCCGGGATTTCGGCTTGCGCGCTCATGCCGCCTCCCCTGCCGGTGCCCTGGCACCCGCCAGGCAGCGCTTGTGGGTGATGTGGTATTCGAACTCGTCGCGGAAGTGGCGCAGAAAACCCTGCACCGGCCAGGCGGCCGCCTCACCGAAGGCACAGATGGTCTTGCCGGCGATCTGGTCGGCCGCGCTCAGCAGCAGGTCCAGATCCTCGGGACGGCCCTGGCCTTCCTCGATGCGCTTGATGATGCGGTGCATCCAGCCCGTGCCCTCACGGCACGGTGTGCACTGCCCGCAGGACTCCGCATAGTAGAAGCGCGAAATGCGCATCGCGGCCTTCACCATGCAGGTGGTTTCGTCCATGACGATGACCGCGCCGGAACCGAGCGCGGAACCCGCCTTGGCCAGCGCGTCGTAATCCATGTCGCATTCCATGATGATGTCGGCGGGCAGCACCGGCATGGAGGAACCGCCCGGGATAACGGCCTTGAGCCGGTGACCGTCGCGCACTCCGCCGGCCATCTCGAGCAGCTCGCGGAATGGCGTGCCCATCGGGACCTCGAAATTGCCCGGCTTGTTGACGTGGCCGGACACGGAGAAGATCTTCACCCCGCCGTTGTTCGGCTTGCCGAGTTTCATGAACCATTCGCCGCCGTTGCGCATGATCGCCGGCACCGAGGCCAGTGTCTCGGTATTGTTGATGGTGGTCGGCTTGCCGTACAGGCCGAAGTTGGCCGGGAACGGCGGCTTGAAACGCGGCTGGCCCTTCTTGCCCTCCAGCGACTCCAGCAGCGCGGTCTCCTCGCCGCAGATGTAGGCGCCCGCACCGAGGTGACTGTAGCAATCGAAATCCACGCCCGAGCCGAGAATATCGCGGCCCAGCAGGCCGGCCTCGTAGGCCTCCTTCAGTGCCTGTTCGAAGCGCTCGAAGGGTTCGTGGTGGAATTCGCCGCGCATATAGTTGTAGCCGACCGTCGCGCCCATGGCGTAACCCGCGATGGCCATGCCCTCGACCAGCGCATGCGGATTGAAGCGCAGGATGTCGCGGTCCTTGCAGGTGCCCGGCTCGGACTCGTCCGAGTTGCACACCACGTACTTCTGCACCGGCGCATTACGCGGCATGAAGCTCCACTTCAGGCCGGTCGGAAAACCCGCGCCGCCGCGGCCGCGCAGGCCGGAGGCCTTGACTGTCTCGATGACCTCTTCCGGCGGGATCTTTTCCGCCAGGATCTTCTTCCAGGCCTGGTAACCGCCGACCTGGAGATAATTCTCCAGCGTCCACGGCTGATCGAATTGCAGGGTGTCAAAACAGACCTGTACGCTCATCTGCTACTCCAGTCCGTCCAGGATGGCATCGACCTTTTCCGGTGTCAGCAGTTCGTGGTAATGACCGTTCACCGTCATCATCGGGCCACTGGAACAGGCCGCCAGGCATTCCTCTTCCATCTTCAGCGTGATGCGCCTGTCCGGCGTGGTCTCGCCCAGCTTGATGCCGAGTTTCTTTTCGACGTGCTCGACCAGGCTTTCCGCCCCGCATAGCATGCAGGAGATATTGGTACAGAGCGCCACCATGTTGCGGCCAACCGGCTCCAGCTCGATCATGGAGTAGAAGGTGCCGACCTCGTAGACCTGCACCGGCAGCAAGCCGAGGTAGTCGGCCACCGCGTCCATCAGGTCGCGCGTGACCCAGCCGCCATTCTGTTCCTGGGTAGCCTGCATAGCACACAGCACGGCGGACTGTCGCTGCTCCGCCGGATACTTCTCCAGCCACGCGTCGATCGTCGCGCGTGTCTCGCTGTTCAGCAGGTCGGATTTGCGGGCCGGTGTCGTCATCAGCGGTCAATCTCCCCGAACACGATATCCTGCGTACCGATGACGGCGACCACGTCGGCCAGCATGTGCCCGCGCGTCATTTCATCGATGGCCGAGAGGTGCGCGAAACCCGGCGCGCGTACCTTCAGCCGGTAAGGCTTGTTGGCGCCGTCGGACACCAGGTAAACACCGAACTCGCCCTTGGGATGCTCGACGGCGGCATAGGCCTCGCCCGCCGGCACGCAGAAGCCTTCGGTAAACAGTTTGAAATGGTGAATGAGGGCTTCCATATCGGCCTTCATTTCCTCGCGTCGCGGCGGCGCGAGCTTGGCATTATCCAGCATGACCGGGCCGGGATTCCTGCGCAACCAGTCGATGCACTGCCTGATAATGTGGTTGGACTGGCGCATCTCCTCGATGCGTACCAGGTAGCGATCGTAGCAGTCGCCGGTCACGCCGACCGGGATATCGAAGCGCATGCGGTCATAGACTTCGTAGGGCTGCTTCTTGCGCAGGTCCCACTCGATACCGGAACCGCGCAGCATCGGGCCGGTAAAACCGAGCTGCAGGGCGCGCTCGGGACTGACCACGCCGATGCCGACCGTGCGCTGTTTCCAGATACGGTTGTCGGTGAGCAGGGTTTCGTATTCGTCGACACAAGCCGGAAAACGCACGGTGAAGGACTCGATGAAATCCAGCAGCGAACCCTGGCGATCGGCGTTCTTTTTGTCCACCTCGCGCTGGCTGTGCCACTTGGATGCCTGGTACTGCGGCATCATGTCCGGCAGGTCGCGGTAGACGCCACCCGGGCGGTAATAGGTCGCGTGCATGCGCGTGCCGGAAACCGCCTCGTAGCAGTCCATCAGGTCCTCGCGCTCGCGGAAGGCATACAGGAACACCGTCATGGCACCGATATCCAGGCCGTGCGCGCCCAGCCACAGCAGGTGGTTCAGGATGCGGGTGATTTCGTCGAACATCACGCGGATGTACTGCGCCCGCAACGGCGGTGTGACGCCGAGCAGCTTTTCCATCGCCAGCACGTAGCCGTGCTCATTGCACATCATGGACACGTAGTCGAGCCGGTCCATGTAGCCGATACTCTGGTTGAACGGCTTGCTCTCGGCCAGTTTCTCGGTACCGCGGTGCAGCAGCCCGATGTGCGGGTCGGCGCGCTCGATCACCTCGCCGTCCATCTCCAGCACCAGCCGCAGCACGCCATGCGCGGCGGGATGCTGCGGGCCGAAATTCAGGGTGTAGTTGCGGATCTCCGGCATACGCTACTCCGTCGCCCCGGCTTCCGCCGCCGGTTCCGGTTCGTCGGCGATCTGCATGAGATCGACCGTCTCGACGCCTTCGGCACGGATCACCTTCGGTACCAGGACGCGCGGCTCAATACTCACCGGCTGGTAGACCACGCGCTTCTTCTCGGCGTCGTAGATGACCTCGACGTTGCCGGACAGCGGGAAATCCTTGCGGAACGGGTGACCGATGAAACCGTAGTCCGTCAGCAGCCGGCGCAGGTCGGGGTGACCCTCGAACAGGATGCCGTACAGGTCGAAGGCCTCGCGCTCGTACCAGTTGGCATTGTTCCAGATGTCGATAACCGAGGGCACCACCGGCAGGTCATCGCTCGGTGCGAAGACCTTGAGGCGCAGGCGCCGGTTATTGCGCAGCGACAGCAGGTGGTAAACCGCCGCGAAACGGCGTGCAGTGCCCGGCTTCTCCAGCACCAGGTCCTCGGTGACGGCGGTCAACCGGCCCGCGGTCCCCGGCTCGACGCCGCGACTGAAGCCGGACGCCGTGGTCTCTTCGGTGGCCCACTCGTCGCGTCCGTAATTGAGATAGTCGACGCCGCACAGGTCGATCAGCGTCTCGAAGGCAAAGGCCGGCTCGTCGCGCAACGCCGTCGCGACTTCGTGCAGGGCATCGCCGGCCAGCTCCAGCGTCACCTCCCCGACGGCATCGATCACGGCGTCCAGCCGGTCACCGAAGCGGTCCTGTAACTGCTCTGCGAGCTGTCGGGAGAGATCTGACACGCAATGATTCCTTCAGCCCCTAGCGGGCGATGGTATTGGTTCGCTTTATCTTGTTTTGCAGCTGCATGATTCCGTACAGCAGCGCCTCGGCGGTGGGCGGACAGCCCGGCACGTAGATGTCGACCGGCACGATGCGGTCGCAGCCGCGTACCACGGAATAGGAATAGTGGTAGTACCCGCCGCCGTTGGCGCAGGAACCCATCGAGATCACCCAGCGCGGCTCGGCCATCTGGTCATAAACCTTGCGCAGCGCCGGTGCCATCTTGTTACAGAGCGTGCCGGCCACGATCATCACGTCGGACTGGCGCGGGCTGCCGCGGAACACGATGCCGAAACGATCCAGGTCATAGCGCGAGGCGCCCGCCTGCATCATTTCCACCGCACAGCAGGCCAGGCCGAAGGTCATCGGCCACATCGACCCGGTGCGCGCCCAGTTGATCAGGCTGTCGGCCGTGGTGGTGACGAAACCTTCCTTGAGCAGGCCCTCGACGCTCACGTCAACGCTCTCGCTTCGGGACAACAGGCCGGGATTCGGCACGCCAGCGTCGCTCGCGGCCGTGCGCATCCCCGCTGCGCGGGGCCCCTGCTTACTGCTCGCGCCGCTACTCCCATTCCAGCGCGCCTTTTTTCCATTCGTAGATGAAACCGATCACCAGGATCGCCAGGAACACCAGCATGGCCACGAAACCGAACACACCGATGGAGTCCAGCACCACTGCCCAGGGAAACAGAAAGGCGATTTCGAGATCGAACAGGATAAACAGGATGGCTACCAGGTAGTAGCGCACGTCGAAGCGCATGCGGGTGTCCTCGAAGGCCTCGAAGCCGCATTCGAAAGGCGAGTTTTTCTCGCTGTCGGGCTTGTTCGGGGCCAGCAGGAAACCCAGTACGATCGGACCCACGCCCACGCCGATGCCGATGGCGATGAAGATCAGGATCGGAAGGTAGTTTTCCAGCATCGTTCCCCTCGTGTCCGGCCAGGACCATCTTGCGCAGGCATCCACTTGGTATTGTAGCGTTGGATGCGGCTAAAAAAGATTGTGCAGTCTAGGCCAGCGTGCCACCACTGTCAAGTTGGGATATGCCTATTTTTTTCTTATATTTCAATAGATTATTTGGATTATTGGGGTATAAAAAATCAGCATACAGGCCACCTGTTCGCGCACGAAAAGATGGCCTGCGCCTGCTGATTGATTTGGTACCGATGGCCGGACTCGAACCGGCACGGCTTTCGCCACTACCCCCTCAAGATAGCGTGTCTACCAATTCCACCACATCGGCGTGGGTATGTTGTACAGGAAAAAACAGCAGCGGATTTATTGAGGCAAGTCGTCTGCCACCGAGCCGCCGGGCTCCAGGGTGGCCGGCGCATCCGGCACGTCCCCGGCTGGTTGCGTCAGTGGCTCGGTAACCACAGCCGGCAGATCGTCCGACGCCGGCTGTACCTGTTTCAGCTTGTCGACGATTGCGGCTGTTTCCGCGGATTCCTGGGTCTGCTGCACCTGCTCCTCGATCTTGTCCGCGATGCCGATGCCGGACTGATTGGTGTGGCGCACCAGCGGGGAGGCAATCAGCAGGCAGTTGAGAAAAAATACCGCTGCCAGGATTCCCGTGGCGCGGGTCAGGAAAGAACCCGAACCGCGCGACCCGAACACGGTACCGGAGGCGCCGGCGCCGAATCCGGCACCCATGTCGGCGCCCTTGCCCTGCTGCAGCATGACCAGTGTGATAATGCCGACCGAAACCAGGATCTGTATTGCCAGTAGTATGGAGAACATGGGCTTACCGTTAGTTGATTGAGAGCGCCTGAATCAGGCGTTGGCGGCCTTGCCAATGGCAAGGAAATCGGCCGGCTTGAGCGAGGCGCCACCGATCAGGCCACCGTCGATGTCCGGCATGGCCAGCAGCTCTTGCGCGTTGCCGGCGTTCATGCTGCCACCGTAGAGGATACGCACCTTGTCGGCAACCGCGCTGTCGAGGCCGGCCAGCTTGCCACGGATGAAGGCATGTACCTCCTGGGCCTGTGCCGGGGAAGCAGTTTTGCCGGTGCCGATCGCCCAGACGGGTTCATAGGCAATCACGGCAGCACCGAGGGCCGCGACGCCCTCGAGGTCGATCACGGCATCGAGCTGGCGTTCGACGACCTGCTCGGTAATACCCTGCTCGCGTTCCTCGAGCAGTTCGCCCACGCACAGGATCGGCACCAGCCCGGCCTTGCGCGCGGCGGCAAACTTGGCGGCGGTGAAGCCGTCGCTCTCGCCATACAGGCTGCGCCGCTCCGAATGACCGACAATCACGTACTTGCAGCCAAAGTCGGTCAGCATGCTCGCAGCCACCTCGCCGGTAAAGGCGCCGGCTTCCTGGTCACTGACATCCTGCGCACCGAAACTGACGGCACTGCCGGCCAGCAGTGCTGCGACCTGGGGGATATAGACAAACGGCGGGCAGACAGCCATTTCCGCCGTCTTGACAGCGCCGATGCCGGCCACGATGCCATTGATCAGCGCCTTGGCGCTGTCAGAGGAGCCATTCATTTTCCAGTTACCGGCGACCAGTGGCTGACGCATATCGAATTCCTTGTATCGAACAGCCGGGTAGCTTAGCCAGCCGGCACGGAAAAATCAATTTCGGCCGTCTCGACAACGGCGCCGGCCCCCATTTTGGTGCCCGGGCGCACAGCGCAAACCGGCACGGTTGATCACGGCCCGGAGCTGGTCCATGATCGTGCCGTTCGGGTGCCTGGTGTTGTCATCTGGCAGGCAACCGCGTCGAACCGGTCGCGCATTGCGCCCAAACAGACAACATGGGTATACACAAACCGGGAGTCGGAAATCAACCGCTGTCGACTGGCATTGGTAATGATCGCGCGCAACGAGGCAGCCGGTATTGCACGCTGCCTGGCCAGTACGGCGCCGTACGTCGATGCCTTGCTGGTACTCGACACCGGCTCGAGCGACGCGACGGTCACGCTCGCGGAGGCCGCCGGCGCAGAGGTCCATCACTTCCGCTGGTGTGATGATTTCGCCGCGGCACGCAATGCGGCACTGGACCTGTCTCGCGCGGACTGGAACCTGATTCTGGACGCCGACGAATGGATTGCCGGTGGCACCGAACACCTGGCCGAACACATCCTGGGCGGCGAGCGATTTATCGGACAAGTGCCGGTTACCAGCGAATTCGATCTGCAGGGCGGTGTGCAAACCGCCACCTCGTGGATGCCGCGCATCCTGCCCGCCGGCGTCCGTTACACCGGCCGCATTCACGAACAGCCGCAATCGGACCTGAGGCGCGTACGCGTGCCACTGCAGGTCACCCACGCAGGCTACCGGCAGGCCGAGCTGACGCGCAAAAAAGGCCGCAACCGCGACCTGCTGCAACGCGCGCTGGCGGAAACACCCGCTGATGCCTACCTGCTCTACCAGCTGGGCAAGGACCACGAAATCTACCAGGAGTATCCGCAGGCCGCGCACTGTTACGCCCGCGCGCTAGAACAGGCACGTCCCACCGACAGCTTCCGCCACGACCTGGTGTTGCGCTCGTTGTATTCGCTCAAGCAGTCGCGCCGGTTCGAGGAGGCCTTTCAGTTTGCCGAGACCGAGATGCCCAACTGGCAGCAATCACCGGATTTCTATTTCGCGCTGGGCGATCTGCTGCTGGACTGGGCCATGGAAAACCCCGAACAGGCAGTGCAGCAACTGTTACCCATGGCTGAATCATGCTGGATGCGCAGCATCGAGATCGGCGAGCGTCCCGACCTGGAAGGCTCGGTACACGGGCGCGGCAGCCACCTGGCGGCGCACAACCTGGCGGTACTCCACGACGGGCTGGGCAACCGGGAACAGGCGGAACACTATCGCGACCTGGCCGTGCAACTGCGTGCCGGCACGGGCGGCACCACGCCAGCGTAAATACAAGGCACGCCGCACCCCGGCATGCAGGGCAAGCGAACCCCGAGGGAGGCCGTCAGCCGAACGCTGGCGACTTATACAGCAGCGGCAACGATCGAGGCGAGCTGACCGGCTTCCTGTAGCACCTGGTTTTCGTCCTCGCCTTCCACCATCACGCGCACCACCGGCTCGGTACCGGACGGGCGCAGCAGGACCCGGCCACGGCCGGCCAGGCGTTTCTCGGCGGAGCTGACCGCTTCCCTGACGGTCGGCGCCTGGTCCAGGTCGATCTTCTCCCGCACCGGCACATTGATCATGTGCATCGGGTACTTGCGCATATCGGATTTCAGTTCGTGCAGCGAACGCTCCGCGCGCTTCATGGCGGCCAGCACCTGCAGCGCGGAGACAATGCCATCGCCCGTGCTGGTGCGGTCGAGACAGATGATGTGACCGGATGATTCACCGCCGAGCAGCCACCCGTTCTGCTGCATCAGCTCCAGCACATAGCGATCGCCGACCCGGGCACGCGCAAACGGAATGTTGCGCGCCTGCAGGGCGTGTTCCAGGCCCAGATTGGTCATCTGGGTGCCGACCACGCCACCATTCAACGCGCCTTCCCGCTCGCGCGACACAGCGATGATGAACAGCAGTTCGTCACCGTCCACGATTTCACCCTTGTGATCGACCATGATGACCCGGTCGCCGTCGCCGTCCAGCGCGATACCAAGATCGGCGCCGTGTTCCAGCACCATCTTCTGCAGCACTTCCGGCCGCGTGGAACCGCAGTCGCGGTTGATATTCAGGCCGTCGGGTGAAACGCCGGTCGCGATGACGTGCGCGCCCAGCTCGCGAAACACGCTCGGCGCGACCCTGTAGGTGGCACCGTGCGCACAATCGACCACGATCCGCATACCCTCCATGCCCATGCTCATCGGGATGGTGCTCTTGCAGAACTCTATGTAGCGGCCCTCGGTGTCCTTGACGCGTACCGCCTTGCCCAGCTTGTCGGAACTGACCGTGACCAGCGGTTTGTCCAGCTCCGCCTCGATGGCCAGTTCGATGTCGTCTGCAAGCTTGGTGCCTTGAGCGGAAAAGAACTTGATGCCGTTGTCGGCGTAACCGTTGTGCGAGGCGCTGATGACGATACCGGCGCAGGCATGCAGTGTGCGCGTCAGGTAGGCGATGGCGGGCGTCGGCATGGGTCCCAGCAAACCGATGTCGACGCCGGCCGCGGACAGCCCCGCCTCGAGCGCGGACTCGAACATGTAGCCTGAGATGCGGGTGTCCTTGCCGATGATGACACTGGCTCCGCCCGCCGAACCCAGTACGCGACCGGTCGCCCAGCCAAGCTTGAGCATGAATTCCGCCGTGACCGGGTGTTCCCCGACCCGGCCGCGTATACCATCGGTTCCGAAATATTTTCTGGACATGTGTGTGTCGTCTCCAGCAAGCGTCTTGGCGATTATAGCCCCTGATCCCGGCCGGCATCCCGAACTGCCTGGCACATTTCGATGGCTTCGCGGGTGGCGGCAACATCATGGGTCCTGACGATAGCGGCGCCCTGCCAGACAGCAAGCACGGCAAGCGCCAGCCCGGGATACAACCGTTTATCGACCGGCAGGTCAAGGACATTACCGATCAGCGACTTGCGCGACAAGCCGACCAGCACCGGGTAACCCCTGGCAACCAGGACGTCGAGCCGTTGCAGCAATTGCAGGTTGTGCCGGGTGGTCTTGCCGAAGCCGAAGCCCGGGTCGAGCAGGATGCGATCGCGCGCGATGCCGGCCGCCTGGCAGGCCTCGGCGCGTCCCACCAGGAAACCGGCCACCTCCTCGACCGCATCGCGGTATTCCGGCTGTTCCTGCATGGACTGCGGTGTGCCCTGCATGTGCATGAGACACACCGGCACCCCGAGGGCGGCGGCCGTGGCCAGCATGCCCGGCGCCTGCAGGGCATTGACGTCATTGATCAGTCCGGCGCCGGCCTGTACCGCCGCCTGCATGACGGCCGGCTTGCGGGTATCGATCGAGACAGGTACGGCCAGCGTCGCGTGCAGCGCCTCGATGACCGGGATGACGCGCTGCAGCTCGACATCCTCCGGTACCGCTTCCGCCCCGGGACGGGTGGATTCACCGCCCACGTCGATAATCGCCGCACCGGCCTCGACCATTTCCTGCGCGTGTTCAGCCGCCCGGTCGGGCGCAAGGAACTCACCCCCGTCCGAGAAGGAATCGGGGGTGACATTGAGGATACCCATAACGCGGGGGATCGACAGATCCAGCGATGTACCTGCGCAATCGAGAATCAAGGGATTTGCTGCTTAAGTGACGGGTAGCGACTGGCAAGCAGCGAGCAGAACCGGATTACACAGACGTTCGATCCCTTGCCTGTTACCGGCGGCCAGTCACTCGCTGTGTGCAACGCGATCGTTCAGTGCTGGCCGGCCGGCCCGCCGATCTTGCCGTCCGATGGCTCGTCGCTGCTGGCCGTGCCGCCGGATGGCGGCGTGTGCGACTCGGTGTCGATCCAGTCGCGCGGCGGCCGCGGCGGCTTGCCGGTCATGATGTCGTTGATCTGGTCGCTGTCGATGGTTTCGTATTTCATCAAAGCATCGGCCATGAGGTGCAGCTTGTCGAGATTGTCCTTGAGGATTTTCTCTGCCCGTGCATAGGCGCGGTCGATGATGGAGCGTATCTCCTGATCGATATCGTGCGCCGTCTCATCGGAAACCGCCTTGTGCTGTGCCACGGAATGACCAAGGAACACCTCGCCTTCGTCTTCACTGTAAGTCAGCGGACCCAGCTTCTCGGACAATCCCCACTTGGTGACCATGTTGCGTGCCAGCTCGGTGCTGCGCATGATGTCGTTGGAGGCGCCGGTGGTCACCTTGTCAGGACCGAACACCAGCTCCTCGGCGATACGGCCGCCGAACAGGCTGCAGATCTGGCTTTCCAGGAATTCCTTGCTGTGACTGTAGCGGTCCGCTTCCGGCAGGAACATGGTGACACCCAGCGCCCGACCGCGCGGGATGATAGTGACCTTGTACACCGGGTCATGCGAGGGCATGGAGCGGCCGACGATGGCGTGCCCCGCCTCGTGATAGGCAGTGAGTTTCTTTTCATCCTCGCTCATCACCATGGAGCGGCGTTCCGCACCCATCATGATCTTGTCCTTGGCCTTTTCCAGGTCTTCCATGTCGACCAGGCGCTTGTTGCCGCGCGCGGCAAACAGTGCGGCCTCGTTGACCAGGTTGGCCAGGTCGGCGCCGGAGAAACCCGGTGTGGCGCGCGCGATAATGCTTGCCTTCACATCATCGGAAATCGGCACCTTGCGCATGTGTACCCTGAGAATCTGTTCGCGGCCGCGCACGTCAGGCAGCGGCACCACCACCTGGCGGTCGAAGCGGCCCGGGCGCAGCAGTGCCGGATCGAGCACGTCGGGGCGGTTGGTCGCGGCAATCACGATCACGCCCTCGTTACCCTCGAAGCCATCCATCTCCACCAGCAACTGGTTGAGGGTCTGCTCGCGCTCGTCATGCCCGCCGCCCAGACCGGCGCCGCGATGACGGCCGACCGCGTCGATCTCGTCGATAAATATGATGCAGGGCGCATGCTTCTTGGCCTGCTCGAACATGTCGCGCACGCGCGAGGCGCCGACACCGACGAACATCTCGACGAAGTCGGAACCGGAAATGGTGAAGAACGGCACCTTGGCCTCGCCGGCGATGGCCTTGGCCAGCAGCGTCTTGCCGGTGCCCGGCGAACCGACCATCAGGATGCCGCGCGGGATCTTGCCGCCGAGGCGCTGGAACTTGCCCGGCTCGCGCAGGAACTCGACCAGTTCACCGACCTCTTCCTTGGCTTCCTCGACACCGGCGACATCGGCAAAGGTGATCTTGACCTGGTCCTCGCCAAGCATGCGTGCCTTGCTCTTGCCGAACGACATGGCACCACGACCGGCACCGCCACCCTGCATCTGGCGCATGAAGAAAATCCACACACCGATCAGCAGCAGCATCGGGAACCAGTTGATGAAGATCGTCATCAGCAGGCCGTGCTGGTTGGATTCGACCACCTTGACATCGACCTTGTTGCTCAGCAGGTCGTCCACCATCTTGGGATCATCCGGCGGTGTCTGGGTGATGAACTGGCTGCCGTCGGCGCGCACACCCTTCACGGTGTGACCCTCGATCTCGACACGTTGCACCTGGCCCTGCTGCACCTCGGCGATGAAGTCCGAATAGTTGAGCTGTTGCTGGCTGGCAGTCTTCGGGCCAAAATTGTTGAATACCGACATCAGCACGATGGCGATGACTATCCAGAGCAGAAGATTCTTTGCGAGATCGTTCAAACCGGTTTCCTCGAATTATTCTCTAACGCGCGCCTCAACACCCTGTCTCGGCCCGCCAAATACATGGCTTTAGTAATTATGACACATTCGAGTCACGTCGGCCCTGTGCCAGTAAGTACACTTCACGGCTCCGCGGGCGCGACGCTTTCGGCTTGCGTATCAATACCTTGTCGTATTTTGCACGTACGTCCGCCAGCACCGCCTCGAACCCTTCACCCTGGAAGGCCTTGAACAGCAAACTGCCGCCCTCACCCAGTACCTGATCCGCGAAATCGATCGCCAGTTCCACCAGGTACATACTGCGCGGGATGTCGACTGCCTCCATACCGCTGATATTGGGTGCCATATCCGACATTACAAGGTGCACCGGGGTTCCGTCGAGTGTCGTCATGAGCATTTCAAGGACCGCGTCTTCGCGGAAGTCACCCTGGATGAACTCTACACCGGGCAATGCCTCCATGGGCAGGATGTCGAGCGCGACCAGGCGCGCCTTGCCGGCGAGCAGCCGGCCCGCGTACTGGGACCAGCCGCCCGGCGCCGCGCCGAGGTCGACGATGGTCATGCCGGGTTTCAGGATGCGGTCCTTGCGCTGGATTTCGTCCAGTTTGTAAACCGCGCGCGAGCGGTAGCCCTCGCGCTGCGCGCGCTTCACGAATTCATCGTCAAAATGCGACCTGAGCCAGTTGTGACTGCTCTTGCTTCTGCCCATATTCCGTACTGTCCGGTGACGCCTGGCATGCGCCGCGCACGGATTCCCGCGCAGGCACCGGTTCCATTACCATTCGCCGGCCGTCTGATTTAACATGCGGCTGGCACAGCACCCTTCGATCAGGTACTGGCCACCCTGCCCTAACCTAGCACATCCAGGACGTACAGCATGGCTCTGACCGAAAAACTCAAACGCGAATTACGCGGCCGCGGCCATACCCTGAAACCGGTCGTGAGCATCGGCAACGCCGGGCTCAGCGCGGCCGTACTGCGTGAAATCGAACTGTCGCTGGAACACCATGAATTGATGAAAGTGAAAATCTCCAGCGCCGACCGGGACACGCGCAGGGACATCATAGGGCAGCTGTGCGCTGCCAGCGGCGCAGAGCTGGTACAGGCGGTCGGCCACATCGCGCTCATCTACCGGGAAGCGACGGACTGATTCCCGTGCTCCGGCCCGGCGGCCACCAGACCCAGCCCCAGCAGCGCCGT
The DNA here is from genome assembly GCA_035527955.1 of Gammaproteobacteria bacterium. Lineage (GTDB taxonomy): Bacteria > Pseudomonadota > Gammaproteobacteria > UBA9214 > UBA9214 > UBA9214. The sequence continues at coordinate 18,121 of DATKZN010000206.1, forward strand.
CAGCAGGAACAGCAGGCTGGCGATGCCGTGTAACTGGCCGAAACGAGGCGATCCCGACAGCCCCGCCACCCGCAGGTCCGCGATCATCGGGGCAAGCACGAATTGCCCCACCGCCACCAGCACCAGCATGCCGACCGTCACCCACGACCGCCAGCCGCCCCTGACGCCACGCACATAACCGACGACCAGCAGCGCGAGTCCACAGGCCAGCCCGAGCCAGGCGGCAAGGCCGAACAGCTCGCCGGCCAGCGTGCCCGCCAGCGCCCGGTCATCCAGGCGGGCAAACAGCACCGGCGCCACCATGAATCCGGTCACCCACAGGCTGCCGACCCACAGGGTCAGCAGGACGCGTTCGAGCGCGGATAACAGTTGTTGCCGGTTAAATGCCAAGGACAGGAGCAGCTGCTAGATATAACGAACTTCGACGATTTCGAAATTGCGCTCGCCGCCGGGCACGATCACGGTCACGACGTCACCTTCGAGCTTGGCGATCAGGCCGCGGGCGATCGGCGAATTGATCGAGATCATGCCGACCTTGATATCCGCCTCGTCCTCGCCGACGATCTGGTAGACCACGGTCTCCTCGCTGTCCTCGTCGAACAGCTCGACGGTACAACCGAATACCACCTTGCCGTTGGCATCCAGCGTGCTGATATCGACGATGTGCGCGTGACTGAGCTTGCTTTCGATTTCCTTGATGCGCCCCTCGGCGAAGCTCTGCTGCTCGCGGGCGGCGTGGTATTCCGCGTTTTCCTTGAGGTCGCCGTGCGCACGCGCCTCGGCAATGGCCGCAATAATGCGCGGACGGTCAACGGTTTTCAGTCGCACCAGCTCCTCGCGGAGTTTTTCGGCACCGCGCGCAGTGATCGGCACTTTAGAGGTCATCGCTTTATCTCCCGGTGCAGGTCCTGCAGGCTGTTGACGCTGCCCGTGTTGAGGTAATCGAGTGCCATGCAGGTGGCACGCGCGCCTGCCAGGGTGGTGCTGTAGGAGACCTTGTGCTGCAGGGCACTCCTGCGAATTGTAAAGGAATCGGCAATCGCCTGTTTGCCCTCGGTGGTGTTCACGATCAGGTCGATCTGGCCGTTCTTGATCATGTCCACGATATGCGGACGACCTTCCATCACCTTGTTGACGATGTCGCATTCAATGCCGTCCGCCCGGATGGCGGTCGCGGTACCGCGCGTGGCGACCAGCCGGAAACCCTGGTTGAGCAGGTCACGTGCCAGCCGCACCACGGCAGCACGGTCATCCCGCCGTACGCTGAGAAAGGCAGTACCACCGGCCGGTACGGTGTTGCCGGCGCCCATCTGCGACTTGGCGAAGGCCTCGCCGAAGGTGCGCCCGATGCCCATCACCTCACCGGTCGATTTCATCTCCGGCCCGAGCAGCGGGTCCACGCCCTGGAACTTGATGAACGGGAAGACCGCCTCCTTGACCGAGTAATAACCGGGGCGCACCCTGCCGGTCACACCCTGCTCCGCGAGGCTCTTGCCGGTCATGACGCGGGCCGCGATCTTGGCCAGCGGCAGCGCGGTCGCCTTGGACACGAACGGCACGGTTCGCGAGGCACGCGGGTTGACCTCGATGAGATAGATATCCTCGCCCTTGATGGCGAACTGGGTATTCATCAGGCCGCACACCTTGAGCTCCATGGCCATGCGGCCGACCTGGTCGCACATGCGCTGCTGCACGGACTCGCTAAGGGTATAGGGTGGCAATGAGCAGGCAGAGTCGCCTGAATGCACACCGGCCTGCTCGATATGTTCCATGATGCCGCCGATCAGCACGTCCCTGCCGTCACAAATCGCGTCGACGTCCACCTCCACCGCGTCATCGAGGAAATGGTCGAGCAACACCGGCGCATCGTTCGACACCTGTACCGCCTCGCGCATGTAGCGTGCCAGGTCTTCAGACGAATAGACGATCTCCATCGCGCGCCCGCCCAGCACGTAGGACGGCCGCACCACCAGCGGGTAGCCGACCTCGTCGGCGAGCGCCATGGCCTGCTCCGTGGTCGAGGCGATACGGTTGGGCGGCTGCAGCAGGCCGAGCTTGATCACCATCTGCTGGAAACGTTCGCGGTCTTCCGCGTAATCAATGGCGTCGGCCGAGGTGCCGATGATCGGTGCACCGTTGGCCTCCAGGCCGTGCGCCAGCTTGAGCGGGGTCTGGCCGCCGTACTGCACGATCACACCCTTCGGCTGTTCGAGATGGATGATCTCCAGCACATCCTCCAGTGTCACCGGTTCGAAATACAGTCGATCGGATGTGTCATAGTCCGTGGAAACCGTTTCCGGGTTGCAGTTGATCATGATGGTCTCGAAACCGTCTTCGCGACAGGCCAGTGCCGCATGCACGCAGCAATAGTCGAACTCGATGCCCTGGCCGATGCGGTTCGGACCGCCGCCCAGCACAATGATCTTGTCGCGTGTCGACGGCGCCGCCTCGCACTCTTCCTCGTAGGTCGAATACATGTAGGCCGTGGCGGTCGAGAACTCGGCGGCGCAGGTATCCACGCGCTTGTACACCGGCCGCACGTTCAGGTCGTGGCGGTGGCTGCGCATGGCACTCTCGCTGATCCCGAGCAGCCGGGCCAGGCGCCGGTCCGAGAAGCCCTTGCGCTTCAGGGCACGCAGGGCGGGGGCGTCGAGCTCTTCAAGCGGGCGGCCGCGCACGCCGTCTTCGGTTCTCACCAGGTCCTCGATCTGGGCGAGGAACCAGGGATCGATGGCGGTCAGTTCGTACAGGTCCTGCTGTGACATGCCGGCACGGAATCCGTCGGCGACGTACCACAGGCGTTCCGGCCGTGCGATGCCGAGTTCCGTGCGCAGCGCGGCGCGCGCATCTGCAGTGGACAGGTCGAACGCCTCATCGAGCCCGTCCTTGCCGGTCTCGAGACCGCGCAGCGCCTTTTGCAGGGATTCCTGGAAGGTGCGGCCGATGGCCATGACCTCGCCCACCGACTTCATTTGCGTGCCCAGCACCGGATCTGCCTGGGGAAATTTCTCGAAGGTGAAGCGCGGCACCTTGGTCACCACATAATCGATGGTCGGCTCGAAGGACGCCGGCGTCGCACCGCCAGTGATCTCGTTGCTGAGCTCGTCCAGCGTGTAGCCAACCGCCAGCTTGGCCGCGACCTTGGCGATCGGGAAGCCGGTGGCCTTGGACGCCAGCGCGGAGGAACGCGACACGCGCGGGTTCATTTCGATGACCACCATGCGGCCGTCATCCGGGTTGATGGCGAACTGGACGTTGGAGCCGCCGGTTTCCACACCGATCTTGCGCAACACCGCCAGGGATGCGTTGCGCATCAACTGGTATTCCTTGTCGGTCAGGGTCTGCGCCGGCGCCACCGTAATGGAATCGCCGGTATGCACGCCCATGGGATCGAGGTTCTCGATCGAGCAGATGATGATGCAGTTGTCGTTGCGGTCGCGCACCACCTCCATCTCGAACTCTTTCCAGCCGAGAATGGATTCCTCCAGCAACACCTCATTGGTCGGCGACAGGTCGAGCCCGTGTTCGCAGATCGCGACGAACTCCTCCCTGTTGTAGGCGATACCGCCGCCGCTTCCGCCCATGGTGAACGAGGGCCGGATGATGAGAGGAAAACCGAGCGAGGCATGTACCTGCTGCGCCTCCTCCATGCTATGCACGACGTAGGCCTTCGGCGTCAACAGGCCGATGTCGGTCATGGCATCGCGGAACAGCCCGCGATCCTCGGCCATGTCGATGGCCTCGCGGCTGGCGCCGATCAGCTCGACACCGTGTTGCGCCAGCACGCCTTCGCGCACCAGGTCGAGCGCGCAGTTCAGCGCAGTCTGCCCACCCATGGTCGGCAGCAGCACGTCCGGACGTTCCTTCTCGATGATGCGCGCGACCGTCTGCCACTGCACGGGCTCGATGTACACCGCGTCGGCCATGTCCGGGTCGGTCATGATGGTGGCAGGGTTTGAATTCACCAGCACCACGCGGTAGCCCGCCTCGCGCAGCGCCTTGCAGGCCTGCGCGCCGGAGTAGTCGAATTCGCACGCCTGCCCGATCACGATGGGACCCGCGCCGATGATCAGGATGCTGTGGATGTCGGTTCTTTTCGGCATGGCTGTCTAGCGATAAAAATCTGTCTCGCGCACGACTACAGGGATGTAGGAGGTACGAGTCCAGGGATGGACTCGGTAGAGCGAAGCAGGAGGCCAGAGCCGAGAGCAATGCATGGAGCAATTGCGTAGAGGCGCAGAGGCGCAAAGAAAACCAAATCCATACCTGCAGCCAGCATCAGGCCGTACAGCAAATATCGTATTTCCAGGTTTCGTTTGATTTGGCATTCAAATAACCGTGTTTTTTCCTTGGCGCCTTTGCGTCTTTGCGCGAGAAAATGTTTTCAACTGACCTGCGCGGCTACTGCCGCGATTCCATCATTTCGATAAAGCGGTCGAACAGCGGCGCCACATCGTGCGGACCGGGGCTTGCCTCCGGATGACCCTGGAAACTGAACGCCGGGCAATCGGTGCGTGCCACGCCCTGCAGTGACTGGTCGAACAGCGAACGGTGTGTCGCCACGAGGGTATCCGGCAGCGTGGCGTCGTCAACCGCGAAACCATGGTTCTGGCTGGTGATCATCACGCGCCTGCTATCCAGGTCCTGGACCGGGTGATTGGCACCGTGATGACCGAATTTCATCTTGACGGTGCGCGCGCCGCTCGCCAGCGACAGCAGCTGGTGACCGAGGCAGATGCCGAACACCGGGATACCGCTGCCAAGCAGCTCGCGGATGGCGCTGATGGCATAGTCGCACGGTTCCGGATCACCCGGCCCGTTGGAGAGGAAAATCCCGTCCGGCCGGTATGCCAGCACCTCGCTGGCCGGCGTCTGGGCCGGCACCACCGTCACCCGGCAGCCGCGTGCCGAGAGCATGCGCAGGATATTGCGCTTGATGCCGAAATCGTACGCGACCACGTGCCAGTTCAGTTCCTCGTCCGTCCGTTCATCCGGCAGGCCGCCGTCCAGCGACCAGGTGCCCTGGCGCCACGCGTAGCGCTCGGCAGTGGTCACCTCCTTCGCGAGGTCCATGCCCTTGAGGCCGGGGAATGCGCGCGCCGCGGCGATAGCCGCATCCGCGTCAGGCGCTGCGCCGGCCACGATGCAGCCGCCCTGTGCGCCCTGCTCGCGCAGGATGCGTGTCAGACGCCGGGTATCGATATCGGCGATACCGACGACACCACGGTCAGCCAGGTACGCTTCGAGCGATGCTTCGCTGCGCCAGCTGCTGGCCAGCAGTGGCAGATCGCGGATCACCAGGCCGGCACAATGTATGCTGTCCGCCTCTTCGTCCTCGGCATTGGTACCGACATTACCGATGTGGGGATAGGTCAGCGTGACGATCTGTCGCGCATAGGAAGGATCGGTCAGGATTTCCTGGTAACCGGTCATCGAGGTATTGAACACCACCTCACCAGTCACCTGCCCCTCGACTCCAATAGCAACACCCCGGAAAATATTTCCGTCTGCAAGCGCCAGAAGGGCCGCTTTCCTCAAGGAAACCTCCGCTACTCGTAGAAAACGGGAGGGTTCACGAAGACCCCTCCCGTTTTGGTGTGCTTGTCTGTCATACCCGAATTTCTGGCGTGAATTGTACGGATTGAATTGGCGGCTGTCTATGCTGCTACCGGAATCACGGCCGTGCGCCGTCCCAGTCGCATGCGGTCCGGAAAAATAACGGAAAAATGCTGTCAGGGCAGCATTTCCACGCTACGAACGTCTCAGCGCAGGCCGAGAACGTCCTGCATATCGAACAGCCCGGCTGCCTGCGCCGGCAGCCAGCCGGCGGCACGCACTGCACCGCTGGCGAAGGTCATGCGGCTGGTGGCTTTGTGGGTGATCTCCACGAGCTCGCCGCTGCCGGCGAACATCACGGTATGCTCGCCGACGATATCGCCAGCCCGAATGGTCTCGAAGCCGATGGTCTTGCGCGCACGCTCGCCGGTGTGCCCTTCGCGTCCGTACACGGCACAGTCCTTCAGGTCGCGGCCCAGTGCCGCGGCGACCACCTCGCCCATGCGCAGCGCGGTGCCGGACGGTGCATCGACCTTGTGACGATGATGCGCCTCGATGATCTCGATATCGACCTCGTCACCCAGCACGCGCGCCGCCAGATCGAGCAGCTTCAGGCACAGGTTGACGCCGACGCTCATGTTCGGCGCGAAGACGACTGCGATATCGCGGGCCGCGTCGGCAATCTGCATCTTTTGCGCATCGCTGAAGCCGGTGGTGCCGATGACCATACGCTTGCCGGCCTGGCGACAGGCTGCCAGGTTCGCCAGCGTCGGCTCGGGACGGGTGAAATCGATCAGCACCTCGAACGCATCCAGCACGGCATTGATATCCGCACCCAGCGTCACCCCGGTCTGGCCGATGCCGGCCAGCTCGCCGGCATCGCTGCCGAGCAGCGGATGTTCGGGGTGCTCCAGTGCCGCAGCCAGCACCATGCCCTCGGTATCGTTACAGGCCTGGATCAGGTTGCGGCCCATGCGGCCGGCCGCGCCGGCGATTGCGATGCGTGTCATGCGTGTCCCCGTTTATGTCTGGTTCGCCACAGAGGGCACAGGGTACACAGAGGAAACTCAAAACCCAATCGTTTTTCCTTGTTCATCTACGCAAGGTTTCGCCCTGAAGGGCGAGGTACTTTCTCTTGTGTGCCCAAGAGAAAGTACCCAAAGAGAAGGGTACCCGATGCCCGCGCCGGGATGTACTACAAGGCCGCTTCGCAGCCTTGCCCTGCGTTCCTCGCCAGGCCGGGGGCGCACACAACCCGGAGCCGGAGCGGGATTACCATCCCGCTCCGGCTTGCCTCGGACAGGGTGCGCGCCTTTATCCCGGCCTGGCTGCGGTACTCGGCGCGGCCCACGGGGCATGGGGTGGCACCATGAGCCCCGTCGGGCGCAGCCGAGCATCGCAGGTATTTCGGGATCGAGCGAGTCGCCTTGTCGAGCTGCGCTTGCTAGCCAGAATGGCGCAGCAAGTGCTGCGAGTTCGACGAGCGCCCGAAATACCGAGAAGCGCAGGGAACCCGGACAGTCATCGAAGATGAATGGCCGGGCAAGCCTTCGGGGTCGCCTTTCTTTTGGTTACTTTTCTTTGGCGAAGCAAAGAAAAGTAACCCGCCGTCAGGCGGAACCTGACATACATTCTGGAATTGAACTCACCGGAATACCGCGCGCGAAAAAAATTCTTGATGCTAGCCGCCCAGGCCGTCGAAGAACTTCTTCACGCCGTCCAGCCAGGAATGCGCCTGCGGATTGTGGTGGCTGCCGCCCTGATCCATCTCGCCGGAAAATTCCTGCAGCAGTTCCTTCTGCCGGCGCGTCAGCCTGACCGGTGTCTCCACGCTGACCCGGCACAGCAGGTCGCCGACGGGGCCGCCACGCACCGGTTTCACTCCCTTGCCGCGCATACGGAACATCTTGCCGGTCTGCGTCTCGGACGGGATCTTCAGCGTGACGCGGCCGTTCAGGGTCGGCACCTCGAGCTCGCCGCCCAGCGCCGCGGTCACGAAGCTGATCGGCACCTCGCAGTAGAGATTGTTTTCGTCGCGCTTGAAGATCGGATGCGGCTTGACCTGTATCTGCACATAGAGATCGCCGGGCGGACCGCCGTTCTCACCGGCCTCGCCCTCGCCGGCCAGGCGGATGCGGTCACCGGTATCGACACCGGCTGGCACCTTCACGGACAGCGTTTTGCGCTCCTGTACCCGGCCCTTGCCATGACAGGTAGCGCAGGGATCTGAAATGATGGTGCCGCTGCCCTGGCAGTGGGGGCAGGTCTGCTGCAGGGAGAAGAAACCCTGCTGCATGCGCACCTGGCCGTGCCCGCCGCAGGTGGTGCAGGTCTTGGGCTCGCTGCCCTTTTTCGCGCCGCTGCCGCCGCATTCGGTACAGCCGACCAGCGTCGGCACGCGGATCTTGACCTCGGTACCGGCTACCGCGTCTTCCAGCGAAAGCTCCAGGTTGTAGCGCAGGTCCGAACCGCGGTAGACACGCTGGCCACCACGCGCACCGCCGCCACGCCCGCCACCGAAGATATCGCCGAACACGTCGCCGAAGATATCACTGAAGCCCGCGCCGGCCCCGGCCGGCCCGTAGCCGCCGCCACCACCGCCCATGGAGGGATCCACGCCGGCATGGCCGAACTGGTCATAGGCGGCACGCTTGCGCGAATCGCTCAGGACCTCCCAGGCCTCCTTGCATTCCTTGAATTTGTCCTCGGCTTCCTTGTTGTCCGGATTGCGATCCGGGTGATGTTTCTGCGCAGCGCGGCGATAGGCCTTTTTCAGATCGGCCTCGCTGGCATTTTTGGAAGCGCCAAGCACCTCGTAGTAATCGCGTTTTGACATTCGTTCCTCACAATGCGGACAGACCCCGTGTTCCGTATCCTGATCAGTTCAGGGGGCGGAAAACGGGGTCTGTCCCCGGCCCGGCGCGGCATTGGATCCGGACCGGCTGCGCCGGCCCGGATCCGCGGGAATACCGATACTGCAGGGTATTACTTGCTGTCGGCGTCCTTCACTTCCTCGAACTCGGCGTCCACGACGTCGTCGTCACCGCCCGCCGCACCCGCGGCCTTGGCATCACCGCCGGCCGCCTCGCCCTGTGCCGCCTGTTCCTTGTAGACCCGCTCCGCCAGCTTGCCGGATTTCTCGGCCAGTGCCTCGGTCTTCTGTTCGATGGCGTCTTTGTCATCACCCTTCATGGCTTCCTGCAGCGCCTCGATGGCAGACTCGATCTCCTGCTTCTCGCCGGCCTCCACCTTGTCAGCCAGGTCCTTGAGGGATTTGTTGGTCGCGTGGATCAGGCCGTCAGCCTTGTTGCGCGCGTCCACCAGTTCGTGGAACTTGCGGTCCTCGCCGGCATGCGCCTCGGCATCCTTGACCATCCGGTCGACCTCATCGTCCGACAGGCCGCTGGAGGCCTTGATCTGGATGGACGTCTCCTTGCCGCTCGCCTTGTCCTTGGCGGACACATGCATGATGCCGTTGGCATCGATGTCGAAGGTCACCTCGATCTGCGGCACACCGCGCGGCGCCGGCGGGATATCGCCCAGGTCGAAGCGCCCGAGCGACTTGTTGGCCGAGGCAATCTCGCGCTCACCCTGCAGCACGTGCACGGTCACCGCGGTCTGGTTGTCGTCGGCCGTCGAGAACACCTGGTTTGCCTTGGTCGGGATAGTGGTGTTCTTGTCGATCAGCTTGGTCATGACACCACCGAGGGTTTCGATGCCCAGCGACAGCGGGGTGACGTCCAGCAGCAGCACGTCCTTGACCTCGCCGCCCAGCACACCGCCCTGGATGGCCGCACCCACGGCCACGGCCTCGTCCGGATTGACGTCCTTGCGCGGCTCCTTGCCGAAGAGATTCTTCACCATCTCCTGCACCTTGGGCATGCGGGTCTGGCCACCGACCATGATGACTTCATCGATGTCCTTCGCCGACAGTCCGGCGTCTTTCAGCGCCATTTTGCACGGCTCGATGGTGCGATCGATCAGTTCCTCGACCAGCGATTCCAGCTTGGTGCGCGTCAGCTTCATGGCCAGGTGCTTCGGACCGCTGGCATCGGCCGTTATGTACGGCAGGTTCACATCGGTCTGCTGGCTGGAGGACAGCTCGATCTTGGCCTTCTCGGCGCCTTCCTTCAGGCGCTGCATGGCGAGCGGGTCACCGCGCAGATCCATGCCCTGGTCCTTCTTGAACTGGTCTGCCAGGTAGTCGATCAGGCGATTGTCGAAATCCTCGCCACCCAGGAAGGTGTCACCGTTGGTGGACAGCACCTCGAACTGGTGTTCGCCGTCGACGTCGGCGATCTCGATAATGGAGATATCGAAGGTGCCGCCACCCAGGTCATACACGGCGATCTTGGAGTCGCCGCGCTTCTTGTCCATACCGTAGGCCAGCGCCGCGGCGGTCGGCTCGTTGATGATGCGTTTCACGTCCAGGCCGGCGATGCGGCCGGCGTCCTTGGTCGCCTGGCGCTGGGAGTCGTTGAAGTAGGCGGGCACGGTCACCACTGCCTCGGTGACCGGCTCACCCAGGTAATCTTCCGCGGTAGACTTCATTTTCTGCAGCACGCGCGCGGAGACTTCCGGCGGCGCCATGCGCTTGCCATGGGCCTCGACCCAGGCATCGCCATTATCGGCCTTGACGATCTTGTAGGGCACCAGGTCGATGTCGCGTTGCACCACGTCTTCCTGGAAGCGGCGACCGATCAGGCGCTTGACCGCGTACAGGGTGTTGTGCGGATTGGTCACCGCCTGGCGCTTGGCGGCCTGGCCGACCAGCACCTCGTTGTTGTCGACATAGGCGACAATGGACGGCGTGGTGCGATCACCCTCGCTGTTCTCGATCACCTTGGCCTTGCCACCCTCCATCACGGCGACGCAGGAGTTGGTCGTGCCCAGGTCAATTCCGATAATCTTGCCCATTTTCTCTAATCTCCATGTAAGTACATGTATTATTTGGTAATTGAATTAATTTGCCATTACCCTGTAAGTGGGGGCGTTGGCACGCGAAATCAAGCCTGCGGCACGGGTCAGCCCGGCGGCGCCTTCGAGACAATGACCATGGCCGGACGGATCAGGCGTTCGTTCAGCAGGTAGCCTTTCTGCACCACCGTGACCACCGTGTTCGGCGCGACGTCGCTGCGCTCCTGGATCGACATGGCCTGGTGAAACTCCGGGTTGAACGGTTCGTCCATGGGATTCACTTCCTGGATCCGGAACTTGTCCATGGCGCCGGTCAACATCTGCAGGGTCAGTTCCACACCCTCGCGCAGCTTGCCGATGTCGGCACCTTCGGCATCGAATGCGGCCAACCCCATCTCCATGCTGTCACGAACCGGCAGCAGCTCGGCGGCAAACCGCTCCAGCGCGAATTTGTGGGCATTGGCCAGATCGCGCTCGGAACGCTTGTGCAGGTTGTCGATTTCGGCCTGCAGGCGCAGGCACTGGTCCCAGTGGGCATCCGCCTTGCCGCGCGCATCTTCGAGTAACGCGGTCAGCTCGGCATGCTCCGGCACGATGGCCCCGCTCTCCTCAACCATGCTGCCGGCCGCGTCGACGGCCGTGCCTTCCAGGCCGTTTTCTTTCTCTGCCATAGAGTTACTCCCTGTTCCTGAAATTTTTCGCACGCATCCGGAAGGACATACCCGTCAGGTTGCCGGTCGCTGCCGAGGATATGGGGCTTATTCCTTGGTATTCAAGGCAGCACCGAGCAATCGGGCAGTGGCATCGACGATCGGGATCACCCGATCATACGCCATGCGTGTGGGCCCGATGACTCCCAGCACCCCGAGCACACGGCCATTGACGCTGTAGGGCGCGGTCACCATGCTGCACTCATCCAGCATCTGGTAACCGGACTCCTCGCCAATGAAAATCTGGATACCCTCGCCATGCACGCACTGGTCAAGCAGGTGCAGGATATCGCGCTTGTGGTTGAAGGCCTCGAACAGCCTGCGGAGCTTGTCGATGTCGCACAGCTCCTGGAATTCCATCAGGTTGGTCTGGCCGGCCATGATGACATCCTCGTCGCGGTTCCGCTCCAGGACCTGGTCGGCCATCTGCATCGCCGTGCGCATCATCTCGTCCATGTTGGAGCGCGTTTCCTGCATCTCGTGCAGCAGGGTGGCGCGCACCTCGGCAAGATCCTTGCCGGCAAACAGCTCGTTAAGATAGTTCGAGGCCTGCTGCAGCTCGGACGCACTGCATTCCCGCTCCGTCCTGAGTACCCGGTTCTGCACCTCGTCCTCGCCGGTCACGAGGATGGCCAGCACGCGATGTTCGGACAGTGGCAGGAATTCGACGCGCTTGAAGAGCGGGTGGTCGTGCTTGGGCAGGGTCACCACGCCGGCGAGTCGGGTAATCCCTGACAGCAGGCTCGAGGCCGACTCCACCAGGCCCTTGGGCGTCTGGTCCAGCTTCAGTTCGGCGCGCATCCGATCCAGCGCACGCGCTTCCAGCGGCTGCACCGACAGCAGGGTATCCACGAAGAAGCGGTAACCCTGCACCGTCGGCACGCGGCCGGCCGAGGTATGCGGCGAGGTCACGAAGCCCAGCTCCTCGAGGTCGGACATGACGTTGCGGACGGTTGCCGGCGACAGCTTCAGACCGGCGTCGCGCGCCAGCGTGCGCGAACCGACCGGCTGGCCGTCACGGACGTAATGATCGATAAGCGCCCGGAGCATCTGCTGCGCGCGTTCTGAAAGTTCTGTAGGTGAATCGCTCATGCTATTGATCAGCTTCGATGTCCTGCCGGACATGATAGATCATCTGGCACTCCAGGGGATAGAGTGCCAAGCCGTCGCCACAGCTTGCACCTTGTGCAGCGGGATTAGTTGGCGCACCCGGCCAGTCGTGATAGTTTCGCTGCC